>CAYTZS010000146.1:0-13960 GCA_964442355.1 uncultured Saprospiraceae bacterium | reverse complement strand
AGGACATGAGTTTCTTCAAAAAATTCTTCACCAAGGAAAAAGAGCAAGACCTCGAACAAGGCCTTGAAAAAACGAAGACTGGGTTCTTCGACAAGCTGACCAAAGCTGTGGCAGGCAAGTCCACAGTGGACGTGGAAGTGCTGGACGAACTGGAAAACATACTCATCAGTTCTGATGTAGGATTGGAAACCACGGTCAAAATCATCAATCGCATTGAAGACAGGGTAAAGCGGGATAAATACCTGAACACCAGCGAGCTAGACCGAATCATGCGGGACGAAATCGTGCAGATGCTGGAGGAAAACAATACCGCTGATACCGAAGACTTCCTACCGCCTGCTGGCAAGAAGCCGTATGTACTCCTAGTAGTTGGCGTAAATGGTGTAGGCAAGACCACCACTATCGGTAAATTAGCTTACCAGTTTACCAAGGCTGGGCAGAAGGTCGTCATTGGTGCAGGCGACACCTTCCGGGCCGCAGCTGTTGACCAGCTAAAAATCTGGTCAGAGCGGGTAGGATGTCACTTTTACGCCAAAGGCATGAACACTGACCCCGCAGCAGTGGCTTATGAAACTGTGGATTATGCACTAAAAAACAACCTCGATGTTTGCATTATTGACACTGCCGGGCGTTTGCACACCAAGATAAACTTGATGAACGAGCTGACAAAAATCAAACGTTCCATCAGCAAGTGCCTGCCCGACGCACCAGATGATGTGATGCTCATCCTTGACGCCACCACCGGTCAAAACGCAATTGAGCAGGCCAAGCAGTTCACCACCGCCACTGACGTTAGCTGCCTAGCACTCACAAAACTCGATGGCACCGCCAAGGGCGGTGTGGCCATTGGTATTTCCGACCAATTCAAAATCCCCATCAAGTACATTGGCGTAGGTGAAGCGATAGACAAGCTCCAAGTATTCAACAAACGGGCGTTTGTGGAGTCGCTCTTTAAAAGGTAGTGCGGGTCAGGGGGGCAATGAGTAAAAAAAAGGAAGGGGTGGGCGTCGAAACGACGCTCACCCCTTCTTTTTTGCCCTATCGTCAGATATAAAAAGTCCCACCCTTGCAGGTAGGACTCCAAATATAAAGCTATGAAAACTAAAACTATTCAGATTGCTTATTCCTCTTCCTGAGCTGAAACTGCTTTTCCTCCATCGAGTTCTTCTTGCAATTTCTTCAACTCATCCCACTTGCCTTCAGCGGCAAGGCCAGCTTGTTGTGGCCAAGTAGTTGGGTCGTGGAAGCCGAAACGTGAACCTGCTTCAACCAGAACTTCCTTAATCTTCTCTGGTGCGGTAGCTGCCATGCCAGCAAATGTAGTAATTCCAGCGGCATGAAGCAATTTTTCGATTGCTGGGCCAACGCCTTCAATTTTTTTCAGGTCGTCGTTCTTGGCGGCAGGAGCAGCTGGCGCAGGTGCTGCTGCCTTAACGGCCACTGCTACTGGAATCGCCACTTTTCCTACTGGCTTGGTTGCTGGCTTGGTAATCGTTGCAACCGTTTCAGGAACATCGAACGGGATAACACTGACAAAAGTCCGATCACGGCGAGTCTTACGATAAGCCACCTTGCCTGCTACTGATGCATGGAGCGTATAATCCTTGCCCATATAAACATTGTCACCTGCGTGGAACTTCGTGCCACGCTGACGAACAATGATATTGCCAGCAACGGCCACTTGGCCGCCAAAAAGTTTTACACCGAGTCGTTTGGCATTACTGTCCCGGCCGTTCTGGGTTGAACCTTCCCCTTTCTTATGTGCCATTTTTTAGATTTTTAATGGTTGAGAAATACCCGGCGACGAGCACCGGAAAAGAATGACGCCTAAGTATCAGGCAGTAATCGAGTTGATTTTAATTTTCGAGAACTGCTGACGGTGGCCCTTTTTCACACGGTAGCCTTTGCGCCTTTTCTTCTTGAAAACGATGACTTTGTCGCCCTTCACGAGCGGGTTTAGGACAGTGGCGGCCACTTTGGCGCCCTTCACTATCGGCGTGCCGACGTTGATTGCACCGCTCCGGTCAATCAGGTGTACCTGGTCGAACGAAACATTGGCGCCCTCTGCGGCTTCTAACCGGTGGACGAACAGCTCTTGGCCTTCCGTCACTTTAAATTGCTGACCGGCTATGGTTACGATTGCGAACATGTTACAGAAATTTAATTAAAAAATTGTGTTGTGTTATTTTAAAAAGCAAAAAAGCCCTCCAAAAACGGGCGCAAAGATAGGCACTGCATTTTGTAAAAACTATTTTTTGCCTTGAAAAAACATGCGAAATTATATGCTTTGTGTCCAAACTTATTGGCCTACCACGAACCTAGCTGCTGGCAGCCACTTGTCATCTACCGAAAGTCGGTATTGATAAACTCCGGGTTGCCAATTTGTAGTTTCTAATCGAAAGATTTTCCCATGGACGTTTTGCTGCGCAACCATTTGCCCCAAAGCATTAAAAACCTGCAACTGCATACTGCTACCAGTCAGAGTTTCACCACCGTTTAGCTCAACTACAACAAAGTCATACGCAGGGTTTGGTCGAGTAGTTAGCGTAAAATCAGACAGGTCAAGCTTTTCTGTTTTGGACACTCCATCTTTCACAATATTCAACTCGAAATCGTCGAAGTAAAAGCCGTCAGTTTCAATGAAATCATCAGAAACCAAGCGGAACTTAAATTGAAAGTCAACGATGTCGTCAATATTGAGCCATTCGGTTAGGTCAATTTCCTCACGAACCCAGTTTTGCTGCACACCATCGTACAGTGGCTCATCGAAAGATTGCTCAATCGTGCCTGACTCTGTGTATTTTCCGCAAAGCGTTTGGTAGCCCGTGCCATCGAAATTGCCAAGTATTTGCACGTAGTCCTCGTCTTCCTCAATGTTCCATTTTGCCCAAAAACTAAGCGTCACGCTGTTTGCTCCTTCCACGGTTATCGGTTCTTTCTGCTCAATTTCGGTGAAAGAATTGGGTAAATAATCGCTGCTTGGCGAGTCGGTAAAACTGGTCGGAGCAGAGCGATAGTCTTCATCGGTAAGCGCCCAATCGGCAGCATCCCATCCGCTGATGTTATCGGCAGCATCAAACAGCACAGTTTCAGCAAGTGTGGTATAAATGCGCTCGATAGGCTTCTTCCATTGGTACAGGCCATTGTCAAGCACGAGTTCAAACTGTACCAAATCGCCCTCCTGAACCGATGATTTTAGCGTGAATGGGATGCCGCCAGAGGCTTCCTCCAAGTGGAACATCCCATAGTTGATAGGGCTGCCCACGGATGCAATATTGTCACTGACCGGCACCAAACTCACGGTGAGAAGACCTGGAGCTAACCCCATTTTTTGCAGCGAATACAAAATCGAGCCTTGCTGCTCGCTAAGGAAACGGTCGCCTCCGGGCGTTAGCACACCGAAGTTCAACACCAGGTGCGCAGTGGTCAAGTTTATGGACAGAGTACCCTTGTTCAAGCTATCAATGGCATCGGCTGGTGGCCAAAAACCCCATTCCCCCGGACCAACCTCCGGTGTCATCGCGAAGATTTTTTGCTTTGACAACTGCTCGCCGTACATCCAGTCGTCCGAGCCACCATTGGTCGTGTAGCCCACGGTCTGCGAGCCAAAACCAGTGAGAAAATTGTTTTCTCGGGTCATGAATGGCCCAAAAGTGGAAAACGTGGCATGGTCTGGTGAGGAACCATCCACCCACCCCCAAGGGTATATGAGCAGGTTGCCAAATGTGTGGTAGTTGAGGGCGATTTGGAAGTTGTGGGCGAGGCAAAAATCCCGCATCATCTGCGTTTCTGGCTCGGAGAAGGGAGCTGGCCCCCGGTACACCGCTGAGTTGGGGTTGGGCGAAGAGCCAGTGTTATCGAAACCCCACTGATAACCATAGTTTCGGTTGAGGTCAACCCCGAAAGTGCCGTCGCCGTTGTCGCGGCGATTTTTGCGCCACATTCCACCGCCATCGGGATTAGTCGTTTCATTGTAAATGTAGCCGTCAGGGTTGATGCAAGGCACGAAATACATTTCTGTATTGTCCACGAGGTACTTGACCTCGGTGTCGGTATCGTAGTTTTCGAGGAGGTACCACATGTAAAACAGCAGTTGCGACAAGCTGTTGGGCTCACGGGCATGGTGCAGGGCATCGTAGAGCACCTCAGGTTCATTCTCGTCCTCGTTCGGGTTGTCGGAGATTTTTAGCCAATAAAGGGGACGCCCCTCATGTGTCGTGTAGGCGCTGGTTATCGGCTGTTTTGCTTTGATGAGATTGGGATACATCTGTGCCATTTGGTCAAGTATATCAATCATTTCTTGGTAAGTAAAATACCCTCCCATCGTACCAGGCAAATAGTTGATGGGGGTCTCCACTGGCGTGACCGTACCTTCGGGGCAAGGCGGCAACACCCTCTGCACCGCTGATTTTTTTGATTCGTTCAACTCCCGGCGGTGCGCCTGCAAGTCAGGAATCAACACCTCTACTCCGAATCCAGCAGCCTGCATTTCCGTGGTTTCGGTTTGGCTAAATTCACCGATGAAATACTTGCCGGGCTGCAGGTGACCGTGGTCAACGTCCAGCCCCAATGCTGCCAGCTGCTCCAGGCCGTGGGCAGCATCAAAGTTGATTTTTATCCTCGAAAATTGCTGTGCTTGAAGTGAAAAGGAGATGGCCAAAAGGCAAAGAAATAGGATGTTCCGCATGTTAATTTTTTAAATAGAAAGTCAGTTTTGCAAGGTGGCAAATGTAGCAATTTGCAAACCAACCATTCTGTCAAGCATCTGGCATTTCACTACCATTTACAGCAGACAAGCACACTGCGTTTTTGATGCAAGTCGCTGACTATCCTTGGAAATGATAAAATATTGGCCTATGTTGCGCCACGATTTTTCACTCAAAAGTCCTTTTGTGTTATGGAAACAATCAAACTGGGCTCTAACGGGCCGCAAGTCAAGCGCTGGCAATACTTTCTCATCGGTCTCGACAACCATCAAATCGTTGCCGATGGCGATTTTGGGCCAAAAACCCATACCGCAACCGTTAAATTTCAAGAAGCTAACGGCCTCAAAGGCGATGGTGAGGTTGGCCCAAAATCCTATCTCGCTGCCTTTCGGGCGGGCTACCGACTGAAAGAAGCCTTCGAATTTCCGGCGAAGCCCAGCTTCAACCCACTGGTGGGCAATGCTGCCCGTGCAAAAATCTTTGGCAACTTCAAGTTCAAGTCGGCAGGGGATGGGACTGAAGCCATCATCATCACAGATGGGTGGGCCGATAAAAACATCGTCCGTCCTGAAATACCACAATTGAAGGGAATCAAAGGAGTGCCTCCAAGCGGTAAAATCCAGTTTCACCGATTGGGTGCCGAGCAATTGGTCAACCTTTTTGCTGATTGGGAAAAGGCAGGGATGATGAAGCACATCTTGAGTTGGGAAGGTTCTTACGTTCCCCGATACGTGCGGGGTAGCCGCAAGGTACTCAGCAACCACTCCTTCGGAACCGCTTTTGACATCAATTATGCTTGGAACAAACTTGGCCAAGTACCTGCCCTCATCGGCGAGAAAGGCTCAGTGCGTGAACTCGTCGCCATTGCCAACAAGCATGGTTTCTACTGGGGCGGCCACTTCAGCCGCTTGGACGGGATGCACTTTGAGGTGGCAGTGCTGAAGTAGTTTAGCGTTAAAAGTTATGAGTTATGAGTAGGCTGATGCCTGCAAATAACTCATAACTCATCGCTCATACTTCCTCAGCTCGCCATTTTTAGACCTTCCCACCGCTGCAAGTACCTCATTTTGCGGACATCTTTTACTTCTTCTGCCAGCTCGCCGTCCAGTTTTGGCAGAAATGCGGGGGCAGCATCCCTGTCATCAAAAATCTCCACATTAAGCTCACGGGCAAATACTTTTGCCAAATTTCCGAGGCTTTGAGCGTATTGCTCTGGCTTGCCAAGGCCCATGAACAAGTCAATGACCGCCGTGCGCACCATTTCATGTTTGTCCACCTGCATGAGCATCTGTCGCTGCGACTTGCCTTCGGCTTTTTTGCCCTGCTGCTGCATGGCTTCCCGCAGTTTTTCGTTAGAGTAGCCCAGCAATTCTGAGCGGAAATTCCACCAATTGGCTGCGCTGCCACCGTTTCGCTCCTCGTAAATCTCGAGGTGCTTTTGCTCGCAGGCGGTTTGGCAAGAAACCAAGCCCATCACTTTGGACAGCTCCAATACGGCCAACACTTGCTCCACGGAGAGCAAGCTATCCCGGTCGTTCGGTTCTTCGTGGCCTAGCAGCCAAGTGGCATATTTGAGCTTTACCTTGCTTTTTGAGTTGAGGGTAATGAGCTTCGCAAACTCAATGGACAGGTAGTAGTCGTCCACGACCACCTCTTTGCTTTGCCTGCGGGCGAAGTCCTTGAAATGCTCCGGCTTGCGGATTCCGTCGTGGAATTGGTAAACATCGTGCAGCCAGTGCCGCAGGTTGGCGGCGTAAAGCTTGTTGGGGAGGCCGAGTGCAGCGTGCAAACTCGATGCTAAAACGACTTTTGTACCTTTTTTGCTAACCAAGATTTGAAGTTCCATCGCAACTGGTTTTGATGATAAAACTATGTGACTTCAGTCGGCGCTCGTTTTGTTACAGTAAGCCATTCACAACATATTAATAAAATGCTTTTGTTATGAGGAATGTTCATTTACTGCTAAAGCTCGATGCAAAGATGTTTGACTTGTTTTGAATTTCAAAATTTTAAAACAATTTATTTTAATCAAAAAAAGGAATTCAACTAATAATAACGAATCAATGACATTAATTAGGTGACATTTCCAGCTTCAAACCAATAGCCATTGCACCCCAAACACTTGTTTTCCAAATCCTGGATTTGGGCATTTTAGCATTTTTGGTCGAAAATTTGAACCAATGGGACATGCCGTGCCTATTTTGGCCTTTTAAAAAACAACTTTGCAACCATGATTGAGACTTCATTTCGCAGCACCGCATCCTCTAACCAGGCAAAACGCAAACTCAGCCCAGCAGAGCAAGTGCTCATCAACTATGTTAGCCAAATAGCTCCATTGAGCGATGCTGAAATTCAGCAGATTCTTGAACTGATCAACGTAAAATCACATGAAAAAGGGAAGCTACTGCTGCGGGAAGGGCAAATCGGCAACACCTGCTACTTCGTGCTGCAAGGTTGCATCAGGCAGTATTTTTTGATGGATGGCGATGAGAAGACCACCCATTTCTTCACCGAAGGAATGCCCGTCAGTTCCACATTTGTTTATGAAAACAAGCCATCCAAGTTCTACCTCGTCTGCAACGAGGACTGTATTCTGGTTGAAGGCCGCCCAGAAGACGAGCAGGCTTTCTTTGAAAAAATGCCCCGCATGGAAACCCTTAGCCGTGTCGGTGTGGAAATTGAACTTCAGAAAAGCCAAGAAGTGCTGGCCGACTACATCACGTCAAGCGCAGAGGAACGCTACTTGAACCTCCTCCAGACCCGCCCCGAGCTGCTTGTCAGAGTGCCGCAGTACCAACTGGCGAGTTTCTTGGGAGTTACGCCAGAATCATTGAGCCGCATCCGCAAGCGGATTATGGCGAAATAGCCAATAAATCATGCTCAGTAAGACAGTCGGATTTGTTCCGATTTCGCCCAGTTTCGTTTTGTACTCGCCCATTTCTTACCCAAAGTCAATGAACCCCTCCTCCCTACCCTACCACCTTTGCCGGAAAATTTCTAAAACTAATTTCAATGAAGAAATCATCCGGGTTTACCTTAATCCTATTGTTTTTAGCGACGTTTTCCTTCACCCAATCCCTCACCCAGACCATCCGAGGCAGCGTGCTCGATGCGGACAGCCGCCTGCCGCTCATCGGGGCAACGGTTTACATGTCCCCTGAAATCGGCACAGTTACTGACGAAAACGGCCAATTTCGTTTCGGAAACGTTCCAGTTGGAAGGGTGGAACTGACCCTCACCTATGTTGGTTACGAGAACCTCCAAGTGCCGAACATCGTCGTGAACAGCGGCAAGGAAGTGGTGCTGAACCTGCTCATGCAGGAATCCGCCGTGAAAATGGCGGAGGTGACGGTGACAGCCACCCGCAACAAGGGCGAGGCATTGAACGAAATGGCCATGCTCAGCGCCCGCAGTATCTCGCCAGAGGAGACTAACCGCTACGCTGGCGGCTTCAACGACCCCAGCCGCATCCTCTCGAATTTTGCGGGCATCACCAGCACACAGGACGGCTCCAACGACATCATCGTGCGGGGCAACTCGCCCAAGTATGTGCAGTGGCGGCTCGAAGGCGAGCAAATCACCAATCCCAACCACTTCGGCGACCAAAGCTCCGTGGGCGGCTCGGTGAGCATCCTCAACAACAACCTGCTGGCAGCAAGCGACTTCCACACGGGGGCCTTCACCGCCGAGTTCGGTGATGTGCTGTCCGGTGTTTATGATGTTCGCTTGCGCAACGGCAACAACGAACAAGTGGAGTGCGTCTTCGGCTTCGGGCTGTTGGGTACGGAGCTGACGGTGGAGGGGCCGCTGGGAGTTGGCAATCGACAGTTGGGAGTTGGCAGTCGGGGCGCAGGTAGGCCGTCATTTCTGCTGAATTACCGCTACTCGACAGCAGGCTTGCTCAGCCAATTGGGGCTGTTGGGTGATTTCAGCGGGGTGCTGAAATTCCAAGATGCGACTTTCAAACTGGTTTTCCCGACGGAAAAAATGGGCGTGTTCACCCTCTACGGCATGGGCGGACTTAGCAGCTTCAGCTTCGAGGACGTGACGCCAGCCATCTGGGTCATCCCCGGTGACAATGCTGTTGAGGCAACGCTTCGCAACGATTTTGACAAAAAATCGCACCTGCTCAACACGGGCCTGAAGCACAGCATCAACCTCGGCAAAAAGGGGCTGCTCAACTCATCGCTCACCTACTCCAACGAGGGCATCCAGGACGACATTTTTGAGTCAAAGCTGTTGAAAATTTACGATGAAAACAATGAATTCGTGCGGGACTCAGTCGTCAGTCGCCGCAAGCAGTTCGAGGGAGATTTGCGCAAGCCAACTTACAGGTTGTCAACGACTTACAACCAGAAGTTCAACGCCCGTCACAAATTGCAACTGGGGGTGAAGTACACGCTTTTCGACTTTGATTTTGAGCAAAACCAATGGCCGAGCGAGGGCGGCGAACAGGTCAGTTTGGTTGATTTTGATGAAAACGTGGGCACGCTCCGCAATTTCGCTTCATGGAAATGGCGGGTCAGCGAGCGCCTCTCGGTGGTGGCCGGCCTGCACAACATGAACGTACTGCTCAACTCGAAAAGCACCCTCGAACCTCGCCTCGCTGTGGAGTGGAAGGCTGCCCCACAAAGTACCCTCCGACTTGGCTACGGCAAGCACAGCACGACGGAGAGCATCCACCACTATTTTACGAAGGTGAAACAGGCCGACGGCAGCTTCGCAGAGGTGAACCGTGATATGGGCTTGCTCAATGCCGACCACTTCGTCCTTGGTTTTGAACAGAAAATCGGGAAGAACCTGAGGGCCAAGCTGGAAGCCTACTACCAGCGCCTCTACGACCTGCCCGTGGAAAACCTCGACACGAGCTACTTTGCCACGGTGGTGGAGGGCCTTGATTTCCGCTACGTTGACCTCGTGAACGAGGGCAAGGGCCGCAACTACGGCATAGAGCTGACGCTCGAAAAGTTTTTCAGCCAAAACTACTATTTCATGCTGAACGCCTCGCTCTACGAATCGAAGTACACCGCCCTCGACGGCATCGAGCGCAATACGCCCTTCAACGGCAACTACCTCGTGAACCTGCTTGGCGGCAAGGAGTTTCCCGGCTTGGGGCGCAAGAAAAACCAGACGCTCGGCCTGAACTTCAAGGCGTATTTGGCCGGAGGCCGAAAAATCATCCCGCTGCTGCGGGACGCCAACGGCAACCTCGCAGTTGACCCCGAAAAAGGGCAGGTTTGGGACTATTCAAAGGCATTTGAAAACAGCTTGGAGGATGCCTATCAAATTCAGGTGTCGGCCAGCTACAAATGGAACAAGCCCCATGCTACCCACGAGCTGTTCTTGAACCTCGACAACGTGACGAACCACAAGGGCCGCATCATGGAATTTTATGATGAAAACGAGCCAAACAAGGTGGGCTACATGACGCAGTTTGGCTTTTTTCCGAACTTGATGTACCGGGTTTATTTTTAGAAATAATCGCACATCGGTCAAGCGCCAACAGTGCTGGCCGATGTGCTTTTACTGTTGATTTCAGCGGAAAAAAAATAAAGCGAACCCACCAGCGAAACCACCAAAAACCCCGCCATACCATAGCTTCCCATCACCCCCAAACCGAACCAGTCCCAGCCCTGCCACCAAAGCAACCCAAAGCCAAACAGTGCCCGAATCGCCTCCGTCAACACGGCCCAGCGGCTTTTGTCCATCAGTGTCGTGTAGCTGAAAACACTGGCGAACAAGAAAGCCCCGTACCACAGCATCCACGGCATCCCGATATGGGCGATTTGGTTGAACAAGTAGAACATCAGCGCCAAAGTGACGGTAAGCTGCACCCACGACCAAGCGACAAGTACACGGCTCGGCTGGGAGTCGTATTTCTTGAATTGGCCGAAATCTTCCACGATGTTGACGGGGTATTTCGCCGCCACATCAGCAGGCCGCCAGCCGGTGGGCATGAACCAAAGGCGCAGCTTGTCCCTCCACGAACGGGTGCGCCACGCATCAGTGAGCAGCAGCCAGAAGTGCTGCCAGCCGATGAGGATGGGGTTCCAAGTTTTCACGGGTCTTTTCACGCCGTAAACAGGCGGCACATCGGACAGTTCAGGCTGGAACGTCCCGAACATTTTGTCCCAAATGATGAAAACTTGGCCGTAGTTTTTGTCCAAATATTCCTTGTTCATCGCATGATGAACCCGATGGTGCGACGGCGTGACGAGGATGTGCTCAAGCGGCCCCATTTTGCCAATCAAACGGGTGTGGTACCAAAACTGCAGGAACAACTGTATCGGCCCGATGAC
Organism: uncultured Saprospiraceae bacterium; assembly: GCA_964442355.1. Taxonomy (GTDB): domain Bacteria; phylum Bacteroidota; class Bacteroidia; order Chitinophagales; family Saprospiraceae; genus UBA6168. Next base: position 2,955 of record CAYTZS010000146.1, on the reverse strand, counting down.
GGCAATGACCTCCACGGGGATGCCGAGTATTGCCGCAGGCAGCAAAAGGAAGGTGAAAAGTCGGAAAATCTCGCTGATGCTTTGCCGCAGTGCGCAGCTCAGGTTGAACTCCTCGCTGCTGTGGTGGATGATGTGGCGGTTCCAGAGGAAATTGACTTCGTGTTCCAGCCGATGTGTCCAGTAGCCTGCAAAGTCCTTGGCGATGAAGGCAAGTACGAAGACGAGCCAAGTTGCTTGGATGGAAAAAATAGCGAGGTGCTCCACCATCCAGCCGTAGCTGATGACGCCAATGCTGAGGCCCAGCACGTCTTTCACCACGTTGGCGATGCCGCTGCTGAGGCTGCTCACGGCGTCCAACCCCCGGTTTACGGGCCTGCCCATGATACGGGCGGCCACTTCCTCGATGAGAATGAGCAGGATAAAGATGGGAACAGCAATGTTCAGTGCCTGTGCGTATGCTTCCATAATTGAACGGTGAACTTTGAACGGTGAACTGTGGCCGCAGCGAAGTTCGGAAAAACTACAAAATCTATTTATTCCTGCTTCGCAAAACCGCCTCAACATCCGCAAGCGAGTGGCCTTTTGCCCGCAACAGCACCAACAGGTGAAACATCAAATCTGCCGCCTCTCCGAGGAACAACTCGGGTTGGTCGTCCATCGCCTCCAACACCGTCTCGACGGCTTCTTCCCCCACTTTTTGGGCTATTTTTTTCACCCCCTTTTTTGCCAGACTAGCCACGTAGGAATTTTCAATAGGATTTTCAAAGCGCTTCCGAATCACCGCTTCCAGCGCTGGCAAAAACGCTCCTTCGTTTTTTTCATCAAAACACGTATCGCTCCCCGTGTGGCAAACAGGCCCGTGCGGTTTTACCTTGAACAAAATCGTGTCTGCATCGCAGTCGGGCAGGGCCTCCACCACATTGAGGAAGTGGCCGCTGGTCTCGCCTTTCGTCCAAAGCCGTTGCTTACTCCGGCTGAAGAACGTGACCCGTTTCTCCGCCAAAGTCTTCGCCAGCGCCGCCTCGTCCATGAAGCCGAGCATGAGCACCACGCCCGTTTGTGCATCCTGGATGATGGCCGGAGCAAGACCGTCGGGGTATTTTTGAAAGTTGATTTGCATGGTGATTTTGTTTGCGAGTTAGCACACGGATTATACGGATTGGACACGGATTTTCACAGATTTTGAATCCTTTAAATCCGTGTCCAATCCGTGCAATCCGTGTGCGATTCTAATTCAAATCCGAACGGCAACGCCGTTATCCGTTAAATATCGCTTCAAATCCGGCACCGCAATCTCCCCAAAATGGAAAATACTCGCCGCCAGTGCTGCATCCGCTTTTCCTTCGGTAAAAACTTCGGTGAAATGTTCCAACCTGCCCGCCCCGCCACTGGCGATGACCGGGATGCCCACTCGCTCCGAAACCGCCCTTGTCAATTCAATGGCAAAGCCGTTTTTGCTGCCGTCGTGGTTCATCGAGGTGAGCAGGATTTCGCCAGCGCCACGCTCCTGGGCCTCCGTTGCCCAATCCAAGGCACGCACCTCCGTCCGCAGCCGTCCACCGTTCAGATAGACCCACCAATCACCCCTATCCTGCTTGGCATCAATGGCCACCACGATGCACTGACTGCCGAACTCCCTCGACAATTCGTTGATTAACAGCGGATTGCGAACCGCCGCCGAGTTCACCGATACCTTGTCCGCCCCAGCCTCCAGCAGCACCGACACGTCTGCCACCGAGCCGATGCCACCGCCCACCGTGAACGGGATATTGATGGCTTTCGCAATGCGGCGCACCAGTTCCGCAAAGGTTTTGCGCCCCTCGTGCGTAGCGGTGATGTCGAGGAAAACGAGTTCGTCGGCACCCTCGGCGGCATACCGGGCGGCCAGTTCCACGGGGTCACCAGCATCCCGCAGGTTGATGAAGTTGACTCCTTTCACGGTGCGCCCGTCCTTGATGTCGAGGCAGGGGATGATGCGTTTTGCAAGCATGAGTTTCTAAGTGTTTCTATGTGCCTTTGTGCCTCCGTGTTTAATTTACCACGGAGGCACAAGGCACTGAGATTTCACGGAGTTTATGAATTCCATATTTTTAGATTCTCAAAATCCTCATAAATCGCCTTACCGACAATCGCTCCAGCGCAGCCAATCTCCGCCAGTTCCGTCAGGTCATCCGGCGAACTGACCCCGCCGCTGGCAGTCAGCCGCAGCCCCGGAAATTGCGCCAGCACCCGCCGATACAGCGCCGTGGAAGGCCCAGCCATCAGGCCGTCCCGCCCGATGTCCGTGCAGAAAACCTGCCGGACACCTGCTCCTGTCATTTCTTTCAGAAACTCAAAAAGCCCGATTTCCGTCTGCTCCAACCAGCCACTAATGGCCAGTTTTTCGTCCCGAACATCTACGCCGAGCAGGATTTTTTCAGTGCCGTATTTTTTCAACCACTTGAAAAACAGCGGTTTATCCTTCACCGCCACACTTCCGATGGCCGCCATTGAAGCCCCCGCTTCGAACACTGCCTCGATGTCCGCATCCGACTTGATTCCGCCGCTGAAATCCACGACCAGCGAAGTTTCGGCGGCCACTTTTTGTAAAATATGCAAGTTTTTCGGCTTAGACGCCTTCGCTCCATCCAAGTCCACCATGTGCAGCCGACGAAAGCCCGCCGCCTCGAACTGCTTGGCAACGGCCACAGGGTCGTCGGCATAGTCGGTACGCTGCGAGAAGTCGCCTTGGCGGAGGCGGACGCAGTGGCCATTGATGAGGTCCATCGCTGGTACTACCTCGATTTTTTTCATGATTTCAGGTTTAAAAAATTGCGTAGCAGCTGCTCACCCGCAGCTGCGCTTTTCTCTGGATGGAACTGTACCCCGTAAAAATTACGCCACTGCACAGCGCTCGTGAACGCCCCACCGTACTCCGTTTCGGCAATAGTGGCCTCGTTAGGTTCCATTGCAAAC
>CAYTZS010000145.1:0-14145 GCA_964442355.1 uncultured Saprospiraceae bacterium | reverse complement strand
CTTCCATTTCACAAGGTACAGGAGATAAAACAAGGGTCGTTACCCGCTTTTCTGCAATTGAAAAATTAATACAAAATACGCTAAAAGATGCTTAACCGACTGTTTATTAAAAACTTCAAAGCCATTAAGGAAGCTGACTTTTCATTAGGCAAACTTAATTTACTGGCTGGCATCAATGGCATGGGCAAATCGAGCATGGTTCAAACGCTATTGTTGCTGAAGCAGTCGAATGATAGCCTTGAGAGAGGGATTCTGAGTCTAAATCATCCAGAGTTTGCTTCATTAGGGAAAGGCAGGGATGTTTTCTACCAATACAGTGAGGAGAAGTTAATCATTGTTGGAATAGAAAATGAGCAAGGGATGTCAAGAAATTGGAATTTCAAATATCAGGCTGATGGAGAAGTATTAGAATGCGAAGAAAAGCACAATTACAAACACTTAATCGAACACTTCAATTTGTTTTCTGACAATTTCCAATACCTCAATGCTGAACGAATCGGACCTCGAACTTCCTATAGTTCCTCAAATGGTTATATCGAACGTCGTGGGCAAATTGGCTCAAAAGGCGAATATGCTGTACACTACCTAAACGTATTTGGAACAAGCGAAAAAATACTTTCTAACGCCCTGCACCACCCCAAAGCCCGCTCTCGCTCACTCATACATGAGGTTGATGCTTGGCTGGGAGAAATTTCACCGGGTACAAAACTGAACACAACCGCTGTGCCAGGCACTGAAATGGTGCTTCTCGATATTCGATTTGAAACCAAAACTGATTTTACCAACCACTTCCGCCCTGTGAATGTGGGTTTTGGAATTAGCTTCGTCTTACCGGTCGTGCTGGCACTTCTTATGGCAAAAAAAGACCGATTGATTATTATTGAAAACCCAGAGGCGCACTTGCATCCACGGGGGCAAGCAGAAATGGGCAGACTTATGGCGCTTGCAGCAAAAGCCGGGGCACAAATCATTGCTGAAACACATAGTGACCACATACTCAACGGTGTTCGTGTAGCAGTGAAAAGGGGTGATATCCCTAAAGATGATGCCCGAATCTTCTTTTTCGACCGAAAGACCAGCGACCACGAGCAATATTCTCATGTCACGTCAATTAAGATTGACCATAAAGGTGAATTGAGCGAGTACCCGCCAAACTTCCTCGATGAATGGAACAACCAACTTTTTAAACTCATCTAACTACTCTCCCGATACATGGAAATCATCTTGAATGAACTATCTGTTCATGACTTGGAAGGCACAGCCACCGATGCGAAACAAGCTATGAAGGGGGTTTTGTTGGTGTGTAAAAAGGCAAAGGATGAAATGGGGTGTAACCGGCTTAGGCTTCCCAACGCCGAGTTCTTTGAAACGGAATTGGTGCATGATTACACTTTAAATCAATGGCTATCTGACAACACGGTTAGCCAGACTGAGCGAATTCTTTTCAATGGATTGAGACGCTTCCCTTATTTCGAGGATTTAAATGAAGAACAGGAAAATGAATTTATCCTCTCCAATTTTCTGCTCAACGAAGATGAGCATGACGCTAATGGCTCAGAAGTGAACGGACTTGCCAATGCGTGGTTAAAGCGTACGCTTGCTGTCAGCTTTTGCTCCCATCCTGTTTGGGCAAAGAGCAAAGTTGGTTTGAGCATAATTAAAGATTCTGACGATACTCTAAATGTAGAAGTTTACAATGCTTGCACGGAGGCTGGGGTAAGTGAAGATTTCAAAGATTGGTTTCGGAAAAGCAATTTACCACCACTGCGCACACATGCCGACGTTGATACTTGGTTTCCTGTAAATGTCGGCTACTTATTGTCCGATAAGGCTAAAGATGACCTCATTTACTGGTTTCAAGAACACCACAATGACAAAATTGTGAAGATTGAAGGCTTCTTCAGAGAAATTTGGACTGACCCGTTCCGAGGTACTGGACAGGTAGAGCCGCTTAGCGAAAACCTTTCAGGTTGGTGGTCTCGACGCATTAATCAAGAGCACAGGCTTGTTTATAAATTTGAAAATGGGGTGCTACACGTTTGCAGTTGCAAAGGGCATTATGAAAATTTGAGTTGTGATTAGGCATGCTACTTACTTATTTTTGCCGACCACTTCCGTCAGCACTTTTCTCCCCGCCTCCGCTTCCTTCGCCCCAATATTCGCCTCCACGATGGCCATCAAATCCCCCATCTGTGCCTCCGTCATGCCGAGATTAAAGGCAATGCCGATATGGTTTTTCAGCATCGGTTCCACGCCGCCGAGGCAGGTCAAGGCCGTGATGGTCGCCACTTCCCGGTCTTGGTAACTGAGTACGTCCCGCCCGAAAATATCGGCGAAGAGATGCTCTTTCAAAAACACGTCTATCTCCGGGCTGAAAGCGCCGTAGCCCGACTTGGGCGGTGCGACGAGCGGCTGCCCGGTGAGGGCTTCGAGCGTTTTTTTGCCTTGCTCGTATTTGCTCAAACCGTCGGGGATGGGCGAGGCGGAACGGCCCATTTCGTCGGTGATGCCCTGCGCTTTTCTGGTTTCCAACACTGCCATCAACGAGTTCAACCCCTGGATGCTGCGGGGGAAGCCGCAATAAGCGTAAAGGTGTACCAGCGTTTCCTTGAGTTCGTTGACTGTGAGCTTGGCGTCCAAAGCAGCGTTCAGGGCGGTTTTGAGTTGTTCCAAATCGCCCTTTGCCGTGAGCGCCGAAATAGCGACGATGTGCTGGTGGCGATTGTCCAAATCATGGAGGCTGCCGAGGGCTTCATTTTGCTTCGCAATGCCTGCCGAATACGCCTCCTCGCCCACTTCGTGCAGCCAAATTACTCGGCCTTTCGGGTGCTCCGGCGTGATGGCCAATTGCACAAACCAATGGTCATGCGAAGCACCGTGCCAATGCTCCACATCGGGCGGGCAGCGCACCGTATCGCCCTTTCGCAGAATTTGCAGCGGCTTGCCTTTTTCCTGGTAATAGCCCATGCCGTCCAATGCGAGCAAGGTCTGCCCGCCGGGGTGCTTGTGCCATTTCGAGCGGGCCTTGGGTTCAAAGACCACGTTGCCGATGGAGGCATTCAAGGTGGAATCAGCCGGAAAAATGGACTTCACCCAGACGGTTCCGGTGAAGTTGCCGCCTTGAATTTTGTCGCCTTGCGGGAAGATAATATTGAGCATATCGGGCGGAGTTTGGGCTGATGACTTTAACCCGTATAAAATCAGCAGCAACCATATTTTGATGATTGGATTTCGCATCATGTTCTAGTTTTGATTAAATGGCTCATTTGTCCAACCCTTTTTCCTTCAAAAATTCCGACATCAGGTCGGCGATTTGAAGGTTATTTAAGTCGGAAAACGGGAAATGGGTATTGCCCCGAATGCCTATTTCTGGCAGGTGAACAACGGTCACGTCGCCTCCATGCTTGTTAACGGCATCTCGCCACAACCTCGCCATTGCAAGGCGCACCCGCCACCCGTCCGCACCGGGATTGGGGGATGGTTTATCAGGTATATTATCGCCGTAATAAATAATAATCGGGATTTTGGTGAGCTTCATAAAATCCGCCATAGGCACAGCTGAAGCTGTGAGCGTGCCGCCCGCACTTTCCATTGGCGCAGGCACTTCGCCCTCTGGAAATAGAAAACCACTGCCGGGTTCATAAGATACAATGGCTTTTATGTTTTGATTTTTGACGGCGGTAATCCAGCCCATGCCACCGGAATGGGAGTGGGTAACAAGGATGCCAGGACCTATTTTATCAAACAGCGCCGAAGCCGCATCTGTATTGACATTAATATCAATCGGTCCAATATTGGGCACCATCGAACGGAAGTATTGGTTCAGCGTATTGGTGTCACGGGAAAATTGTACGCCGTCAAAATAATTGGGCCATATACCGACCCGAAATACGTCAAACCACTGCTGTTCATCGGGAGTAGGCGTGATGGTAGCAGCTACCGTGCTGCGACCTGCATCGCCCCGCCGTGGCTGGTCAAGGAGATATACGCCATAATTTCGGCGCAGGAAAATGTTTTGAAAACCCTCCCGTCCGTCCGGCGTAGTCTCATAAGTTTTGGAAAACTGACCGATGCCATGCCACATCACCAATGGAAGCTTGCGGGCTTTCGCTGGAATTTGATAAAAAACATAGGCATGGTCGCCACGAAAGGTTTGCCCGTCGGGTGTGGGCTTGTAGGGGTCGAAGGTGCCGGGGTTAGTGATGACCGTGCCGCCTACGGCGAAACTGCCCTGTTCCTGAATGATTATCGGGTCGGAGGTCGGGTTGGATAGGTTATTTTGATAAAAATTAAGCAACTTACTTATCGCTTGCGAAACATATTCCGGCTTCCAATAGGTCTCGATATGCGTTGCTCCATTAACGAGGAACAATTCCTTGCTTTTTGCATTGGTAGCTTTTCCAAACGCTTCGTCCGTCATGTAATAGGTGTCTGCTTTGCTTCCGGCAATCATCAATAATGGCTGGTCAATCAAATCCATATTGGTGCTTGCATCCCAAGCCATTAAATCCAATAAACTGCTCATGGTATATCTGAACGTGGAATTGGGATGCGCATGGGTTTTGTTGTAATAATAATGCCCCTCACGGTACAAATCAAACGGCATTTTGTCTGCCATTTCATCCGTCCATTTGGCATCGGCGGCATAACGCACTTCACCTCCGGAGGCTTCCAAAGCCCTTGCCTCTGCCGCTTGTTTTAAACGCTCATTAATGGTTGCTGTTTGCGAGTTCATAAAACCATTGCGCCGCACCACGCCTGAATTGAACATACTGACCGTTGCAATTGCTTTGAACCGTTTGTCTGTCTGCGCTGCCTTCAAGGAATATCCGCCACCACCACAAATGCCGAGCAAGCCCAATTGTGTAGTATCAACGCCTTTGTATTGGGCAATAAAATCACCCATTGCATAAATATCTTCAATTCGGTTTGCTGGTTTGTCCACATTGCGGGGAGTGCCTCCGCTGCCACCTTGGTATGCCGCATCCGCTGTGATGGTGACATAACCTTGCTCCGCTAAACGTTGTGCATATAAGCCCGAAACTTGTTCTTTTACGCCACCGTTGGGGTGCGCTATCACAATTGCCGGATATTTTTGGGCAGCGTCAAAATTTGGCGGAGTATAAACGTTTGCCACTATTGAAATATCCTTTATTTTATAGGTTACAGGATGGATATTAACCTTGCCTTTTCCGTTTTCAGTAATGGCTCCTTCATAGACCAAAGTCCAAAGATTTTGCTGGTTGGTCTTTTGACCCGTTTGAGCATCTGAAAAATTAATTACCAGCATGGCTAACGTGGCGATTGATGTGATTTTTTTCATTTTTAAGCATTTTGAAATGCAAAGTTCGGGAGGTTGTTCTTCATGCCAAATAACCAGATTACGGATTTGCCTACCAATGTTACAGACCTTTCAATGCTTAATCGCATGGGTATCCCGCACACTGCTGAATGTCAAGTCCAACAATTTCCAATTTTTGCCTTTTTTCTGATAAACCTCGGTAACGGTAAACTCCGTCGTAACCGCATTTTCCCGAACTACCGCCTCCAGCGTAATCCGGTTCCAAACGATGGCCGTTTTCCCGAACATTTCTATCGCTGTATCATGGACAGTTGCCTTTTTGTACCAGATACTTCCGGTTTTGATGATTTCCAGTTCCTCGTCCTTTTTCCAAGTGCCGCTCATGTGGACAAACTTCGACTCCTCGTGGAATAAAGGTTCCAGTTTCTCCACGTTTTTGTCGGCCATCCATTGCCATTTGTCTTTGGAAAGATTGATGATTTCCTGTTCTGTTTTTGAATTTTGTGCGAAGGAAAACTGCGCACTCATGATGATTAAAAGCCCGATTAATGAGAATTTCATTTTCTTGTTTTTTTTAAGTTTGACAATCAGGATTGTTGGAGTTTTCGCTCCATTTAAATGCCACGAGATTGAATATTCCCCCGTTGTTTCACAAAAGCTTTTTCTATTACATCCAACCGGGCCTTACGTGGGTCTGGTTTGCTCCCTACCTTGCCATCCATTTCAACGTCAAGCATCGGTTGTTCATGATTGTTATAGAGCGGCCAATTGGGTAACCCTTCCGCATTTGGATTTCCTTTTTTAGCGAAATTGGCCCAATAAGCACATAGCATATTAGCCAGTTCTTTTTCTTCCGCTGTCGGCACTACGGGCGGCCCCCAGCGGGGTGCATCCAAGGTGTTGAACACATACGACACCTCAGAACCATGACCTGCGCCGTAGGGTGAACGCTCCCGTCCGGCAACTGGCACATACCCAAACTGGTACATATAGGCTGGAGCGCCTTTATCCAGAAAAGCCTTGGCGGTCATGCGGGCAGGCTCGCCCCATACCCAGTCGGTATTGAATTTAGCGATGACTTCTTCAAAGGTTTTGTCTCCATTGGGGTCAAACGCAGCCTTGGCTTCTCCCTGTAAATCGCCAAAACTGGCAAATAATTCTTCCTTGGTTTTTGCATTGCTAACGAATGCGCCACCGATTTCGGCACTACAGTTCCCAATCATTAAAGGCATCTTGGGCTGACGGCCTGCTTTGTAGGCCGACTCTGCTGTTTCTACCACCAGTTTACCATCCAATATAGGCCCCGAATAAATACGGGGCCCACCCTGACCGTCGGTTTCTTGGCCACCATCCACGACAGCCTCTACACTCAACGCACGCAGTTTAGCCAAAGCAGCTGCATCTGTGCCTTCTATCCCATGTTTTCGGGCAAAGTTCAAACCAATGGTTTCGGCAGAAACAGTGTAAAAAACGTCTGCATTTTCTTTATTGATTGGCCTTCCGGTAAGTACACCATCCCGGCCACCACCCGATTCGCTGATTAGCTTATGAAACAGGCCGTTTGCTGCCGGAATGGTAAGCAGGGAATGAACCGAAACCCCACCCGCCGAGAAGCCAAAAATGGTGACGTTTTCTGGGTCGCCACCAAAAGCGGCAATATTGCTTTGAACCCATTTCAGCGCAGCTATCTGGTCCATGTAGCCGTAGTTTCCCTTGGGTTCATCAGGATGCTCGGCGCTGAGGGCAGGATGTGCAAAGAAGCCCAAGCGCCCGAGGCGGTAATTGATGTTCACCAAAATAACGCCTTGTCGGGTTAGCGCATCGCCGTAATTTTGCGGGCTGGCACCGCTACCTCCGGTAAAGCCACCACCATGAATCCAAACCATTACAGGCAGTTTTGATTGGTCGGTGCTGTTTGCCGGTTTCCAGATATTCAGGCACAAACAATTTTCTGATGAGCCTTCTGCTATCGTGCCGGGCTTGGCACCCCATCCCCCTTGGGCGCAATTCGCACCAAACTTGCTGGCATCCAGCTCGCCCTGCCAATTTGTTACGGGTTGTGGTGGCCGCCAACGAAATTCACCTACGGGAGGGGCGGCGTAAGGTATGCCCTTGAAACTGGAGACATCGCCTTCGGTCACGCCCCGGACAATGCCAGAAGTCGTGAGGACTTTTGGTGCGGTGGCTTGGGCATTGCTTTTTGTTTGAAAGGCGAATAGAACAAATCCAAGAAGGAAGGCAAGCGGGAATGACAGTTTTTTCATGGCGGTCGGTTTTAGTGATAGCAGTTTTACTTCACGGTACAAAGGTCACGGCATTTGTTAAACTGCATGATACCATGATTACGGAAATGCCTACCAATATTACAGGTGAACCACCGCCAAGTGAAATGGGGAAAATGGATGAGCTGTCATTTTCCACGTTACCCGATTGGGAACTTTCCCTTGAAAACAGCTATTTTTGTCAAAAATACTACAATGTCCAATCAAGCCATCCATTTGACAGAGGCGTTCAAGCGGCTCACATTTGCGGAAAAACTGCAATTGGTCGAGTTGTTTTTTCGGAACATCCGGGAAGAGGCAATGAAGCAGGATAGCGCAGAGGAAATGCGCAGGAAAACCGCCGAATCGCTACTGCCTGATTACAAAAACGACCCGGAACTGACCGCTTTCACCATTTTAGACGGGGAGGAAATGTATGAAACGAACTGAAATCTGGCTCATCAACCTCGACCCAACCATTGGTGCGGAAATCCGCAAGAGCCGTCCGGCGGTTTTAGTGAATGACGATGCACTGGGCATCCTACCACTAAAAGTTGTTGTGCCAATTACCGATTGGAAACCACAGTTTGCCAAGGCCGATTGGATGGTCAGGCTTGACCCGGACTCGACCAACAACCTTTCCAAGGTTTCTGCTGCGGATTGCTTTCAGGTCAGGTCGGTTTCCGATTTAAGGCTGGTCAAGAAAATCGGAGAAGTTGATACTACAAAGATGGGCGAGATTGAAGATGCGTTGAGTAGGGTATTGAAGATAAAATGATTGTATTGACAGGTTTTCTACTTTCCTAAAACCCGTACCAGAATTACGGGTTCACTTACCAATATTACTGGTTAGCTGTTGGCGTATGGATTGGGGGCGTATTTTTGACAAAAAGTAACGCCGAACCCCAGTTCGGCAGAAGGTTCAAACACCGCCGAACTGGGGTTCGGCGCTACAATTTACATGAAAAAAGTATTTGATATCCCTAACGTCCACGACTACAACGCCGATTTCGGCATCGAGACGCTGCACCCACTGGTCAGCGTGATTGATTTTTCCAAGGCGAAAATCCCGCAAAACCGGGGCGATGCCGATGGCGTCCGGTTTGGGTTCTATGCGGTGTCTTTGAAGCAGGGCGAGCAATGTGTCATTCGTTATGGTCGGAACACCTACGACTACCAGGACGGCACCCTTGTGTTCTTGGCACCGGGGCAGGTCATCGGCATTGATAAGAACATCGTAAATGCACCGATGAAGGGCTTTTCGCTGCTCTTTCACCCCGACCTGATTTTGGGCACGCCGCTGGGCCGGAGCATCAAGGACTACGCCTTTTTTTCCTACGAAGTGCATGAGGCGCTGCACATCTCCGAGCGGGAGCGGCAACTCGTGCTGGACTGTTTTTCCAAAATCGAATATGAACTGAACCGGGGGATTGATAAGCACAGCAAGGCACTGATGGCGGCGAATATCGAGTTGCTTTTGGGCTATTGCCAGCGGTTCTACGACCGCCAGTTCATTACACGGGAAAATGCGAACCGGGGGATTTTGGAGAAATTTGAGAGCCTGCTGAACGAATATTTCATCACCGATAAACCCCGAACCATAGGGCAGCCCACGGTCGCCTATTGCGCTGCGCAACTTAATTTATCCGCCAACTATTTCGGCGACCTCATCAAAAAGGAAACTGGCAAATCGGCGCAGGAATACATCCAATCCAAGCTGATTGAAGTAGCCAAGGAGCGAATTTTTGACCCGAACAAGTCGGTGAGCGAGGTGGCTTATGAACTGGGGTTCCAGTACCCTCAGCATTTCAGCAGGTTTTTCAAGCAGCGGGTGGGGGTTGCGCCGGGAGAGTTTCGAGGAGTAAATTGAGGGGCAAATTCCTGTTGCACGCGCTATCGCCAAAGTGTTTTGGCCAATTCAGTGCTTGCCAAAATCGTAAGGCAAAAGACAGCAAAATATGATTCAGGTCAAAAAAGACATTTTTGAAAGAATGCTCGCCGGGGAGCCTATCTTGATGGATGACCCCGAATACTCCCGGATTTTCGAGGCCGTTTCCCGCACGATGGAACTGTCCGTGGCGCTCAATGCCTCCACCAGTATTGACAAAATCCGGGAGCGGCTGAGCGAAGTAACCGGGCAGGAAATTGATGGCAGTACCACAGTTTTTGTGCCTTTTTACACCAATTTTGGGCGGCATATCCGCATCGGCAAAAACGTCTTCATCAACCACGCCTGCACCTTCCTGGACTTGGGCGGAATCACCATCGAGGACGGTGCAATGATAGGCCCCAAGGTCAGCCTCATCTCGGAAAACCATCCGGTCAATCCTGCCACCCGTAAAACGTTGGAACTAAAGCCCATCGTCATCAAGCGAAATGCTTGGATAGGCACAAATGCCGTCATCCTGCACGGCGTCACGGTGGGTGAAAACTCGGTCGTGGCGGCAGGGGCGGTGGTGACGAGCGACGTGCCGGACAATACCGTTGTCGGAGGCGTTCCGGCCAAAATCATCAAGACTATTTGAGGCTTTGTTTACTTTCGATATGTCAAATCGGGTTTTATGAAACATTCACTCCTGTTATTTTCCAGCGCATTTGCCATTTTCATTGGGTTGGCATGTTGCGATAAAAACAACGCCATGACCGTGAACACGGATGGGGAAACCAACGTGGGAAATCCTTCACCTGCTATGGAAAGCAAAATCAAACTGAGGATTGGCGCTAAAACATTTACGGCAACGCTTTACGCCAATGAAGCCACCACCGCTTTCAAGGCTATGCTGCCGCTGCCGCTCAACATGGTCGAACTGAACGGGAACGAAAAATACGCAGCATTGCCCAGCAGCCTGCCCACCAATGCCACCAATCCCGGCACAATTCAATCCGGTGATTTGATGCTTTACGGCGCTTCCACGCTTGTACTTTTCTATGAAACGTTTTCTACCTCCTACAGCTACACAAAGCTCGGACGGTTGGAGGACGTGGCGGGCCTTTCCGAAGCCGTTGGTTCGGGAAATGTGGAGGTTGGTTTTGAATATTGAATTCTGGGTTTCCAATACCCGCAGCATTTCAGCAGGTTTTTCAAGCAGCGGGTGGGGTAGCGCCGGGGGAGTATCGGGGGGTGAATTGAGTGCCACAACCTCTTCTTGCCTCATTGTCGGTTGTCCCCAGCACTTCCATCTGCACTGTATCTTCATTGCATTTAAAAATAAGTTCGTGGCCATGAAATGCTTCAAGGACCACTGCAACTAGTGTTCCCTCAAAATCACTTCAATCCATATTTGCCCCGCCTGTCTTTAAGTTTTAGCTGCTTCACGTCAATAAAATACACCACAGCGATACTGCCCGATAAATTTGCCCAGTCATTCATCTTAAACCTACAAATGGGCAAGTGAAAGCTACTGTTTTATTCAACATCGGTGCCTTTCTGAGCGGCATCTTCTTCCTCGTTGCCGTCACGAATACGGTCAGCAGTTTCCAAATCATGCGGGAGCAGCCGGGCAGCGAATACAGCTGGGTGATGTGGCTGGTGCTGCTGCTGCTGGCAGGGCTGATTGCCTTGGCATTTTGGCTGAAAAGCATGGGCAAAATGCTTGTGGCCAATATCCTGATTTGGATGCCCGCGGTGCCGCTGCTCATCGTGGGTGGGCTGGCCTTCCTGTTTATCCTCCATGATACTTTTTACAAATAATGCCGCTGCGCAAAATGGATATTCGCAAAAAAATCAGCCTAATCGTTTGCCTTGCCTTCTGCCTCGGTGGCACCTTGTTCGCAGTAATTGCCCTTCGGGAATGGCAAAGCACGGGGCGCATCCTCAAGACTGGCAAACAGGCGCAGGGAATGGTCGTCGAAATGGCAAGACGGCCCCGAAAAGTGGGCGAGACAACAACGCCCAATTCCTTTGCCCCAGTCGTGCAGTTCAACACAGAAACGGGCGAGCAGCGCAAGTATTACTCGACGCTTTACACTGCCATGCAGACCTTCCAAATCGGTCAAATGGTGGACATCTGGTATCTGCCCGACGACCCTAACCTAGCCACGCTGAAAGGCGGCGACGCATGGGTATTGCCGTTGGTATTCGGTATCTTCGGCGGTGCAATGTGCCTGATTGGCTATCCGTGGCTGGTCAGCATCCTGTTTTTTTCAAAACAAAGCCAATGATTCAATTCAACGAAAACGGCATTTACCAAGAACTCGGCAGCATCAAAAAAAACTGGACGATTGCCGAATTGCTTGAAACCTACGAGCCGCTGGCGGGCGAACCCTTGGCCGTGCGCATTGAGGCCATGAAGAGCATCATCCCGATGGCGGAAGAACTTTACAGCGAGCTGTCGGAGGCGGCCCTGTTGCGCTATGATTTTTGGAAACTATTCTTGCCACGGCGCATTGAGGAGCAAAAATTCAGCTACACGACGAAAGTATCGAGCACCTATCATTGGGAATTGACCATCAATTCGGAAGGGCTGTTCTACAAGGATATTTCACCTGAATACGGCCAAATGCCGGGCACGGTGTACGAGCAGTTGTTCAGCGATTTTTGGTTCTATGGGCCGCTCATGCCGATGCCTGATTTGCAGGTGCGAAAATTAGTCGTGGCAAATATCCGTAATGCCTTTGTGCAGGCGGGAAGCCCGGCCTCGTACCAACATTTTGAGCTGTTTGAATATCCGGTAGGTTCCGATGGACCAAGCTGGGAAGATGGCGATTATGATGCAAAGGACTTCGGTTACGTGCGGACTTATGGCATCGAAACTGGATGCTCAAACTGGCGGGACGGGCTGGTTTATTTGTCCTACACGTCCTTTGAGCATTTCCTCGCCCGACCCGATTGGATGGGGGATTCCCTGCCGCAGAAAACCCGTGAAGACATCGAAAAATACCTGGGCCGCCGGGCAAAAAGACAACTGACTTCAACTGATTCAACGGAAAGCTACAACGCAGCATCGAAGCGGCTTTTTATGGAAAACGGCGGGAACATCCACAACATCGGTCGGGATGGCTTCATGGATGAGTACAAGGCAACCGCTGCCGAGGAAGCAATATGGCGTGCAGAATTGATTGAAAGCAGCACCGAGCGATTAAAGGAAGAGAGCAACGAGACCGTGCTGGAGTCCCTCGCCAATACCCTGAAATACAACGGCGTGGAAAACGTCAGCGAGCGTTTTTGCGAAGCGGCAAAAAAGGCGACGCCGGAGGCGCAACAAGCCATTGCACAGGTGCTCATCAAAAAGTTTGACCCTGAAAAAGGGGCGGAAGTGCTCATTGACCTGCTCAAATACGAGGATGAGGAAAGCTATTGGCGGAATTATGTTTTCAATATGATGTTCAGGATGCGGTACAACAGGACGGTGCAGCAATTCATCGTGCAATGCCTCCGTGGCTTCAAGGAAACGCATTTCAAAAAAGCCGTGGACGTGCTGGTGTTTTGGGGGATGCAGGGCGATAAAGCATTTACGGACTTGACAATGCTGCGGGCACTGAACTGGGACGCCGCTTGTGCTGCCGAACCGAATTTCAACCAAAGCCTTGAGAAGGTTTTGGGCATCATTTTTCAAAATAAATAACCAGCTATGCGATACCTAATTGGGCCAGAACTTCTTTGGTTGATTTTTTACAGTGCAGCCAGTCTCGTAGCTAAAGCCAACGTGCCACCCACGAAAGCGATGGATGATTTTATCGAAAAATGCTGGTTTTATATGCCCTTGTTGGTGCTGGCCACCTTCGCACTATGGTGGGTGCCCGTGGTGGAGAAAAACTGGCTGCTGCTGCGGGTTTGGGTGGTCGGCATCATCGGAGGGCATTTGGTGCTCGAAAAAGTCATGAAAGCTTACAGCTCACAAGGGCCGGGCATCGGTATGGGGTATTTGGCTGGCATCATGCTCCTGTTCCTCTTGCTCGTGGTTGGGAGTATTGTCGTGAAAATCAAATTCTGAAAAAATGAAAAATCCAGTCGCTACCTGCGTCTGTTGGATGTTCTTGACCGGCCCCGGTGTTCGATATTTCCCGAAAGATGCCTTGCAATCCAAATTCTTTTGGGTGGCACTTGTAGTGCTGGTTATTGCCAGCATATTGTTCAAAAACAAACTTCAGCGATTGGCAAACATGAAAACCTACGACCTTTTCAAATCACCGTTCGGCGAAAAATCGGATGCTCCAAAAATCAGCTATTCGAGCGACGGCCGCTGCGGCCAAGTGCATTACCGCAGCAAAGCGGGGAACTTCGATATGTACTACGAATTTGGCGGCGGCGACGTGGTGGCCGGCATCAATGTGCCAAGCCCGAAAGATTGGGTGGCCCAAACGGGCATCCCGCTCGAACAGCGTGAGGAAGTGCTGAACCTCATCGGGCAGCAGGTAGTGAAAGACCAGACCACCAACGGTCGTGGGTCATTTAAAATCGAGGGGAATTTCCTGAATATTTATGCCTGAAAAATGGTGGAGTGCACCAAAATTCCTAACTCTAGACAATTGTGTGCAATTGCATCGAAGCTATGTTATGCTCGGTGCCAATAGTTTTTTGCAGCTGAAGGGCGGAATTTATTCCGCCAAACATGACACGGCGGAATAAATTCCGCCCTCCAT
>CAYTZS010000144.1:0-14220 GCA_964442355.1 uncultured Saprospiraceae bacterium | reverse complement strand
ATTTTTATCTGCTCCTTGATGAGGTCGTGGTCAATGACTTCTTCGGTTACGGGATGCTCCACCTGAATGCGGGTGTTCATTTCCATGAAGTAGAAATTGCGGTGCTTGTCCACGAGAAACTCAATGGTGCCCACGCCTTCGTAGTTGATGGCTTGACCCGCCTTGATGGCGGCATCGCCCATTTTTTGGCGAAGCTCTGGGGTCATGAACGGCGATGGGCTTTCCTCCACCAGCTTTTGGTGGCGGCGCTGGATGCTGCACTCCCGCTCAGAAAGGTGGCATACCGTGCCGTACTGGTCACCCGCTATCTGTATCTCGATGTGGCGGGGTTCTTCGATGTATTTTTCGATGTAAATGCCGTCGTTGCCGAAAGCTGCTTTAGCCTCATTTCGGGCTATATTCCATTGTGCCTCGAAGCTGGCCTCGTCCCAAATGACTCGCATGCCCTTGCCACCACCGCCAGCAGTTGCTTTGATGATGACGGGGTAGCCGATTCCCTTGGCCAAACCAATGCCCTCTTTTACATCGGTTATGAGGCCGCCAGAGCCAGGAACAACAGGTACACCAGCTGCAATCATCGTTGCCTTGGCAGTAATCTTGTCGCCCATCATCCGTATCTGGGTGGGGGTTGGACCGATGAACTTGATTCCGTACTCGCCGCAGATTTCAGCAAAATCAGCATTTTCGGCCAAAAAACCATAGCCAGGGTGAATGGCATCGGCATTGGTAATCTCGGCAGCAGCCATGAGCCTCGGGATGTTCAAGTACGAATCCTTGGAGGCTGGCGGCCCGATGCAAACGGCTTCGTCCGCAAAGCGGACGTGCAAGCTTTCTGCATCGGCGGTGGAGTAGATGGCAACGGTCTTAATGCCCATCTCGCGGCAAGTGCGTATGACCCGCAGCGCTATTTCACCACGGTTGGCTATTAGAACTTTGTCGAACATAATTTCAGAAGTGAGGTATGGAGGTATGAGGTATGGAGGTATGCCGTGACACACCTACATACCTCACACCTACATACCTTGGAGGTTTAATCCGGCTCTACGAGGAATAGCACTTGGTCGTACTCGACCGGCTGAGCATTGTCTATCATCACCTTCACAATGGTGCCACTGACTTCGCTTTCAATTTCATTGAAAAGCTTCATGGCCTCGATGATGCAGACAACATCGCCCTTTTTGACTTTCTGGCCAACTTCCACAAAAGCGGGCTTCTCTGGGTTAGCAGAGCGATAGAAAGTGCCCACCATAGGCGATTTGATTTCTTTGTATGATTGGCTTGCAGCTGCTGGCTTGGCAGCTTCAGAGGGTTTTTCGACTGGAGGGGCGGCCTCCGCTGATGCTGTTGACGATGCTGGAGCCACGCTGGCGGGAGCTGGGTTAGCAACAGTGGGTGCAGCTATTGGCATGGCCGCTGGAACGATTTGTGTCGTTTTTACGTCGCGGTACAAGGCAGTGCGTATGGAAAGTTTGAAGTCGCCTTCTTCCAACTTGAATTCTGCCAAGTTTGACTTGTTGAGGAGCCGGATAAGCTCTTGGATTTCCTGAAAAGTCATATTCTTCGTTTTATATGGAGGTTTAGGAGGCTTGGGATGTTTAGAAGGCTTAGCAAACAGATGCTTCTAACCTTCTAAACCCTTCAAACCTCCTAAACCACTGTTAGGCTCGTCCCATGTATTCACCAGTCGTAGTGTCCACCTTGATTTTTTCACCTGTGTTGATGAAAAGCGGTACACGCACTTCTGCGCCAGTGTCCACCGTTGCTGGCTTGTAGGTGTTGGTGGCAGTGTCGCCTTTGATGCCTGGCTCGGTGTAGGTGATTTCCACAACCACCATTGCTGGCATCTCCAAAGTCAGGGGCATGTCGTTGGCGGAGTTGAACAATACGTCCACTATCATCCCTTCTTTGAGGAACTGAGGGCTGACGATGAGTGCCTCTGGAAGTGCGACCTGCTCGTAGTCGTCGTTGTTCATGAAGTTGTACCCCATATCGTCCTTGTAAAGGTACTGGAACTTGCGGCGCTCCACCCGTATTTCGGTGATGGCGTGTCCAGATGGGAAGGTGCGGTCAATTACTTTGCCCTTGCTGATGGACTTGAGCTTGGTGCGCACGAAGGCTGGACCTTTGCCGGGCTTCACGTGCTGGAACTCGACCACCGTCCAAATATCGCTATCCATCTCCATGCACAAGCCATTTCGGATATCAGAAGTATCTGCCATTGAATTTTCTTTAGTTTAAATGATGAAAAAATAAATGGGTTTTGTGAAAAGCGGCGCAAAAGTAATCAATTGCTGGATTGTTGAGATTGTTGAGAAGGTTTGATTGCTATATTGTCAACCAAGCAGCTCAAACATGATTACAATCCAGCATTTTTTTCAATACGCCCATTTCACCCAAATCGCTCCCCACGTGTAGCCACCACCGAATGCCGTTAGGATGAGGTTGTCTCCCTTTTTTAGCTGGTTTTCCCACTCCCAAAGACACAACGGTATTGTTGCGGCAGTCGTGTTGCCGTATTTATGAATGTTCACCATTACTTTTTCCATTGGGAAATCAGCCATGCTCGCCACCGACTCAATGATGCGGAGATTGGCCTGGTGGGGCACTACCCAAGCCACGTCATCGGCAGAAAGTCCATTCTTCTTCATCACCTCTTTTACCACCCCCGACATGCCTGCCACAGCTTGCTTGTAAACTGGACGACCATTTTGATAAATAAAATGCTCCTTGGCATCTACCGTTTCATGGCTAGCTGGCTTTAGCGACCCACCTGCCCGTTGGTACAGGTTCTCGGCACCGCTTCCATCAGAGTGCAAGATAGCATCCATGATGCCGTTGCCGTCCTTCGAGGGCTCCAGCAGTACCGCACCGCCTGCATCGCCAAACAATATGCAAGTGGCCCGGTCGGTGTAGTCAACGATGGAGGACATTTTATCGGCTCCAACGACTATCACCTTTTTGTACATGCCCGACTCGATGTACTTGGCACCAGTGGTCAAGGCAAAAAGAAAACCTGAGCACGCTGCACTCAGGTCGAAGGTAAAGGCATTTTTCAGCCCTGTGCGGTAAGCAATCAAGTTGGCTGTGTCGGGGAACATCATGTCAGGGGTGACGGTGGCACAGATGAGCAGTTCCACCTCTTCAGGAGCGGTGCCCGTCTTCTCCAACAGCCCACGAACGGCTTGTTCGCCGAGGTAGGATGTGGCCAAGTTTTCGTCCTTCAAAATCCTGCGCTCCCTGATACCAGTGCGGCTTACCACCCACTCGTCGTTGGTCTCCACCATCTTTTCCAGTTCGGCGTTCGTCAACACGTAATCTGGCAAATAAGCATTTATTCCAGTGATTGCTGCTCGAGTATTCGTCATAGTCAATACGGTTCGTTGTTTTTTTGTTATGTTCGGAGGGGAAAAGAAACTGCTATCTTCGCAGCGCTGAAAAGCGGGGCAAGGTAAAGCAAAATCTACATTTCTAGTGCTGATTTTCATTTTTGCCTCCGACAATTCCACCCCATTCAACCCTGCAATCTTTCAATCCTTCAATCTTTGTTTGTGAAAACAGGCTTATTCTTTGGCTCGTTCAACCCCGTACACGTGGGCCACATGATCATTGCCAACCACATGGCCACCCACACGGACTTGCAACAGGTATGGATGGTCGTTAGCCCACAAAACCCCTTGAAGCCAAAGGCTGGGATGGCCAAGGACCACGACCGCCTGCACCTCGTGCAACTGGCCATCGGCGACAACCCGCTGCTGCGGGCGTCCAACATCGAGTTCGGACTGCCCAAACCCTCCTACACCATTGACACACTTGCCTATTTGAAAGAAAAACACCCCGACAAACAGTTCGTGCTCATCATGGGCGGCGACAACCTAGCTACCATCAACAAATGGAAAAACTACGAAATCCTGTTGCGGGACTACGAGATTTACCTCTACAAGCGTCCTAATTATGACATCGGGGAGTACGTCACGCACCCAAACGTACACCAGTTCGAGGCACCAATGCTCGACATCTCCGCCACCTACATCCGGCAGTGCATCAAGGAGGGCAAGTCGGTGCAGTACTTGCTGCCAGACGCGGTGTTTAGATACCTTGAAACTTCCAATTTTTACAAAAACCTCTTGTAAATCAAGGACTAGATTCCAATGCCCTCAGTTTTGCAATCCGATTTCTACACCCGCTCCGACGTCGTGCAAGTCGCCAAAGACCTACTCGGCAAGTACCTCGTCACCCATTTCGACGGGCAACTGACCGCTGGAAAAATCGTGGAAACCGAAGCCTACCGCGCCCCCGATGACCGTGCCTGCCATGCCTTCGGCAACCGCCGCACGGCTCGTACCGAGGTCATGTTTGCAACAGGGGGCAGGGCCTATGTCTATCTTTGCTACGGAATTCACCACCTTTTCAACGTGGTGACGGGCCCAAAGGACGAGGCACATGCCATACTGGTGCGGGCAGTCGAACCTATCGAAAACATGGAAGCCATGCTAGTAAGACGGGGCATGGAGCAGTTGGGGCGAAGACTAACCGCTGGGCCTGGAGCTTTGACCCAAGCACTGGGCATCAGCACCCAACACAGCGGCCTCAGCCTGCTCGACCCCAACAGCCTTATTTGGCTCGAAGACCGGGGCGAGGTCGTTTTGGAAACCAACATCATCGCCAGCCCAAGGGTAGGCGTTGGCTATGCCGGCGATTGCGCCCACTGGCCTTGGCGCTTCCGAGTCGCCGATTCGCAGTGGACCAGCCCCGCAAAGTGATGCTGCCCCAATGGCACAGCCTGCCCAACTTTTGGAAATGCTTTGATTTTATTGTTCTTTTGGGCCGAAGACTATTTTGGCCACTTTGGCAATCCTTCAAAGTTTTTTATCAAAAAATTGGCATCCAATCAAAATACAGACAAGCCGAGTCCCGAAAAAGGAAGTACGAGCCTCGCTCGGAAGGCCGGTATTTTCACTGCCAGCCGAGCGGTTACTTCGGTAGCACAAATATTGGCCACGGTGCTGCTCACCCGGTTTTTGTCCAAAGCGGATTTTGCCGTTATCGGTTACCTGATTGTGATTTATGGGACCGTCAGCACCTTCGGGCAGTTGGGCTTGCCGGACAGCGTTTTCTATTTCTTCGAAAAATATGGGCCCGCCAAACGCAAGAGCCTTGCACTTCTGCTCGTAAAAATGCTCTTCAAGCTGGCCCTGGTTGGTATGGCCGTTATGCTGGCCATCGGCTGGCTGGGTGCCATGAAGGAGGGCTTTGGGCAGCTGCGGCAGTTGATTTGGCTATTCATGGCGGCGCTCCTTTTTGAGTTGATAACCACGCCCCTACCCAATGTACTTATCGCTGTTGGCCGGGCCAAAGCTGCTGCCGGGTTGAATATTTTCATCGGCGTGGCACAGTTCCTTGCATTGGTGTTGCCATTGTTCACCCCTTGGCCCGTGGAGGGCATCTGCATTGGGATGCTCGTTTTCACCAGCTTGAGGCTGGTAGTCAGTGCCATTTTGTTCCAAAAAACAATGGGAAATGAACCCGTTGAGCCGCTACCCGATGGCATCGTTCGGGAGCTCCTGAATTATGCCGTACCGATGAATCTGGCACAGGTTTTTTGGGCGCTCAACCGGGAAACCGACAAATTCGTAGCGCAGATTTTTTTGCCAACCACCCTGTTTGCCGTGTACCTGGTAGGCGCTAGGGAAATACCTGTGGTGCCGACCATCGCCTACTCGGTAGGCGCTGTGATGATGCCATACCTCGTGGCCAGCCACATGAAGGGCGAACATACAGCGTTGCTAAACTTGTGGCTCAGGGGCATCCGAAAAGTGTCCATTATCGTGCTGCCATTGGTGCTACTGCTGTTGGTAGCGGCTGAGGAATTCATCACGCTGCTGTTTTCGGAAGCTTATGTAGACGCCGCCCTTCCCTTCCGGCTCTACACCCTTATTTTGCTACAGCGGGTAGCATCGTACAGCGGCATGCAGCGGGCACTAGGTAGTACCAAAACCATCACCTGGAGCGCCATCTGGCTGTTTGTGGTGAATGTAGCGCTTAGCATACCACTGGTGGTCTGGCTGGGCATGGCAGGCCCGCCACTGGCGGCCTTCATCGCCAATATGTTCGTGTGGTGGTACTCTCTGGCCAACATCCGCAACTTGCTGAAGGCAAAGTGGTCGGAGGTTTTCCCACTTGGTTTTTATCTAAAAACGCTTGGCGTGGCCACGGCAGCAGCTATTCCTGTTTTCTTGTTGAAAAACCACGTAACCATAGCTTCCGGGTGGAAGTTCTTGTTGTTGTCGGCTGCTTATTTTGTTGTGTATTCAATTTTGGCCACTATCTCCAGCGTCATTACCCGTGAGGATTGGTGGCGTTTTTTGGGGGCAATACGGCTTTCTGGCAAATCCGCTCCTTCACAATGAACAGCGGCCTGCCCTTCACTTGAAAAAATATACGCAGCACATATTCTCCAATCAGCCCCAAGGCTATCAACTGCACCCCTCCGAACATGATAATGGTAAATAGCAGCGCCGTGAAGCCCTCAGGCGTGGTACCAAATACCAATTTTTTGAAAAGCGTGTGGCCGAAATACACCATAGAAATGACGAGTACAATCAAACCGAGGTTGAAAACAACCTTGATGGGGTACTCACTGAAGTTGAATATGCCATTAAAAGCCAGTTTTATCAACTTCCCCAACGGGTATTTTGACTGCCCAGAATGTCGCTCATGTCGTTCATATTCCACGCCAATTTGCTGGTAGCCAATCCAACTTCTCATGCCCCTCAAAAACCTGCTCTCTTCCGGCATCTGGTTCAAATGATCAACCACACGCCTGCTTACCAACGAGAAATCACCACTGTCAATTGGTATTTTGATATAGGCGATTTTGTCCAAAAAGGCATAAAATGACTTATATGCAAGTTTCTTAAAAAAGCCTTCCTTGCGCTTTTTTCTCACGGCATAAACCACGTCAAATCCCTTTTTATAATACTCGTAAAAGTCGGAAATCAACTCTGGTGGGTCTTGCAAATCACCATCAATAATGAGGACTGCATCAGTAGCATTTACATAGCTTAAGCCTGCACTGAGGGCGAGTTGGTGGCCAAAGTTTCGGGACAAGTATATTGCCTGAAATCGCTCATCTTGCAAGGCAAGCGACCGCATGAGTTGCGGTGTTTGGTCACGGCTACCGTCGTCAACCAAAATAGCCTCAATGGTCAGCGGTGAAGCATCCATTATATTTTTGAGCCTGTCTATCAGGGATTGGAATACCTCTTCTTCGTTGTAGAGCGGTATCAAAAAGTTGATTTGTGGATTGCTCATTGTTTGTCGTTAATTATTGCGGGGCATTTAATGATTTTAGCTTGCAATGAAATATCTCAATGCTTTCATCCTTGTATGCATTGAATTTCTTAATGGGAACAACATCATAATTTTCATTGCACCAATCGAGAAAGGATTGGTAATTATGACTTTTGTGACTAATATAGTCATTTCGAATCAAATAGAATTCCTTGATTCCCAAATCTGGGATGTACCTCACTGAATGATAAATGGGGTAAAATGGCCTATCCATCGCTGCAAACCAATTATCTGGCATCCCAATAATGGGAAGACCATCCTGAGGTAAGCTAGCTCTTGTCTCAGCATTTATTCTTTTAAAATCATAACTGTGGTTTGCGATAAAATGACCGCCATATAATACCAATAAAACAATGGAAATTACCTTGGTCATTTTGCCCAACCACTGCGTTTGCTCAAAAGCATAGGCCGCAATAAAAACAAATCCAAGGTAGATAAAAACCATATAATTTGCATTCGGGCGACTCGTGACAAGCGAAGCAAGAATCATTACCACGAAAAATACAGGAATGAATGCATTTTGCTTCCAAAGCCGATTTTTGACAAAAAGGTATAGCGCAAAAAACAACACCGGAATTTCCCAAACATGCCTGAACCAATAGTATTGCGTAAAATATTTTACGATGAAGCCATATTTGAATTCGTTCATTTCCTTTTTGATGGAGAGGATTGTGAACAGCCTATCAAATGTAAAATCAGGATGAAGCCAATAAAAATAGCAAGCTCCCGCAATTGCTCCCAACACAAGCAATAGTACGTGCAACAGCAGCTTCCAACCTTCATCAAAAAACTTTCGCCACGTTGCCAACACGTAAGCAAAAATAAAAAATGCGCCAGTGACTCCCATCAAGTGGCTTTCCACAGACACCAGCAGAAAAAGTCCAGAAAGGAAATATTGCCGTTTTAAGAAAAGCCAGAAAGTGGCAGAGGCAAGGAAAAACACAAAAGCATCGGGGCGGGTCAATGATGCTGCATTGAAAAAAGCAGGCAATATGAGCACCGATAGCCCA
Organism: uncultured Saprospiraceae bacterium; assembly: GCA_964442355.1. Classification (GTDB taxonomy): domain Bacteria; phylum Bacteroidota; class Bacteroidia; order Chitinophagales; family Saprospiraceae; genus UBA6168. Next base: position 5,860 of record CAYTZS010000144.1, on the reverse strand, counting down.
ATGGTATTGGAAAGTGTTCGTGAATACCCAAGCAGGCGGGATATTGACCACCAGACTCCAGCGCTCAACCACATGAACACACTCGACAAGATGATTGCATTGCCCTTCGTCCAGCCAAATAGGTCCAGAAATGCACCGTAAACATAGAAGTACGTTTTTCCAAACAGCAAAACACGGTCAGGCGCATCGACCGCCCGAAACAGAAAATCCTCTATTCGCCCAGTTTGGAAGAAATAGTAGTTCTCTGACACAAACCACGCATCGTCCACATAATAAATGTAATACTTTGTGTGCAGAAGTAGGTACGTGAGAAGTATTGGCGCAAGTGCGAGCAGGTATTTGAGTAAACCTTTGTACTCCTGTGCAGGTACTGTCATAGCGTAGGTTTGTTTGTTAACTGCTAAAATGGCTGTTGGGAGGCCGCTTTTTCCCGTTCCGATGAGACTTTACAACATTTCGGAAGACGGAGTTTTTATCGCTTCAATGGAGAAGTTCGGGCGGGACAAAGGTAAACAAACTCATGAGAGCACATTGATTGGAGCAACTCAAAAGGTGCTCAAGTACCATCCTTGTGTCGCCACAGATACAGGCAGGCATAGGAACGGTAGGGCTGCCAAGCAGCTGCAATCTCCACCATCCGTTGGTGCATCACCTTGCCTGTTTCAGCCACATCGTACAACCCAGCTATGGCCATCCGAATGCCGAGGTCGTCGAGGGGCAGTACATCGGGACGGCCAAGGGAGAACATGAGAATCATCTCCACCGTCCATTTTCCCACACCTTTTATTTGAGTCAAATAGCGAATGATTTCATCGTTGTCCATGCCACTCCAATCCTTTTCGAGTAGGTCTTCTTGTTGGAAAAATGCGGCAACATTTTGCAAGTAGGTGGCTTTTTGCCGAGACAGCCCAGCAGTGCGCAGGGTATCTATGTCAGTGGTTAGGAGCAATTGAGGGTGGGGTTGCCTGTCGGGGAACAAGGCCATGAACCGCCCCGAAATCACGTTGGCCACCTTAGTGGAAAGCTGCTGACTGATAATGGAACCCAACAGGTCGAGGTACACACCTTGTGAGTTGACCGATAGTTCTCGGAAGGGGATTTTCCCCACTAGTTTTCCCAAAATGGGGTCTTTCGAAAGGTGCCGGGTGATGTCATTCTGCATAGTTTGCCTATTGTTTTCTGATGCATTCAGTATTGAGCGAAAGCACAATATAGGGCAGTGAAAGTGTCCGCACAGTGGTTTTTTTACAAAAAATACCTCAAAACTTCTTTTGGCTTTCGACAAAATGTGGAACTTGGCCACCGGAATTTTAGGGAGTACGAACAAAACACCACAGCACCACCAAATTTTAACCACAACATCAAACCAATTTCGTGAAATAATTTGTGGAACGCCTGTGGGTAAGGAATCTTTAAGCGGAGAAAATTCAAAAACATTCAAAACTGAACAACACCATGTTGATTGTCTATATAGCTTTTGGGGCTTTTATCATCGGAGGAATCATTTTCATTGCCACTGGAGTTAGCGCCCAAAGAAGCAGCCGCAAATGGTACTAAGACTATCCAGCCTTTCAAAGTTAGGCTTAATTTATTGATAGTCAACATATTGCGAGGTAATCCATTTTGATTCGCATTGCAACTACAAGTTTTTTATCCAAAAAATCTCAGCCATGAACCTTCCTGCTGAAGAATCGTTCGTACTAATCGTAGATTAGCCCAAATTTTATTCTTACCTTTTCTAGCCTAAGCAACCAAGCCTCAATATGCTTTCAAAAAAAATTTTGATAACAGGTGCCACTGGCTTTATCGGCTCTTACCTAGTGCGGTATTTGCTCCTGAAGGGCCACACCAATTTGCGTTGCACTAGGCAAAAAAACAGCAATTTGGCGTTGTTAAAAGATGCAGCGGACAAGGTAGAATGGGTGGAAGCGGATGTGTTGGACGTGACTGCACTGGCTGATGCCATGCAGGATGTACAGCAGGTTTATCATTGTGCGGCAATGGTCTCCTTCAACGAAAAGGATAACCGCAACATGCTGAAAATCAATGCGGAAGGCACTGCCAATGTCGTCAACCTCGCCCTAGATTTTGGCATCGAAAAGCTGGTGCACGTAAGCTCTATCGCAGCTATTGGCCGAAAGCCAAACGACCCAAACATTGACGAGCAGACGGCTTGGCAAGAAGCCGACTGGAATAGCCCCTACGGCATCAGCAAGCACCGAGCTGAGATGGAGGTCTGGAGGGGCATCGCAGAGGGGCTCAATGCCGCCATCGTGAACCCGTCAAACGTGCTAGGCAGCGGTTTCTGGGAAGGAAGAACGAGTACCGGGCAAATTTTTCACAAAATCTGGAAGGGTTTGCGATTTCACCCGCTCGGTACCAGCGGCTTCGTGGACGTCCGCGATGTGGTGCGCTTCATGGTGCATCTGATGGAAAGCGATCGCTCGGCTGAGCGATACATCCTTTCAGCCGAAAACCTGCCGTTCAAACAACTTTTCGATGAAATTGCTGCCGAGCTGGGAGTAAAGCCACCGTCCATCGCCGTGACGCCAATCATCCGGGAGACGGCATGGCGAGTAGCTTGGCTGGCCTCGAAAATCACAGGCAAACCCGCCCTAATCACCAAGCAGACGGCACGCTCAAGTGCCCGCACATTTTTCTACGACAACAAAAAATCCCTTGCCGCCTTTCCATTTTCCTATACACCCATTTCGCAGACTGTGAAGGAGACGGGAGCACAGTTTTTGAACTGTGCAAAAACTGGCTTCAAACCTGATACCCTGGATTTTTAACACGTTTTTTGCTAAGTCACTGACAAACTTGTGGTGAGTTTTTCCCCTGCTTTTTTTCCAGATTTTTTTCTGAACGGGCTTTCTTGTGTACGTTTGTTTCCTTTTTGAAAAATATTGTCCGAGGCAAGTACCGTTGGACAAGGTTTTTTCAACACAAGTCAATGAACTTCAACCTGTTATACCATATTGGCCGTTACATCGTGCTGCTTCGTCAGGCTTTCTCCAAGCCCGAAAATTTCGGGATGTACTGGAAAGAAACGATGCGACAGATGGAAGACATTGGTATTGGTTCACTGGTCATCGTGGCACTGATTTCGGTGTTCATGGGGGCTGTGGCCGCAGTGCAGTTTTCTTACCAATTGGACGGTACGTTGGTACCCAAGTGGTACATTGGCTACATCGTGCGCGACTTGGCCATCATCGAGTCAGCACCAACGATTACCTGCTTGGTACTGGCTGGCAAGGTAGGTTCCAACATGGCTGCCGAACTGGGCACCATGCGCCAAAAAGAGCATATTGACGCCATGGAACTCATGGGCGTGAATACGGCCGCTTACTTGATTTTACCCAAAGTGATAGCAGCGATGGTGATGATTCCATTGCTAGTGACCCTGTCTGCCTATGTGGCCATCGGCGGCGGCTACTTGGCTACCGTGCCAACCGGAACACTCTCTGCCGACGAGTACGAACGTGGCCTCCGGGCTTTTTTCCTGCCACACAACGTGACCATGATGTACGTGAAGGCAGTGGTTTTTGCCTTTATCCTCACCACGGTGCCCTGCTTTCAAGGCTACTTCGTGAGGGGAGGCAATATCGAGCTTGGCAAGGCCAGCACAAATGCCGTAGTGTTCAGCAACATATTGATACTACTTGCAGACTATTTGATTGCAGTGCTTTTGACTGGGTGATTTGATTGACGATTAAAGGGCTTTGCAATAAGCTGGCTCCAGCTATTTTGAACAATGATTAGAGCGGAAAACATCATCAAGCAATTTGACGACCACGAGGTGCTCAAGGGAGTTTCCATGGAATTCAATCCAGGAAAGACCAACCTCATCATTGGTCGAAGCGGTGCAGGCAAGACAGTTTTCCTAAAAATACTGGTCGGGCTGATGGAGCCGACCTCCGGCAGGGTATGGTACGATTCTATTGACTTTTTCTCTCTCAACAAAAAACAAGCTCGGGAAATCAGGCTGAAGGTGGGCATGCTTTTCCAAGGTTCTGCCCTGTTCGACTCCATGAAGGTGGAAGAAAACGTACGCTTTCCGCTTGACATGTTCACCAAATTGACCCTAGCAGAAAAAAACAAGCGGGTTGACTGGTGCCTTGAACGGGTAGGATTAACGGGAGCCCACAAAAAATTTCCATCTGAAATTTCAGGCGGTATGCAAAAACGGGTAGGCATCGCAAGGGCCATCGTGATGGAACCCAAGTATCTTTTCTGTGACGAACCAAACTCCGGACTCGACCCTCGTACGGCCCTCCTTATTGACGAGTTGATTCAGGACATCACATACGACTACCAGATGACGACCATCATCAACACCCACGACATGAACTCGGTGATGGAAATCGGCGACAATATCGCCTACCTGCACGATGGCCGCTTGACTTGGCAGGGAAGCAAGGACGAGGTGCTCACCAGTGACAATGAGCTTTTGCAAGGCTTCATATTCGCCTCCCCATTCCTACAACGCTTGCGCAGCGCCGCACTCAAACACGGTTGATTTTATAAGAAAAAAGTTGGGATTTTTAAAAAATTGGCTATTTTTCAATCATTGGAGCCTTCTTTCGCTTCTGGGGTGACATCAACACTTTCATTGGTCGCTGCCACATCTTCAGAACCACCCTCGATTAGCACTTCATCGGCCTGTGAGCTAAAAAAGCTGCGGAAAAAAATCAGCAAACTCAATACTCCAACAGTGATGGCAGCATCAGCGATGTTGAAAACAGGCCTGAAAAACAGAAAATGCTCCCCACCCCACAGCGGTAGCCATTCCGGGAAGAAACCCTCGAACATTGGGAAGTAAAACATGTCAACCACCTTTCCGTGCAAAAAACCAGCATACCCCCCTTCTTCAGGAAACATGGTGGCCACGCCGCCATGGTAAGGCGTCTCTGAAAAAATAAGGCCGTAGATAGCGCTATCAATGATATTACCAATGGCACCTGCCAAGATGAGTGCAAAACTAACAATGAGGCCAAACGAAACTTTGGAGCACAGCAATATGCGCAGGTAATACAACAGGAAGCAAACAGCGGCAATGCGGAAAAGGCTCAATGCCAGCTTGCCATACTCGCCACCAAGTGTAATCCCAAAGGCCATTCCCTCATTTTCCACGAAGTGGATGAGCGCCCAAGATTGCCCGAGCATTGGTATCTCCTCGCCATAGGCCAAGTTGGTCTTTATCCATATTTTCAGCCATTGATCAATGATCAAAACGAAGAGGATGACAAGGGAAACTATAAGTGATTTCTTCAAAATAGGTTGATTTTTGACTGGCACCGATGGCCTTTGCACCGAAACAACATTGGTTTCGATAAGGCAAAGTTCAAAATTGTTTGCGCTTTGAGAAAACAAAAATAGTGATTGCGCCGAAGGCACAATCACTATCTGTCTCGTTCGTACCTAAAAACGCACTTAAGACAAGCCCATCCGCTTTGCATCAACACTCAAAGTAGCGTGAGGTACGGCCAATAGTCGCTCCTTCGCAATGAGCTTTCCCGTGGCGCGGCAAATTCCATAGACTTTGTTTTGGATACGCAGCAGGGCATTTTCAAGGTGCTGGATGTGGCTGCGCTGCCGAACGGCAAGTGAGCTTAGGTACTCCCTTTCTGTGGAGCCTACAGCATCGTCCAGATTTTTGATTTTGGCGTCCTCGTTGTCCGCCAATTCAGTCAATTGGCGTAGGTAGTACCTGAGTTGTAGGTGAGCCTTATCCAGCTTATCAAGGATGACTACCCGAAATTCTTCCAACTCAGCATCGGAATACCGGGTCCTGACGGGTGTAGCAGCAATCATAGTATCAGTAAGTTTTGTAAAAGAATCTTATCCGTTTTGTATCACA
>CAYTZS010000143.1:0-14367 GCA_964442355.1 uncultured Saprospiraceae bacterium | reverse complement strand
TTCCGCAGGAGGAACGATTCTCCAAAACTTCGGCAACTTTATCGAGGTACGTTGGGATGGCCCAATGAATAGCAACCAGAATGTTTCGGTCACGGAAACCGATGGCGGCGGCATGACAGGCACCGACAACCACACCGTGAACATCATCAAATCGGTGCTGACCTGCGAAAACGTAGTCCAGGTTTCGGTTGACCAAGATGGCATATCTGAAATCCTACCAGACATGCTGTTGGAAGGCAGCTACAATACTTACGATGCCTTCACTGTAAACATTTTAACGCCCACTGGATTCCCTTTAGGCAATATCATTACCTGTAACGAAATCGGGTTAACCCTAACTGGGATGGTCACCGATCCGTGTACGGGCAATTCCTGTTGGTCAACGATGATCGTTGAGGACAAACTGCCACCAACATTCGTTTGCCCAATTGCTCCCATTGAAATCCCATGCGATGCCAACTTGGACAGCATACCAGGCCCCTTGGTTTCAGACAACTGTGACCTCTCAGTCACAGTAAATTTGGTGGGCTACCAAGTCAACAACACCAACATCTGCAATGGTGTCTGGATTACCCGTAACTGGTCAGCTGTCGATAATTTCAACAACCACGCCTACTGTACTGAGACACTACACATCAGCCCAAATGGGCCTGTCGATTTCCCGAAAGATACGCTTTGGACCTGTACACAATACGACCTTCATCCAAACATTACTAATCCAACGGATTTGACAGACAGCCTGCACACAACAGGTTCTGGAAGACCCTACGGTGTAGGTGGGCCTTACTGTCAGTACAACTACCAACACAGTGATGATACGCTGCTAGTTTGTGGCAATACGTTCAAAATCATCCGCACCTGGACGGTAGTGAACTGGTGTACTGGTCTAGTAATTTTGACCGACTTCGAAGGCGACGACAACGAGCAGCTCATTCAAGTGATGGACAACAACAAGCCAAACATCACAGTGCCAACCATTGTGCTGAATGCCAACTTGCAAGGCGTTCACCCGAACCCGTGCAGTTCAACAGGTTTGCTGCCACCCCCAGTTGTCTTCGACTCCTGCAACGACGTGACCGTGCAAATATTCACAGCCGTTGGCGAAGCCGAATATGTGAATGGCATGGATGGAAAAGAAGGCGGATATGTTCCATATCCCGGCCTAAAGATTGGCCTCCAACTCGTCACTTACAAAGTAACGGATGCTTGTGGCAATTCTACCTCGATTGACGTAGTCATCACTGTGACCGACCAGACCGCACCAGTGAACATCTGCAAAGAAATCATTGACGTGAACCTTGAGGCTGATGGCACAACGGTGGCATTCGCCTCGTCATTCGACTTGGCCAGCTACGACAACTGCTGCCTTGACAAAATGGAGGTGAAAAGAATGAGCGAGTCCGACGACTATTTTGGTCCATCCATTGCTTTTACGTGCGAAGACCTACCAGAAGTAATGGTCGTGCTGCGTGTTTACGACTGCTTTGGCAACTACAACGACTGCATGGTGACTGCACACGTAAATGACAAGATAGCTCCGATATGCATTGCGCCACAGGCGAAAATCATCCCCTGTACCGACCTACCTCCTGACATCACCCAAACTTGGTTGGATGGCTTGGGCGAAGCTGCTTACTACGACAACTGCGGTGCAACCATTACCGAGTTGCCGTACACCGAAAACATCAACGCATGCGGTGAGGGCCATATCATTCGCTCTTGGAGCGCAGTTGACAGTTCAGGCAATATCTCTGGCCTTTGCCAGCAGCATATTTATGTCACACCAGCCTCTGATTGGTTGATAAAATTCCCTGCTGACTTTTATGGTTCTTGCGATGACATTGTGGACACCGACTCCATTGAAATACTCAACTTTGGCTGCGACTTGTTTGCCGTGGACTATGATGACCAATATTTTGCGCTTACAACTGGTGATAGTGCTTGTTACAAAATCGTGCGTACTTGGAAGGTTATCAACTGGTGCAACTTCGACCCTTACGTACAGCCTCAGGTAATTAATCATGACCCGTTGGGCGTTTGGATTGACGAAGATGACTACAACAATTTCGGCTACTACCAGTACCAGCAAATTATCAAGATTTACGACGATACACCGCCTGTACTTTCGTATCCGTTTGCTTCTGAATTCTGTAGCGAAGATGCCACTTGTACTTCTGGCGATGTTTACCTGCCAATTCAAATTGACGGTGTTTGCTCTTCAAACTTCGAGGTGGTTTACCATATTGACCTCTTCAACAACTTGACCTACGACATCAACGGTACGGGCTTCTTCCAAGGCCAATTGCCCATCGGAAAGCACCGCATCGTCTCTCTGGTGGAAGATGGCTGCAACAACGAAAGCCAGTTGGAAGTCAACTTTGAAGTGAAGGATTGCAAGAAGCCTACTGCCATTTGCGAAAACGGCCTCATCGTAGAGCTGATGCAGACGGGCATGGTACCGGTTTGCGCCAGCGCACTCGACTACGGCAGCTACGACAACTGCCCAGGCGAACTGCACTTCTCGTTCTCAGATGACGTTGCCGACTCGTGCCGCATCTTCAACTGCCTGCAACTCGGCGTGATTCCTGTGAACATTTGGGTGACCGATGCCGCTGGCAATCAAGACTTCTGCGCAACTTTCATCCAGGTTCAGGACAATTTCTTTAGTTGCGCTGGTGGTTCACCGCTCAACGGCCTTGTCGCTACATCGGCCTCAGCGCCAGTTGAAGGTGTGCTCGTGCAATTGAGCAACAACAACGGCGACCAAGATTTCACCACCAATGCAGATGGCGTTTACAGCTTCAGCGGACTCAGTGCTGGTGATGACTTCACCGTGACGCCCCTCAAAGACGACAACTCACTCAACGGTGTAACGACTTTTGACTTGGTGTTGATGTCGAAACACATCCTTGGCATCCTGCCGTTCACAACGCCTTACCAGCTTATCGCTGCCGACGCCAACAAGTCGAACAGCGTGACCACCTTCGACCTCGTGGAAGTGCGCAAGCTGATTCTGATGATGAACGACAACTACACCAACAACACCTCATGGCGTTTTGTGGAGAAGGCTTACCAGTTCCCGAACCCAGCCAACCCGTGGGTGGAGGTATTCCCAGAGGTCATCAACATCAACGACTTGCCTGGCACCATGACTGGCCTCGACTTCGTGGCCATCAAAATCGGTGACGTGAACAACAGCGCCGTAGCCAACGGCCTACAAGGCATCGAAACTGGCAACCGCAGTAGTGACACGTTGAATTTTGAGATTGAAAACGCAACGTTCCAAACTGATGAGTCTGTGACCGTGACCTTCAAGTCAAAGAATTTCACTTCGGTGTACGGGTTCCAGTTCACCATCGAATTTGACAAGGAAAGGCTGGCCTTCAACGAAATTACGCCAACCACCATCACGGGACTCGGCAATTTCGGCACAACGTTGATTGACCAGGGCGCTATCACGGTGAGCTGGGAAACCAATCCTGCCATGACTTTGGCTGATGGCACAGAGGTCATCAAGTTGAAATTCACTGGCATCACCGACGGGAACCTGGCCGACGTGATTTCCATTACCTCGAAGTTCACGGCTGCCGAGGCATACATCGGCGACCCAACCGAGCTTTTCGGTGTCGGGCTGGTATTCACCAACAATACCTCTTCGACCAACGCCAGCGTCCGGGCGGGATACGATTTGCTTCAAAACGTGCCCAACCCGTTCAGCAAAAAGACGGTGATTGGCTTCCAATTGCCAACCACTGGTGACGCTACCCTGACGGTCTTCGATGCACTCGGCAAAACGTTGACCAGCATCACGAAGCAATTCCATGCTGGCTACAACGAAGTGGAACTTGACCGCAGCGAACTCCCAGCAGATGGCTTAGTGTACTACCGCCTCGAATCGGGCAGCTTCACCGCCACCCGTTCGATGACGATTGTGAAATAGCGATGAGTGATGAGTGAGTAGTTATGAGTGATTAGCCACCTACTCATCGCTACTCACTACTCACTCTTCACTAATCACTAGTCACCAATCACTAAACTCCCCCTTAAACCTAAGATAGATAGATTTGGAGTAAAATTTGGGCCGCTTCCCGAAAGGGAGCGGTTTCTTTTTTTTGGTAACAACCCACCCTGAATATTTGCGCTGGCCTTGCTCATTTTTCGTTCCTTCGTGAAAAATTTAGTCATGAGAACAGCGGCATACCTGCCTATCAGCCTTGTTTTTGCCATCCTTTTCAGCAACCTTGTATTTGCGCAGCAAAACCAAGCTGACTCGCTGATTGTCAACGAGTTGCAGCCCATCACCATCTCTGCCTACCGACTGAGCACCAGCGACTTGGCAACGCCGTTGTCACTCACCCGCATCGGGGAGCGGCAGTTGCAGACGGGCACGCAGCAGCTGGCGCTCGACGAAGTACTGGCTGGCGTTCCGGGCGTTTTTGTGCAAAACGGCACCAACTTCTCGCAGGATATCCGGGTGAGCATCCGGGGCTTTGGGGCGAGGTCGGCGTTTGGCATTCGTGGCGTGAAAATCCTGGTGGACGGGTTCCCGGAAAGCACCCCCGACGGCACGGCGCAGGTGGACGCAATTGACCCCGGCTCGTTGACGGGCATCGGTGTCATTCGGAGCGGCACGGGCGGTTTGTACGGCAATGCCAGCGGTGGATACATCAATTTCAACACTATGAAATTCACGGACGAGGAATGGGGCGAAGCCGCCGTGACTGGCGGGCAGTACGGTTTTCAAAAATACCAAGTCCGGGCTGGCGGCGGCACCTCCGAAAAGTTCCGCTACTCCTTCAACAGCGCCTACACTGCCACCGACGGCTACCGTGAACACAGCGCCATGAAAAATTGGCTGGTGAACGGCGGTGTGCTGATGGCCTTGGACAGTACCATGCTATTGAGGATAATTGCCACTTACGTGAACAGCCCACTGGCACAAGACCCTGGTGGATTGACACCAGCAATCGCTGAAAGCGACCCCAAAACTGCCAATGCCAACAACCTGCTTTTCAATGCCGATGAAAGCCTCTGGCAGATGCGGGTTGGCATCGGGGTGGTCAAAACCTTTACACCTCGCCACACCGTCAAAGCCAACATCTACAACTCAAACCGGAGTTTTCAGAACCGCCTGCCTTTCGACATGGTGGAGTTCGACCGGGCATTCACGGGCGCCAATTTCAGTTACAGCTTCGACTCGAAGCCGGGGCAGCCCGGCTGGCAACTCACGGCAGGCGTGGACTTGGAGGCACAGCTCGATGACCGCCAGCGCTTCGAAAACAATGATGGCGTGAAAGGCGAACGTTACTTCGACCAAACCGAAAAATTCACGACGGCAGGGGTCTATCTGGTGCAAAACATAGCCCTTGGAAAACGCCTTTCCATCCTGCCTGCGCTCCGTTTTGATTGGAGCCATATCACCGTGGATGACCGCTACCTCGCCGACAACACCGAAGACTCCGTGAAGCAAGGCTACCAAAACTTCAACCCCAACTTGGGCATCGCTTTTTTGGCAGCCGAGCAGCTCAGTTTCTTTGCCAACGGCAGCCGCAGTTTTGAGATACCGACCATCCAAGAGCTTTATTCCATTGATTTATTGGGCGCTTACTACAACAAAGACCTCAAACCTCAGCAATCGAATTCAGTGGAGTTGGGCACCAAAATGCTGTTGGCCGGGGGCAAGCTGCGCACCGAGTTGTCTGTTTTCAGGATATGGTTGCGGGATGAAATCCTGCGCTATCAAAGCTTTGAGGGTACAGCCAGTTCCGAAAACGTGGGGAAATCCAAGCGCTTTGGCATCGAGTTTTCGGCCTCGGCCATCTTGGGCAAATACTTAACCGGGCAGTTCAACTATACTTATTCCAATTTTCTTTTCGAGGAATACATATCGAATGCTGGCAATCTCGACGGCAAAAAGCTCCCCGGCATACCCAGCCATGTCTTTGGCGCAAGCCTGCTCTATCGGCGACCGAGTGGGCTTTCCTGCGCCATCGGGGCACAGCAGGTAGGCTCCATTTATGCTAACAATGTCAACGACCTGAAGGCACCTTCCTACCTGTACGGCTACCTACGAGCAGGCTGGGAGTTGCAGGGCAAGTGGTTGAGCGTGGAATTCTTTGGTGGCGTTAACAACCTTTTCAACGAAAAATACATGGGCAACGTCAGGCTGAACATCGCTGCTGCCTTTGAGCCTGCTCCACCCCGAAATGTTTACGGGGGGGTCAAATTCCGGTTTTAGCGTACATTCGTGACCGTAAAAATGAAACAGCTTTCCACCATTTTCGCCATCCTTTTTGCCTTGGACATCGCTGCCCAAACGGACAGCCTCACGCTGCCCACCATTGGCGAAGACCAGCTTGAGTTCTACTCCCAAGGCCAATCGGAAGATGGCAGCTTTGACTACAACGACCTCTTTGACCGACTAGCCCACTTGCGCCGCCGGCCCCTTGACCTTAACCAAGCCACTGCAACCGACCTCTCGGACTTCCCTTTCCTCACCGACCTACAGCGCAACGCACTGCCCGAATACCGCAGCCGCTACGGCAACCTCGTCTCCATCTACGAGCTGCAAGCCGTTCCGGGCTACGACTTGGCGACCATCAAGCAAATGTTGCCCTTCGTGAAGGTGAACGAGCCGGGACTGGTAGGTGGCGAAGCCCCTACCCTCTCCAGTGACCGCCATCAGGTCATCCTACGGTGGTCACGGCAACTCGAAGACAAGGCGGGCTATACCGTGCCCGACGACGACACCCTCTCCAACCGCTACCTCGGCAGCGCCGACCAGCTCTACTTCCGCTACCGCTACACCCGTGGCGACCGCATCTCGGCGGGCATCACGGCGGAGAAGGACGCCGGGGAGGAGTTTTTCAAGGGCAGCAACAAAAAGGGCTTCGATTTTTACAGCGCCCATTTGTACATCAAAAACCCCGTGCGGCGGGTGAAGTCGCTGGCCCTTGGCGACTATGCTGTGACGATGGGCCAAGGGCTGCTCGTGTACCAAGGCTTCGCACCCCGCAAGAGCGCACTCAGCACCCTCGTGAGTCGGAGCGGTAGGCCCGTCAGGCCGTTCTCCTCGGTGAGCGAGTACGACTTTTTTAGGGGAGCCGCTGTCGTTTTCGACTTGGGCAAAAAACTGGAGCTGTTAACCTTCGCCTCCAGCCGCCAGCGTGACGCCAACCTCGATACCGACGATGAAACCGACGACCCCGATGCCGAATTTGCCACTTCGCTACAAATCAGTGGCCTGCACCGCACCAACAGCGAGCTGGCCGACCGGGGCGCTATCCGCCAAAACTCGGCAGGCACTTCGCTCAAGTACCGGGGCCGCCAACTGCAACTGGGCGCCAATGCACTCTACGAGCACCTCGACAAGCCGTTGGAGCGCACCCCGCAACTGTACAATCGCTACTATTTCAGTGGGAAAACACTGCTGAACCTCAGCCTCGACTACGGCCTTGCGCTCCGCAATTACTATGTTTTCGGGGAGACGGCCCGCAGCCAAAACGGGGCCATTTCGACGGTGAACGGCATCGTGGCCGCCCTCGACCGACGGGTGGATGTGGCCGTGGTTCACCGCCACTTCGCCAAGGACTACCAGTCGTTGAACGCCAAGCCTTTTGCCGAAACCCTTGGCGGATTGAACGAACGGGGCACCTACTTCGGCCTGCAAGTGCAGCCCACCAAGCGCTGGCGCTTCAATGCCTACTTCGACCAGTGGCGGCACGAGTGGCCCCGCTTCCAGGTGGATGCGCCCTCGCAAGGCAGCGAGTGGTTGGGCCGGGTGACTTTCACCCAGCGCCGAAAACTTGAGGTGTACGCCCAATTGCGGAGCGAAAAAAAGGAGATAAACTTCCAGCCAGAAGGCACCAAGTACGACCGATTGGCCGAGCGGCACAACCTGCAAGCCCGCATCCAGCTTGCCTTGAAGCTGCACCCAGCCGTGGAGTTGCGCAGCCGCCTCGACCTCGGCAGCTCCGAGACGGCGGGTGACAAGACCAAGGGCATGGCCATGTACCAAGAGCTGATTTTCAAACCGATGAGTTCATCGTGGACGGCCAGCACCCGCTTTGCCATCTTCTCGACAGGCAGCTACGATGTGCGCTTCTATGCCTACGAGCGGGATGTGCTCAACGACTTTTCCATACCCGCCTACTACAACCGGGGCACTCGCTTCTACTTGAACCTCGGCTACCGCCTGAGCCATCAGATACGCTTGGAGGCCAGGTATGCCACGACTTACTACCCGAATGTGGAGGAGATTGGCGCTGGATTTGAACGGACCGCCGGGCCACGCCGCAGCGAAGTGAAGTTGCAGGTGAGGGGGGAGTTTTGAGGATTTATGATTGGGGATTGACGACTGACGATTAGGGGTGGTTGGGTAATATGACTAGCCTGCTTTTGGGCGGGTCCTGAGTGGGGGGTAGCACCGAACAGTAATCGGTGTGGCGAGTTGGTAAATGTCCTGCCTATTTGCAACCCAGCAAAATCGCATTTATTTTTGCACTCATTCAAAGTCAAAACATGCAACTAAAAACACTGTTCTTTCTCCTCCTTGCCAACCTGCTTTGCACCTTGGCACAGGCTCAATCTTTTCAGCACTCAGCGGGATTGAGTCTAAATTTCATGCAGTACCAACGCTACAGTTTCCTTCAATATTCCTCAACCAGGCCAGCACATATTGTCACGCCACCGAAGGAATACGAGCTTGTAATACCGGTGCGGTACCACCTGCGCTGGACATTGGGCAGGCAGAAGGAGGGGCAAAAATTCAGGGCAGAGCTGAATTTCCCATTTGACGTTGCGCTATACTTGACCACGGACAAATTGAATAAGCACAAGAACTACGTGGCGCTGCACTTGCCTGCACTTTTGGGGGTTTGCTATGGCGACAGAACGAACCAGGCCGTTGCTACCAAAAGCGGCTGGGGGGCATACGCTGCGGGGGGTATTTCCTTGACGAGGACGACGGGCTTTTTAGGCCGGAAGGCTTATTTCTCACCCTGTAGTGCCATTGGCATCCGCAAAATAGTCGGGCGAACCCTCGTGGAGTTTGCCTACACCCAAACCTACCTGAACGAAAAGGTAGCATTCTCGGAGAATTATGCCAGCTACGGCAGCACCATCGAAGACCCTATCAAACGTGATTCTCTAAAATACGTACATCATATTTTTAGCCTAACCTTTAGGTTGAAAAGCAAAAATCCAAACTCATGAAAAAAGCGCTCTTCTTGTTGCTGCTGGCTTTGACCAGCCTCAATTGTCAAAAGGAAAATGAATGCGCCAATGGCATCAAAGATGGCAACGAATTAGATATAGACTGCGGTGGCCGCTGTGGCGAATGCCCCAATTGCTTGGATGGCATCAAGAATTACCAAGAGATAGATGTGGACTGTGGCAGCAATTGCAAGCCCTGCAAGAATACTTGGGAGATATTGCCGCCATCGCCCCAAACCTATAACTCCTTATGGTTGATTGATTTCACCGATGAACTAAAAGGCGTAAAAATCAGCAGCTATGGCCGGGAAGCGTTCACGACCAATGACGGCGGCAAAACTTGGGCAAAGGCTTCGCTTCCTGCTTATCCAGGTACCGTCTTGGACCAACGAATGACAAAACTGCACATGGCCAACGACAAGCTGGGCTTTGTCGTAGAGCAGGCAACTCCTGGCTGGGGCATAGAATCATTTTTATACCGCACCCTAGATGGTGGGGCCAGTTGGCAGTTGGTTACACCCCCGACCAGCGAAGTTGTTTATCAGTACGATGATATCGTGATGGTTGACGACGAGCTTGGCTTCCTGTCGCTCACGGAAAACAACCAAGGATTTGTCAAGCACAGCAAGATATACAGAACCCGTGACGGCGGAGATACTTGGTCGATCAGGTGCAACAGCGTACAATTCCAATACAATGGCATTAATTCTGACGCCCTTCCTTTTGTAGAAGTCATACCGCTTGAATCCAATTTGATTAGGGCATATACCCATAATGGCATCATCGAAAGCACTGACCAAGGTACTTCGTGGACACTATTTGCCCCAAATGATTTCCGACCTTCAAAAGTGCAAATGCTGAACAAGGATATTGGTTATGCCCAAAAGACGCCATACAATGGCCAGTACGACCTGAGCTTATATAAAACAACCAACGGCGGCAAGGATTGGGTGGCCATCACCCAAGTTTCGGACCAGCGCTTTGGCACCAATTTTATCAGGGATTTTCATTTTAAATCACCCGATGTAGGCTTTCTTTTCGTGGACAATGCTACCAAATCGCCGGGCTACTTAACCAAGAACGGAGGCGCTACTTATGAGGATATTGGTGTGATAGACGACAACTATTTCAATACCGTCATTATGAGTGACTTGCTTGTCTCAGATGCCGAATATTTGGACAACAACCTGCTCTATTGCGTTGGCACATACGGCCACATGTTCAAGTTGAAGTACGAAGATTAGGCATTATACTCAACGCCAATAGGTTTTATATAAATGAAGGGCGGAATTTATTCCGCTAAACATGACACGGCGGAATAAATTCCACCCTCCATTGTGAACCATTTGCACTAAACCTATTGGCGTCAAGTATATCAGCCTAATTACGCTAACGGCTCCAGCGCTACTTCCAGCCGATTGATTTTCCCTTTCAGTAGCCGTTGCTGTATAACTTCATAAGGCTTATAGCCCGCTGCCATTACCTTGAACAAATAATAGCCCTGCTTGATGGGTTTAAACTCAGCCTCACCTGATACATTCGTAATTGCGGTATTTACTTGGCCGTTAACCAACTGCACCTCCGCAGCATAGATGAACGCATTGGATATTATATCTTTCACCGTCACTTTTGCTTGTGTTTCGGTAGAAGGCAGCGGCACGATGATACGGGCTAGGTTCCAAAGCTCCACCAGTGCAGCGTCGGTCTCAGACAACGTGAACACCATACCATCCAAGCGGTCGGTCAAAAGCTTCATATTTTCCGCTACATTCTTGGCCAATAACCGCTTATATCCGCTGATTTCTATTTGCTTGTTGCGAGTGCCCGATTCTAAGGCAATCCAAGCCGTATTGTCTGCTTCCAGCTTATCCAGTTTATCTTGGTCAAGCCCAAAAGGGCCAGCCTGCACCAGTAATTCAACGCCTTTCTCATGGATGGCTGTACAATTAGGCCCCAATTGGTCGAGCGACAACTTGTCCAGCTTTGCCACCGTCCAGTTCATCTCCCCTTTCAGCACCAAATCGCCGATACTGTCCGCATAGGAATAAACGGCATTTGCCACCACTGCTGCCGACAAAAACAAGGGCGCTTGCAGCGCATCCCGTTGGTCGGTCATGGCCTTGGTGTCCTCGCTGGCCAATGGCACCAGCCCATCAATCACGGCGTTTCTGTTGGAAAAAGTGGTCATGTTGGCGGCCATGGCAAGTACCACATCGAACCGGGCCTTGTAGGTGAGATAGAGCGTGGCAACGGCCTTGAACATTTTGATTTTGGCGTCGAGCGCCTTTCTTATTTTACTCATTGCTTCAGTGGTTTGCAATTTCCCGCCGTAGGGTCGGCACTTAACAAGAGAACGATGTTATCTGCACAAAACGAGCGGCGTGAAATAAATTTGTAAAAACTAAAATTCACGAAATCTGTGCCAATTTTTTTTGACAAAATAAGAACAATGTAGAGACGCACGGCCGTGTAGAGACGCACGGCCGTACGTCTCTACCGGGGGACCGTGGCAATATTCCCACAAACCATTACCTTCGCAGCCAAAAAAATTGAAATAATGAAAAATTTAATTGTCCTATTAATTGCTGCCATATTCCTGTTCTCCTGCAAGGATGCTACGACCAACGTCAATGCGCCGGAAACAACCAATGCCGATAGCACCGCCGTGGCGACTGCTGATACCGCTGCCGATACGACAGCAAAATCCACTTTGAACTTGGAAACCTTCTCAAATGCTCCAACCCAGGTGAAGGACTGTGCCTGCTATTTTTCAAATGACTCCACCGAATTAAGAAACAGCAAGTATGTCTATGTGGACAACAATGAAAAGTTCGCTTATGTCAGCTTGAATGGCATGGTGACCCAACTTGAAAAGCAGTCGGAATCTTTGAAAAATGGGAACTTGGTCAAGGTATTTTCCAACGACCAATATGAAGCCACGCTTGATGTCAAGCAGGTGGGCAAACAGGGCGAAAAGACAGAATACGATGGAAGGCTCAGTCTAAAAACCAAACAGGGAACCATTATCATCAATAATGTTTACGGGAAATGTGGCTGCAATTAGTAATCACAAATGCCGACCGTCTGAAATAGTCAATATAGGTGCATTTTAGCATTTAATAGCCATGCTATTTTTGCCTCTCCCGATGACCCGGTAGGCAAATGGCATGAGCGAAACATTGAAATACGCCCGTTGCAAACTTGCAAGAACTACGAGACTTTAATGTTGCTGAAATCTTACTTGCCACAACTGGGTTCTATCGCCTCCCACCTAGCCAAAAAAAAAGCCCTTGGGAATACCCAAGGGCTGGAAAGGTTTAATGTATCTGTTTATTCCTAATTAGGGTTTAGGAATTGGTCAAATATCGAATTAATAGCGATTGCCACCGCCGTAGCCGCCACCACGGTTTCCACCGCCATAGCCGCCGCCGCCACGGTTTCCGCCACTGTTACCACGGTCTTCCCGTGCTTCAGCAACTTTCACAACGATGGTACGACCGTCCAATTGGCTATCGTTCAGCTCAGAAATTGCCTTGCGACCTTCGTCGTCGTTAGACATTTCCACAAAGCCAAAACCTTTGGACCTTCCGGTGAACTTATCCATGATTACGCTGGCAGAAGAAACTTCGCCAAATTCTTCGAAGGCCTCACGAAGGTCTTCAGATTGAGTATCAAAACTCAATTTTGCTGCAAAAATGTTCATTATAGAAATGAATTAAAAATGAAAAAATACTTGAGGAAAGTTGTCTGTGAAACAGAAATTAAAAGAAGAAATGTTAACA
The DNA here is from genome assembly GCA_964442355.1 of uncultured Saprospiraceae bacterium. Lineage (GTDB taxonomy): Bacteria > Bacteroidota > Bacteroidia > Chitinophagales > Saprospiraceae > UBA6168. The sequence goes on along the minus strand of CAYTZS010000143.1, from coordinate 1,372 downwards.
AGAAGTGGCAAGAAGAAACTGCGGGCAGAAAACTGTCTGTAGAAATATTTGCTTGCGGAACTTTCGAGAAAAAAATTTCAAAAAATTTGCTGTTCAAAGTAAAATTACTCAATGAACGCCACAAAGATAAGGGAATAATTTGAATTGCAAATTAAAATCGAATTTTTTTTTGTTGGTATTTAAAATCCTTTGAATGGGCGGTCTTGGATTTTGGTTTTGGAACGGGACTTAAATTGGCATTGAATACAATCCAGGCGTAGAGACGCACGGCCGTGCGTCTCTGCTGGAATCATGCTTGCGAAAACTGATGCTAGTTGATGGCGTATTTTTGGGATTTCATGATGAATGGTGCTTGATTTTGAAAATGCCAATTTAACTACTCCCTTAACAATAAAGAACGGCACTGCTCGTGTCGAGCAGTGCCGTTTTTCAGTTGACGAGACAGGTAGTGCGCCAGCAGGGCTGTCAATCACATTTTCTCTTGAAGCTTTCATATTCTCCTTTAACCTTATTTGCCACCTCACAATTGCATTCCAATACTTTTTCGTAATAAGATTTAACTTTCTCACAATAGTCATCCCGTCTACCTTTAGATTTTTTCACGTTTTCCAACTCCTGCGCCATTGTTCTGGCAATAGAAGCATATATCACTGCTTTTTCTTTTTCCAGTTTAGTCTTCAAGGCGCTTATCTCGTTTTCAAACTTGCGGTTGGCTTCTTCTTTTTGCTGTTCAAGGTTGGCCAGTTCTCTTTGGGCTTTAGATATCGCATTCGACAAGGCTTCCTTTTGAGCCTCCAATCCAGATATCTCAGCCTTTAGCTCATTATTCTCACTTTCCACTACTTTAGTTTTTTTTACAGCAGCACCCAATTTCATTTTGGTGTTTTTCAATTCTGCTTTTAATGACTCAACTAATAATTTATAATCAGGCGCTACTGGTGGAGGTATCGGAGTCCCGTCGGTTGTTCTTGCCAAAAGATTTTTGTAATGTTCTATTTCAACTTCCCGTTGCCGAAGTTTTTCATGTACTTCGTTCAATTGGCCACTCAACTCGTTGATTGCGGCATTTTCACCGTTTTTGTAAACCTCAATTTGCCTAATTGAAGCATCCAGTGATTTTTCAATGAGGGCCAATGCTTGGTCAACTTCATTGGAACTTGCCGATGAAAAATCTATCCCGCTTAAATAGTCCTCGTGTTGAGCAACCTCCCTTAACTTTTCGACTATCGAGTCAACTTGGTTGTTCAAGCTTTCCTTTTCTTTTTTTTGAGTCTCTATAATTACCTCTTGTTGTTTAATCCTTGCTTCATTTGAGGCACCGTTCGAGTCGCCACATGAGCAAATCGAAATAACAAACATGAGCAACAATGGT
>CAYTZS010000142.1:0-14429 GCA_964442355.1 uncultured Saprospiraceae bacterium | reverse complement strand
GCGGGTTCGAGTCCCGCTCCGGGCACTAAAAAGCCGCTGAGAAGTACATTTCTCAGCGGCTTTTTGTTTTTCGTAAAACTACTTTTGGGCCATCACTTCCACTCAAACCCCATCTTCCCAAGCCCATCCTGCACCTCTGGGCACGACATGAATAACCGCCACAGCAGCCCCGTCCGCTGGTTTTCCATCATCACCACAATCGGGCCTTGGTCAATGGCAAGGTAGCGCCGTGGAAACCAATCCACATGCTGGTTGAAGGCATCGTAAAAACCGTACTTGCCAAAAAGCGCATCGCCCAATGCATCGTGAAAATGCCGCAAGGCCGCCATGCTTTCCTTTGGCGTGTAGGGAAAGGAGGACAGCGCCGCCGTTGGGGAAATGACGCCGAGGTCTTCTTCCGGGCAGTGAGCTGCGTAGAATGCCGTTGAGTAGCTTGCCGTCAATCCCCAGCAATTGAGGCCATAGCCAGCGAACCCCTTCGGGTTCTTCACGCAGTGGTCGTAGTTAATGAGCGTGTGGTTGACGCACTCCTGCCAGTAGTCGGCGTATTTGTCCTTCAATTTGCGGGGGTCGAGACCGAGGAAGGAGTAGTGCGACCAGAACAACGAACCGCCTGATACCTCACGACCTTGATGGCGCAGGGCAAGTTTATGGCCGTAGGCCGTTGGCCCACCGACGATTTTTCCGCCCTCGGCCCAGCCTTCGTGGTAAACAGCCGCTGGCACACCGTGCGTGGGCGAACAGCCCGCCAGCACGTAAGTGATTAGGCATTCGTTCCAGCCACGTATGCGGAAGTTCATCTTCCACTGGTGCTTGGGCGACCAGTGCCAAAACAGCACGTTCTCCTTGTCTGGGCCACGGTGCCAGTCCCACTCCACTTCCTTCCAAAGCTTGTCGATTTTGACGGCAAGTGCCTTTTCCTCTGCATTTCCATCCTTGAAATACTGCCTAACGCATAGCATTCCCTGCACGAGGAAGCTGGTTTCTACGAGGTCGCCGCCGTCATCGTGGGCGCCAAAAGGAACGGTTTTGCCGGTACGGCCATCTAGCCAGTGGGGCCAGACGCCGTGAAAGCGGTCGGCCTTTTCCAGCCAGTCAACAGCATGCTTGAGGTGGTCGAAGCCCTGTTTTCGGGTAATAAAACCCCGCTCAATCCCCACCAAAATGGCCATCAACCCGAAGCCTGTGCCACCTGAAGTAACAACGTGCGGGTCGTTGTCGGGATATATGCCATCGAGATGGATGCGCTCGCAGGCCAGCTTGGAATTTGGTTCTGCTCCTTCGTAGAAGTATTGAAAGGTCTTTTCCTGAACGAGCCTAAACAGCTCATCATCAGTTAGTTGTGTTTTTTGCTGGGTTTGTGCAATGGCCGACTGCCGGTTTGCACATGCAGCAAACAACAAAGCGAGAAGAAGTAGTGGGAGGAGTGTTCGCATTTGCTATTGATTGAATGTGTTTGTTGTAAAAAGTTCAAAATTCTTTTCGCCAGCTGGCTCCCCGTTGTATTGCAATTGGAGTGTGTACATGCCAGGATCCCAAAACACACCGCTGGCAGGGGTAAGAAATCCAGCGTACCCTACCCCACCTTCACTCATGGTCAACTGAATTCTTTGCGTGGGAAAAACCTCACCGCTATTGGTTCTGAGCAAAGTACCTGTAACAGATGGATCGCCATCGCTTTGACCTTCAAAAACGGCAGTGACTACAATACCACGAAGGGTTTCTCCGACGGCCATACGAGGCATGTCGTTGCCGCACCAATTGAGGTTGCCAACTGCATTGCTTGTGCAAATTCGAATGTTTGAATGGGTGGGGGCATCCCGGAAGAACAGCCACCAAAGACCGCTAATAAAAACAGGCAAACCTACGACCCACCACAACCAGTTAGTCCCAGTGGAAGAACCGTCAGGTGGCGGAGGCGGCGGAGGACTGACTACATCATCATCATTTTGAACCTTTTCGATGAAAAGGCCCAAGCTCCGACGAAGGTTGTTTACAGCCAGGGTTTCCTGCTCGTAAGAAAGCACCCGTGCGATTTTGTCTGCATTGATTTTGCTCAACTGCGCAGAAAGCCCCAAAAGCTCAGGATAGAAAGCGCTGTTTTTGAGCTGTTTCTTCAATTCGTTGACTACCTCGCCAAGCTGGTCTTCTTCGAGCAGCGAATGGATTTTTTGCTTGTTTTTCAGCTTCATTTATTGCCGATTGAATGGATGGTTGGCAAGTATGGTAGCGGCTATCGTATCATTTCAAATACTTTTTCGCCAGCTGGCTGCCCGTTCACTTGAAGTTTCAGCACATATTTGTGTAGGCTCCAAAGTACACCGTTAACAGGTTTTATCCGGCCAACGTAGCAACCATTTTCAACCAAATCGTTGGCTTCAAATTGGATGGGCTGGGTTGGGAAAGTCTCCCCCGTTTGCCACTCTACTGTTCCAGTCACCACAGCGTTTTTTTCAGCCTTCCCAGCTAAGTTAACCGTAGCGAAAATGACATTGCTCGATTCAAAAATGGAAACTTGTGCAAGGTCTTCCGTGCAGCAGTGCTCTGGGTTCATGGTTTGGGGTTGGTAGCAGATTTTAATACCAGTAGTCGTACCTGAATCGGGTGCAGCCACTTCGGCTGTGGTGGTTGAGCTTGAGTTTTTTGGAAAAAAGTACCACACTGCCAGCGCTGCAATTGGCAATAGCAGCCACCACCAAGCAAATCCTCTTTTCTGCTGTTCTTTTTCCTCGTTCTTGTTCATTTATAACTATTTATGAAAAAAAAAGCGACCGTTCGGCATTTTCACTGCAGCTCAAGCACCAGCGTTGTGTAACGCCCAACCGTGATATTGTCCAAATTGCCCAGCACCTCGTCCGTCACTACGTTTTTGGCTTTGCCGAATCCAAGCATTCGCTCCGAAAAACGCTTCGTGGCCACCGTCATCGGCTTGTCGTTGCAGTTCATGATGCACATCACGGTCTTCTCGGCGTTGTGTCGGAAGTACACGTAAACGCCATCTTCAGGCACAAAATGCGTCAATTTGCCATTGTGTAGTACGGGGTTTGCCTTGCGGTAGTTCGCCATTTTTTTGAAATAATTGAAGGCGTCCTGCTCCTTTGGCGTGCGGCCAGCGGCGGTGAACTTGTTGACGGGGTCGCCTGGCCAGCCCCCAGGAAAGTCCTGACGAACCTTGCCGTCGGGGTTGGTGAAGCCCGTGAAAAGCATCTCCGTTCCGTAGTACAACGATGGTATGCCACGGGTGGTCATCATGAACGTGTAGCCAGCCTTGAGCTTGTCCACATCCTCGCCGACTGTGGAGTAGAACCGGGCGAGGTCGTGGTTGTCGAGGAAAAGTACGTTGCGGTAGGGGTCTTCGTAGAGGAAGTCCTGCGAGAGGGTCATGTACAAACGGATGGCGCCCGTGAGCCACTCGTTCTTTTGCGTGAGCGCATCGGTGAGGGCAAAGCTAAGCGGGAAGTCCTTTGCCGAAGGCAGATTGTAGTTGAAATCCTTGCTCAGACCGTTGTTTTTGGTGTAAAAAGCGAGCGTCGAAACATTCTCGACCCACACCTCACCGAACATGCCGATGCCTGGAAACTCCTCCTCCATTCGGGCAGCCCAGTCGGCAGTGAATTTTTGGTCAGGGTAATAATACGTGTCAATTCGGTACGCATCCTGACCGGAGTAAGCCACCCACCAGATGGTATTTTGGATGAGGTAGTTAGCGAGGCGGGGGTGCTGCTGATTGAGGTCGGGCATGTGGTTGTCGAACCAGCCGTTGCTGACCCTGTCCAAGTCAATGTCGGAGCGGTAGGGGTCGGTGTTGATCGTGCCCCGATAAACCGGGCGGGTATGCTCCGGCCACTGGTGAATCCAGTCCTCGTCGGGCAAGTCCTTGATGAACCAATGCTTATCGCCGCAGTGGTTGAAGATGATGTCCATGATGACCTTGATGCCCCGTGCGTGACAATCGTTCACCAATTTGTTGTACACCTCATTCGAGCCAAAACGCCTGTCAATATTGTAAAAATCGGTGACGGCGTAGCCGTGGTAGCTTTCGTAGGGCTGGTCGTTTTCCATGACGGGGTTGAGCCAGAGTGCCGTCACGCCGAGTTCTGAAAGGTAATCGAGGTGGTTCGCAACGCCTTGAAGGTCGCCGCCGTGCCGGAAGTACATTTTCTGTCGGTTGACACCCACTTGGGCCATGTCCGGGTAGCTGTCGTTGGAGGGGTCGCCGTTGGAAAAGCGGTCGGGCATGATGAGGTAAATGAAGTCACTGGCGCTCAATTGCTGTTTGGTAGGGCTACTGGCGGCTGAATGCTTTGGACGCAGCTCGTAAGGATAGGTTTTGGTGTCCGTCCCTTTTTTCAGCACGATGTTGAACTTGCCGGGCTTGGCACCGGGGCCGATGTTCAACACCACGAAAAGGTAATTGGGGTTTTGAACCTTGTGTACCTGCACGAGATTCACGCCTGCGGCGTTGGCGAGGCTCACTTCGTAATCCTTGATGTTTTGGTCATAAATGAGCACCTCCAGCTCCGGATTGGCCATTCCCGTGAACCAAAACGGCGGCTCGACACGCACTTTGTCAACCTTGCCGCCAGTGGCGGGAATGAAACGGTGCTTGGCTTTTTCCATGCCGATGGGCAGGCGTTGCTCCGGGTTGTTGTCGTAGATATTGCCCTGTTGGGCTGGTGCCTTGCAGGCTAGGAGGGCAAATATGGTACAGCAGAAAAGGGTGAAGATTCTGTTTTTCATGTCAACTTTATTGATTTGGTGCAATTATAGGCAGGTTTGAACTCATTTTTGAACCAAAACCAAATACCGTTGAATTTGATGCAAGTAATTTACAAGTCGCTTTTCCAGGGTGTCGAGGCTCTACCGTGATTTTCGTCAGGACGCTGTCAATACTTGGCAGCACCAGCATTTATCAAGTCAATTTGCCTACATTTGCACCCGCCCAAAAATTGAGGGTTTGTTTTTTTCAATAAAATTTGAGCATGATTAAGCGCATATTGTTTTCAGGTATTTTGGCGATTACCTTGTTGGCCTCTTGTTCCAACGATTTTGAAGTTTCGGCCCCTTGGAAAGACATCCCCGTGGTGTACGGCCTGCTCGATATTACCGACACGGCGCACTACATCCGGGTGGAGCGTGCCTTCCTTGACCCCGATGGCGACGCACTAGAAATTGCAAAAATCGCCGACTCGCTGTACTACCAAAACGCCAACGTTCAACTGGAGCGGGTGAGCAACGGCCAACTCTTCACGATGCAGCGGGTGGATGGAAACGACTGGGGCTTCCCACGGGAAGAAGGCGTTTTTGCCAACGAACCCAACTGGCTTTTCCGCATCGACTCCTCAGAGCTGTTGTTGAAACCCGGTGAAATCATTCGACTCCGAATTGACCGTGGCAACGGGTTACCAGAAGTAACCAGCACCTCCTCCATTCTCGGCCCGCTCAAATTGAACAGCCCATCCAGTGGTTCGAACGGCTTCACGTTCAACAGCGATGGGTTCTCCTCCACAAATATTTCTTGGGAAGCACCCGATTCTGCCACTATTTTCGACGCTACCCTGTACTTCCGATACATCGAATATCCAATATCAAACCCAGCAGACCAAGAATTGAAAATCATCGCTTGGCCATGGGCAAGGGGCCTTCGCAGGGAGAGCAGCAACAACCAATTCAAGGCCGAAAAAGTAGGCTTGGAGTTTTACCAACTCTTGAAAAACAGCATAGAAGTCAATCCAGATGTCAAGCGCATCTTCAACGGCATTGACATCGAAATCATCGCTGGCAACAGCACGGTTGAAAACTTGGTCAACGTCAGCTTGGCGAACACGGGCATCACGGCTTCGCAGGAAATACCATCGTACAATAACTTGAGCGAAGGACAGGGCATCTTCGGGTCAGCCGTCAAGTTCAAGAGATTTGGCGTTGGCATCAACGACAAAACCCGTGATACCCTGAAAATGGGCTACCTCACCAAGAACCTGAATTTTTAAGCTAAGTGTCGAACGAGCGGCGTGTCCCCCACAACTTGCAAAACATGTTTACCAAAAAAAAACAGTGCAAATTGTGGGGGACAAAAAATTAGCACCGAATTCAACTCCATTTGCCTTCTACCCCTACCAACCACGGGCAAACAATCCAACTATATTTACAAGTATGAAAAAAAATGCACTACTCACGTTGGGGCTGATACTTTGCGGCATGTTATCGGCCACTTGGGCACAGGAGCCCGTCAACGATTCCATCATCGCCATCATCAAAAAGCACGGTTTGGAAAAAAGCCGGGTCATGGAAACTGCAGCCATGATTACCGACGTCTACGGCCCTCGAATGACTGGTTCGCCCATGCTCGACAAGGCGACCAATTGGGCCGTTCAGCAGCTCAAGGACTGGGGCTACCAAAATGTCCGCCTCGACGAGTGGGGGCCATTTGGACGGGGCTGGGAGTTGAAGCATTTTGAAATGCACTGCCAAACACCAAACTACTGGCCCGTCATCGCCTACCCCAAGGCATGGTCGCCCTCCACAAAAGGTTTGGTGAAAGGCGAAGTCATCTACCTCGACGCCAACACGGAAGAAGAACTCGACAAATACAAGGGCAAGCTCAAGGGCAAATTCGTGATGATAGACACCCTGCGAGTGCTCAAGGAATGGGAAGACCCGCTCGCCAAACGGCTCACACCAGAGGAGCTACTCGACATGGCCAACTCCGCCAAGCCCGAACAGCGGGGCAGGCGTGGCAACCGCAACTTCCCGGATAGCGGTGGCAATTTCATCAAAAAACTGCGCCAAATGCTGTACGAAGAAAAGCCGCTGGCCACCATTGACCGCAGCTTCAAGGGCGACCTCGGCACAGTGTTCGTGTCGGGAGCCAGTGCAAAAGAAGGCAGTGCCCGTGACGAAGGAGCTGAGGTTTTGCCACAAGTCACCATGTCCGTCGAGCACTACAACCGCATTTTCCGGTTGCTGGCACAGGGCATGCCTGTGACGCTCAGCATGGACCTCCAAGCCGAATACACCAACAAAGACGGCATGGAGCACAACATCATCGCCGAGATACCCGGCACCGACCTCAAGGACGAAGTCGTTATTTTCGGTGCCCACTTCGACTCGTGGCAATCGGCCACTGGCGCCACCGACAACGCCGCTGGAAGTGCCGCCATGATGGAAGCAGCCCGTATCCTCAAGGAAACCATCAAAGAATCGGGCATACAGCCACGACGCACCCTGCGCATTGCCCTCTGGACGGGTGAAGAGCAAGGATTGCTTGGCTCTAGGGCCTACGCCAAAGAGTTCGTAGGCTACTACGACGACGACGGCAACCTTGTAAAAGGCACCGACTACGACAAAATTTCCGCCTACTACAACCTCGACAACGGTACTGGTAAAATTCGAGGGGTTTATCTGCAAGGCAACGAAGCCATCTCGCAAATTTTCCGTGCTTGGCTAGCACCCTTCAAGGATATGGGCGCTAATACCCTCACGCTCCAGAACACGGGCGGCACTGACCACCAGTCGTTCGATGGCGTGGGCGTACCGGGATTTCAGTTCATTCAAGACAACGTAGCCTACTGGAGCCGTACCCACCACTCCAACATGGACAACTACGACCACCTCGTAGCAGACGACCTCAAGCAAGCCGCCACAATCATTGCAGCGTTCGTATGGCATACCTCGCAGCGTGACGAGCTGCTGCCAAGGAAACCAATGGAAGTGAAAACTGCTGCCAAGAAGTAATCAAGGTTTGCATAAAAATGAGCGAGTGGTATTCAACTACTCGCTCATTTTTTTTGGCGAAAAACAAATACGCAGGTTGCCTTACAGGTAAAAATGTCTATTTTTGCGTCCGCTTTGAAAAAAGCAGAATTTGACGCCTTAGCTGTCAAATTCTCATTGAAATAGGGTGGTTAGCTCAGTTGGTTTAGAGCGCTGCTTTGACAGAGCAGAGGTCACTGCTTCGAATCCAGTACTACCCACTTTTGAGTTTGCAGTTTGCCAGTGGGCAGTTGGCAGTCAAGTTCGTGGTAACTTGGAACCTACTGCAAACTGCCCACTGACAAACTGCAAACTCAAAAAACGGGGTGTAGCGCAGCCCGGTAGCGCACACGTCTGGGGGGCGTGTGGTCGCAAGTTCAAATCTTGTCACCCCGACATTGATTATCAAGGAGTTACGCAGATTTTGCGTAGCTCCTTTTTTTGTGGTGTAAGTGGTGGTGTAAGTTTGATGGCCTCTTTGAAAAACTGGCGGACGACCTCCGCTGCATTCATACATCTCTAAACCACATTAAGCTCCCCTCACCCTCTTTGGTCTTTAGGTTGAATTTTCACCAAAGGCTGTCTCCTACTTCTTTGGGGGTATTGTAAATAGCACAACCCTCATTTGGCGAACCAAACCTAGGCAAGCTTGCACCTGCCCACTAAAAAAAAGGAAAATTGTGACCGAATATGGGTTCTTCGCTACCGAATTTATATTTCTTACAAAAAATAATGGCTCATGCTTGCACTTCTATAAAATAAGGCGATATTTCCGCCGAGAAAAATAAAAAGCAACGTCTGGGCTATTCGCCCACTTATAACATACTTGAGAAAACGTTTACCCTATAAGACGTTTTCAATGATTAGCCAGGATAACCAAAAGCAAACAACTAACTCTCCTCGCCCGCAATCCGCAAGCAGTGGGCAAGCCAATCGAAGTAGTGGCAATGCTTCCTCTGAGGAAAAAAAGCCCCGCTTCGAAGCGCCTTCCATCACCATGCCCAAGGGCGGCGGTGCCATTCAGGGCCTCGGCGAGAAGTTCCAAGCAAACCCGGTCACAGGTACAGGCTCCCTCAGCGTCCCGATTGCGAAAAGCCCCGAAAGGGGAGGCTTTGCACCGCAATTGGCTTTGAGCTACGACTCCGGCGGCGGCAACAGCTCCTACGGGTTAGGCTGGGACATCGGGCTGCCGAATATTTCCCGCAAGACACAGAAAGGTCTACCGCAGTACGACGGCTTGCCCAAGTATGAAGATGCTTTTGCGAGCGATGTTTTCATTTTGTCCGGTGCTGAGGACTTGGTGCCAATGGTTAAACCGGACGGCACACCGGATATATTTACAGCAGGTGGCTATCAGGTGGTTCGCTACCGCCCACGCATCGAAGGGCTTTTTGCAAGGATTGAAAAATGGATGGATACTATCAGCCGCATCATGATGTTCCACCACTTCGGTGACGAAATCGACATTGAAAACTGCCTCGTGAAAGCCACCGTCCTGGAGCATGACGAAAACCTCATTGCCTCATTAGTCAAATCAGTGCAGCACATTGGCTACCGTAAGGAAGGTGCGGGATATTTGGAGAAATCCTATCCACCCGTCAGTTTCGACTATACCCGTGCGAAAGTGGACACCACTATATATAGCATCTACGCCGAAGACCTGCCCAATGCCCCCGAAGGCATCGGCAACGGCTACCAGTTCAACGACCTATACGGCGAGGGCTTGAGCGGCATCCTCAAACAAAACGGCACGGCTTGGTATTACAAGCGCAACCTCGGCGGCGGCAGTTTCGGGGCAAAGGGTTTGGTGGCGAGCGTACTCTTGACCGAATGCCAGTCTTGATTGACATCTGTGGATTCAGGATTTCATTTTGAGCTATGGAAGGATAACCCTTTGATTATCAATAAGTTTTAATGCTGTTGGTTGAGTATGTGCAGTTGGTTGGAACTTATTTCTAATGACCACGGAAGTAAGGAGTATATGAACAAAAAGGTATAAATTATGCTGAAATCTATTGTGTACATTGGCCTCCACAAATGTTTCTTGCTCCTGCTTTTAGGAGTGGTAACCAGCTGTCAGTCAGGGGCCTTGGCCCCAAAAGGATATGTCGAATGGGTTCGAGGCCACCATGCAGATTTGTCCAACACAGTTTCTATTGGCAATATCACAGCCTCGCTGAGCTACCTACCCGCCGACTGGCTGGCCATCAATGAAGCTGGCTCCGAGCGCCCGGCTCAGATAATTACCGCCAGTAAAGAGTACGAAGGCATGGAGTATTACCGCCTTCGCCTCGCACTCCAAAGTGGTCATGGCGATATACTTCAATACAATGCAGGCAGCACAGATGAATACTACCAACGCGTTGAATATTTTTCATTCGGGCTGCAAAGTGACCTAAGATTACTGGTCAGCAATGATACTTTGACTTGCAAACTTTTCCACTTTGAGCGCAATTACGGTGCTGCACCCTACGCCGATTTTATGCTTGGCTTTGATGAAAACCTTGGAAATAAATCTAATAGGACATTGATATATGAAGACCGGGTGTATTCTAAGAGCCTGATAAAACTGACTATACCTGCCGAAAATATCCAACGCATTCCAACCTTAAAATTATGAAACATCTTTCCCCCTCTTTGAAGCGCAGCACTGCGTGGTTTCTGATTGCCATACTTGCGGCACAGCTTTTAACTCCTTATCAAGCTTTTGCATTGACAGGTGGCCCTTCCCAGCCAGAAGTCCAAAGTTTTGAGCCGATTGGTACTTCTGAAATGGTAGATGTGTCCACTGGCAGCTTCACATACAATATCCCATTGATGGAAGTTGGCGGATACCCGCTCAATTTAGCCTATCACGCCGGGGCCACCCCTGACGACGAGGCTAGCGTATGCGGATTGGGCTGGAACATTAATCCCGGTGTGGTCAATCGAAATATGCGTGGATTGCCAGATGATTTTGATGGCGATGTTGTAAAAAAGGATTTCAATATGAAGCCAAACAAGACTTGGGGTGGCAGCGAAGGGCTCAAGCTGGAACTCTTCGGCCTTTCCAAAAAGAAAGGGGCTAAAAAAATCTTCAACCTCAGCGCTAATCTCGGTGTATTTTATAACAATTATAAAGGCGTAGGCTTTGAATTTGGCCTGATTCCAGGATTCAATGCAGGCGACAAAGCTTCGATGACCGTTGGCTTAGGCTTGACGGCCAATTCGCAAACAGGTGTGACCATTTCTCCAACGGTCAATTTTAGCGCTCAAAGCAAAGAGGTAGGTAATGCAGAAAGCAAAGGAAATATAAACGGCGGCCTGAGCATAGGCGCTCCAGTAAACTCAAGGCAAGGATTAAGAGCAGTTACAATTGGTTCATCGCTTGGCATTTCGCGATCAGGGTTCGTCACTGTTCCAGGAGAGGATGAAAAAGGAAATGCTGTTTCAACTGGGCAAAGTATCACCAGATCAAGAAGTCTTTATGGCGGAAGCAGTTCATTCAGCTTTGCCACCCCTAGTTATTCGCCCCAAGCAACATTACCTTTTCGAAACTTTTCTATCAGCGGCTCGCTTTCGCTGGGGTTCGAAGCGGCTGGGGTACACCCGGGAGCCAGCATAACAGGCTATTTTTCCAAGCAAGCGTTGGACCAAAACAGTACGTCTAATCCAGCCTACGGATTCCTCTATGCCCATCATGCCGGGGGCAACGAAAATGCACTAATGGATTTCAACCGGGAGAAAGACGGCCCATTCACCAAACACACGCCTAAACTACCGATGGCAGTTTTTACCAACGATATATATGGTGCAACGGGGCAGGGCATTGCTGGAAGCTACCAACTGAAACGCGGCGACATAGGGGTGCTATCCGACCCAAAAGTGCAGTCTAGGGGTTCAGGCGGCAACTTAGGCGTGGAAGTTGGGGTTGGTGCATTACCGCCGGGCTTTCACGGCGGGGCGGATTTAGTGGTGAATAAAACCGACTCAAGGAGCAATCAATGGAGCGACGATAACGATGCGGCTGCCTCGTTCGCTTTTTGCCCACCGTCTGTTCAAAATGACCCCGGCTATGAACCCGCCTATTTCAAAATGGCCGGGGAGAAATCGGTGGAAACAGACATAGATTTTTTTACACAGAATGGAGAAACGAACCCTGTGCGCGTGGAATTGGTTGCTGGAAACAAATCTGAAATGAATGTAAAAACCAAGCCGAATTGGGAAGGTCAACAGTCCATTCTCCCCAATGCCCACCGAAAACACCGAGAACGCCGGAACCAAAGCATCTCGTACCTCACGGCAGAACAGGCAGCCAATTTTGGACTGGACAAATCTATCAACAATTTCCCCCTCAACAATTTCACTTCACCGCCTGTGGCAATTGGCCGGACATCAGGCGACCGCAAGCTCAAACACCTCTCGGAAATCACGGTGCTCCGACAGGATGGGTTGCGCTACGTGTATGGAATTCCAGCGTATAATTTCCGCCAAAAGGAAGTCAGTTTTAGTATCGACAAGACAACTGCGGACTGTACCAAAGGCTTAGTCAACTTCACTTCTGGAGTTGATGACAGCCAACAAAACCAAAAAGGCAACGAAAACTATTTCAGTAAAGATAGCATGCCTCCTTATGCCCATTCATACCTGCTTACTGCCATCGTTTCGCAGGATTACGTTGACATTACTGGTGATGGCCCCTCCCCTGATGACGACGGAACATATACCAAGTTTAATTACTCGAAGGTTCATGCCAACTATCAATGGCGCATCCCCTATTTTGTTTCAGGATCGCAACCCGTAGCCAATTTCAACGAAGGTTTTAAATCGGACGACTCGGACGACAAAGCCAACTACCTTGCTGGGGAAAAAGAATATTGGGTACTGCATTCGGTCGTCAGCAAAACACAGGTAGCCGAATTTACTTACGATAATAACGGTCGCACCGATGCCCTCAGCGCTACGGGGCAAAAATTGCCAAAGCTAATGAGTATCAAGCTATACTCGCTTCCCGACCGTCTCCAGAATGCTGGTTCAGCCACGCCAATCAAAACGGTAAATTTTGGCTACGAACAGGGCAATGGCAACAACAGCCTTTGCAAGGGCCTTCCTAACGGCGGCAGCGATGGCAAATTGACTTTAAATAAACTCTGGTTCACCTATGGAACTTCCAATAAAGGCAAACTTTCGCCCTACCAATTTCAGTACGGTCAATACCAAGGCTCGGGCCATAACCCGAACTATGGTTTGAAAAACTACAACCGTTGGGGCAGTTACCAAGAAAACTTAGCCGCTAACGGTCAAGGATGTTATGATAATCCAGAAAGTGGCCCGCTCAACACATCGGATTACCCCTATGTCCCGCAAAATGCATTAGATGCCGACAAAAATGCCCATGCCTACAACCTGACTGAAATCAAATTGCCTTCCGGTGGAGCCATTAAAGTGGAGTACGAGGCCAACCGGTATGCCTATACCCAGGACCGACGGGCGATGGAGATGATAGAAGTTGCGAACACCGGCACTGAATCACCAGCAGGCCGACCGCAGAGTTTTAATAACTCCGGAAATGAGTTATTTAGTGGGGATAACCAGACGCCTAATAATGTTCTGTTTTTTAAACTTCGAAAACCTATAGTAAGCAACAGCCAGAATAGTGCAAGGTTTGAAGTATGGCGGCAATACTTACAGGGCACATTCAGTGAAAAAAGTATTGATAACGGCTATCTGTATTTTAAATTTCTGATTAACCTCGAAAAATCAGCCAGCTTTAATAAAAGTTATGAATACGTACCAGGTTACACACGAATTAAGGATTATGGTGCGGTAAAAAGAAACTCAAGCAGCACCGCTTTTGATTATGGATACATTGTATTACCGATAGTGCCTTCTGATGATGGTAGCACAAAGGACGCCAACCCGATTGCCAAAGCAGCCTGGCAATTTACCAGGCTTTATTTGCCAAAAATCGCATACGGCGAATCCAGCGTGAGTGAAACGGATGGCGATGAGCAAATTATCCGTGCATTATCTGGGATGTGCGCACAGATGAGCCAGTTCGTTCAGGGGTTCAACGATATTATGCGAAGTAAGGACTATGCAAAACAGTTTGCGCCAGGAAAATCATGGATTCGGCTGTACAGCCCAGAGAAAAACAAGATAGCGGGCGGTTCACGGGTAAAAAAAATCAGCATTTCTGACGAATGGAACAAAATGAACCCCGGCACAGGCACAAGCTACGACTACGGCCAAGCGTACGACTATACGACCACCGAAGTGCTCAATGGCCAAACACTCACCTACAGTTCCGGCGTGGCGGCTTACGAACCGATGGTCGGCGGGGACGAAAATCCCTTTCGGCAGCCGGTTTTTTTCAATGAAAAAGTACTGCTGGCGCCCGACAACCAGTTTTTTCAGGAGGAACCCTTTGGCGAGAGTTTTTTTCCCGCCCCTCAAATCGTGTACAGCCGTGTGACTGTGCGCAATCTTCCGCACCTACATGTACAGCGCACGGCCACAGGTTCCGTAGTCCATGAGTTTTACACAGCAAAGGATTTTCCGACAAAAACCAGAGATACGGGCGTGAAAGCCGTCCCCAAAAAAACAAACCCGATTTTCAAACAACTCAAACTCAAGCACAAAGACTTCATGACCGCCGCGCAAGGCTATGTTATCGAACTAAACGATATGCACGGTAG
>CAYTZS010000141.1:9739-14448 GCA_964442355.1 uncultured Saprospiraceae bacterium | reverse complement strand
AAGTCACGTACAGGTCTTTTTTGCCGATATGTGGCGTGATGACGGGCTGGTAGCCACGCTTCATCTGCTCGTCTTTCAGGAAGTTTTCGAGGCGGCTGCGGAGGGCAGTGCCCTTGGGCAACCAGATGGGCAGACCAGCGCCCACTTTCTCCGAAAACATGAAGAGTTCCAGTTCTTCGCCGAGCTTGCGGTGGTCACGTTTCTTGGCCTCTTCCAGCATTTCGAGGTACTCGGTCAGTTCCTTTTGCTTCTGGAATGTGATGCCGTAGATGCGGGTCAGCTGGTTGCGGGAATCGTCGCCACGCCAGTAGGCACCGCCAATTTTGAGCAGTTTTACTGCTTTGATTTTGCCCGTGTCCGGGATGTGCGGCCCACGGCAGAGGTCGGTAAAGTTGCCCTGGTGGTAGAAGGTGATTTGGCCGTCTTCGAGGTCTTCAAGGAGTTCGAGCTTGTACTCGTCGCCTTTTTCTTGGAAGAAAGCGACGGCCTCCGCCTTGCTGATTTCTTGGCGTCGGTACTCGCTTCCCTGCCGGGCAAGCTCCATGATTTTATCTTCAATTTTCTTGAAATCCTCGCTCGAAATCTGGCGGCCACCGGGGTCCACATCGTAGTAGAAACCGTTGTCCAGCGCCGGGCCGATGCCAAACTTGATGCCGGGGTAGAGCGCCTCAAGCGCCTCGGCCATGAGGTGTGCGGAGGAGTGCCAGAAAGTATTTTTGCCCTCCTTGGAGTCCCATGTGAGCAGTTGGAGCGATGCATCGGCGTTGATGGGGCGGCTCGCGTCCCAAACTTCGCCATTCACTTTGGCGGCCAGCACGTTGCGGGCGAGGCCCTCGCTGATGCTCTTGGCGACGTCCATCGCCGAAGTTCCTTGTTCGTATTGACGGACGCTGCCGTCGGGTAACGTGATGTTTATCATGATTCTATTTGTTGCTATTGTTGAATTATTGGGGACTGATTTCTTACGACGTTGCTGAGCCGAAAGTTCACCCAACGGTAGTGGTTTTTTCAGAGGCGGGCAAAATTAGTTTTTTTTGAAAAGCGATAGGTGGACAAATATCATTCGTTTTAAACCTAGAAACCCATCCTGCACATTTTCATCAAGCTGTGGATTGCCCATAATCAACTCTTAGCTCAACCAAAGTGTACGCTAGCTAACCCAGTATGGTCGTTTACCACCATTGCCCCACTTGCCTGCTGATGCGAAACTAATTTTACCAAAAATACCCACCCTATGTAGCGCATTTGAGCGAGTTCCATTGCCGCATGAATCTCCTGAGTCATCGGCTCCTTTGGAGCGTTTTTTTTTCAACTGTAAATTAAAATTGTCATGTTTGAAATGCATTTCCTGTCAATAGCAGGCTCAAAAACCCATTTATCCAAGCTTCAACTCATCTCCATTTTCTTTTTGTTTGCAGGCAGCCTGAATGCGCAAGCTGTGTCATGGGACGGAGGGGCTTTCACCAACAACTGGAACGACGCCTTCAACTGGAGCACCGACCTTGTGCCAACTTCCAGCAACGATGTTACCATCAATGCTGCGACCGTGAACATACCAGCTGGCTATGCCGCAGTGGCAAAAAGCATAACCTTAACCAGTGCTGGCATCTTGCAGGTTCTGGCTACTGGCTCGCTCAGTATCAACGTCGGAGGCACTTTCGCACTCAGCCTAAGCACAAGCAGCTTAATCAATGACGGTAGCCTGAGCATCACCAACTGCACCTCTGGAATTTCACTGGCTGGTGCTGGTAGTTCGATTCAAAACAACGGTGCCATTTCTGTCAACAACCACAACGGTTATGGCTTGCTCTTCGCGTCGGGCTGCACCAGTTGCAGTGTGGACAACAACAGCACCATGTCTTTCGACAATGGGATGAGTGCCACCACTGCCACTATTTTCTATCAAACAAGCGGTTTCCTGTTCAATAACGACGGCACTGTTGACATTGGCCTCACTGCCAATGCTGGCATTGGGATTGGGCTTGGAGCAATGGCCTCTGGGGGCTTCACCAATAATGGGACTGTGAACATCTACAATACCGGAGTGGGTCGTGCCGGTTTAAGCGTTGGTTTTCTCGGTGGGGCTTTCAATAATACGAGCACTGGAACGCTCAACCTCGGCTCAGGTATCGGTGGGTCATGGCTGGGAGGGTTCAACATGGCCCTGACCAACGATGGCACCATCAGCATTAACAAGGCAGGCACAGTAAACGCAAACGCCTATGGTACAGGCACTTATGGCGGCTCCCAACCTTTTGACAACTTGAACACCTTCTCCCCCGGCAATAGCGGTTCCGGCTGCTTGACCTTTAATGCTGGCTATTCCAATGTGAGCGGCTCGCCCGGGCCTGTCACCAATATCCAGCTTGGTGGTACGACGCCCTGTACCGAACATGACAAAATCAACGTCACCGGAACGGCGACACTTACCGGCACACTGAATGTTTCACTTATCAATGGTTTTACGCCCACTGCTGGCCAATCCTTCACCATTCTGGAAGCTTCCAACAGGGTCGGCACCTATACCACCATCAACTACCCTGTTGTATCTGGCATCAGTTGGACGACTTCTTACACATCAACTTCTGTGATTGCAAACGCCACTTCTTCTCTGCCAGTGGAGATGACCCATTTCAAAGCAAATGAAAAACAGCAGGGCTATGTCGAATTGACTTGGCAAACTGCGACTGAACTCAACAACCACGGCTTTTTTGTGGAGAGAAGCAGCGACGGAAAAGTATGGCAGAACTTGGGCTTTGTCAATGGAAAAGGCACTACCAACGAGCAGCAAGACTATCGTTTTTGGGATGAAAAACCGCTTTCGGGCATGAATTATTACCGCCTTCGGCAAATGGATTTTGATGGTGGGGAAGAATTTTCGAAAGTGGTAACTGTGAATCTTCGTGAAATTAGGGGCTTTGGGAGTCTGGTGTTGTTGCCCAATCCAACTACTGGCATTTTCACGGTGAATTGCGATTTAGAACACGAATCAATCTTCCGAATCAATGATAGCCTTGGTCGGTTGGTGACCGAACGAAAATCAATGAAGGGCCAGATATTTGATTTGAGCGGATTCGAAAATGGGGTCTATTCGGTGCAGATATTCACGGGTAACCAAGTGGCTTTTAGACTGATTGTCAAACAGGACTGATACAATACAGCTTATTTCTCCAATAAAACACTTTCAATTATCGCATTAATTTCCGCTCCTCGTGTCAAAGTCATCATGTGAGAACCACCTTTCACAATAATGCTCGGTTTTATGTTTTTTAAAGGCAAGGTATGGTCTTTCGTACCGTGGATATGAACGATTTGGGGCGGATAAATTTCACGCTTCCAATTGACAATCATGTTCACGGTGCGTTTGATATATTTTGGTTTTTTGCTCCGCAACATTGCTTTGAAAACAGACTTTTCATGCTTGCTGTCTGGCTCAAAAACTGGTTGTGCTACGAACGACATGGCCTTGATAAACCTCGCCCCCAGCACCTTATTGATTGGGATATATTTTTGAAACCGATATTGCCAAGGCAATTCATTTCGGCATTTGGCGCTGGAGATGATGATGGTTTTCGAGGGGTTCAATAGTTCGGCCAGCTCGGTGCAAATCATGCCCCCAACCGAAACCCCAACCAGTACAAAAGACTTTGTCGTGTCTATTTGTTGAGAAACAGTTGCTGCATATTCGGCCATGGTCGCCTTTCTACCTGGCACTGGATACTGGATATGATGTGCCGAATAGCCCTCAGGCAAATGGATTTTTGAAAAAATCCGCTCGTCGGAACCAGTACCAGGGAAGAAATAGACAGTCACTGGTATATCTTGTCCAAAGATGCTGCAAGTGAAAAATATTGAGGCCAAAAAAAGAAGTCGTTTTATGACAGCCATATCAGGTTGTTTTGCGCAAATATAACGCATGGCTAGTCAACGTTTCTCCGGCAGTCTAACCAATCTTGCCAGGTATTGTCATGGTCCAAAAATCCCATACATTTTAGCGAAGTGTGGGGTTGGCGGGGTGGGTGCCAAATAAAAGGAACTGCCGGATTAGCTGCTTGAATCAGCAGTTTGGATGGTCTAAAAATCCCGGATACCCATTATCCCGATTCCATCTTTACGCGGTAAATACTACCTGACTAAACTTACATCGCCCATCACCATCACCACCCTACCATCAATATCCATTACTTCGCCCCAAAAAATGAACAGCCCGGCATCCAATTGTCTTCCACGGAAGGTTCCATCCCAGCCTGCGACAGGGTCATTTGGCGATAGGTCGTAAGCTTCGTACACGCGTTCACCCCAGCGGTTATAGACTTGCAGACTTTGGATTCGCTCCGCATATTCATTCACATAGAATTGGAAAAAGTCGTTCACCCCATCGCCATTCGGAGAGAATACATTTGGGACATACACCTCCAACCTAGATGCCTCTTCAAGCTCACACGAATCGGCTGGGAGGAGCGAAATAGTGAGCAGTACCAAGCTGTCGCAGCCAAACTGGTTGATTAAAATCTCCTCGAAATCACCCACTTTGCTTGGGTCGCAGGATTGCGAGGCGACGATTACCGTGTCGCTGGGCAGTATCGTGACGGTCGAGACGACGGTGCTGTCGCAGCCTGCCGAATTGGTCAGGTTCACGGTAAAAACGCCCACAGCCATTGGGTCGCAGGATTGTGAGGCGACGAATACCGTGTCGCTGGGCAGCAGCG
>CAYTZS010000141.1:0-9639 GCA_964442355.1 uncultured Saprospiraceae bacterium | reverse complement strand
CGAATACCGTGTCGCTGGGCAGCAGCGTGGTAGTGGTTATGACCGTGCTGTCGCAGCCTGCCGAATTGGTCAGGTTTACGGTGAAAACGCCCACGGCCATTGGGTCGCAGGATTGTGAGGCGACGAATACCGTGTCGCTGGGCAGCAGCGTGGTAGTGGTTATGACCGTGCTGTCGCAACCACCTTGATTTGTCAGGTTTTGCGTAAAAACGCCCACGGCCATTGGGTCGCAGGATTGTGAGGCGACGAATACCGTGTCGCTGGGCAGCAGCGTGGTAGTGGTTATGACCGTGCTGTCGCAACCACCTTGATTGGTCAGGGTTTGTGTGAAAACGCCCACGGCCATTGGGTCGCAGGTGGTTTGGTTGATATGAACAGTTTGGTTGCCTGGCGTGCCCACGTACAAGGTGGTATTGATGGTGATTCCGCAACCAAATGGAGTGGTTTCTAAGTGGGTATAAGTTCCCGGCTGGGTCTGCCAAATACCTCCGAGGCTGATACTGTCACCTTGGCAGATGAAAGCATTGTTGCTCTGTGTGAAATTGGAGGGGTTTACCCAAACCGTGTGCCCCATTTGTCCAATGCAACTGGTAGCTTGCTGGGTGTTGATTTGCGTTAAACCAAGGTTCAGGTCGTACAAGTTGTTGAACGGATTGTATGGGAGAAAGAAGCGAAGTACTGTTCCATCAGCAACGCCAGGTATTGTGTCGGAATAATTTAAATTGTGTGTCACATTAAAATCGAAAGTATCGGTGCAATTGCAATGGAAAATCAATGACAAGCTATCGCCTGCACATTCCAAATCAGGGCCTTCAATGCTGCCAGTTACATTTGGCAATACGCTTATTTTTACTTCATCAGCACTGGGGCAAATGATTCCGTCACTGACTGTGACCTTGTAGGTAGCGGGTGTGCTAGCCGTAATGGTTTTAGTGTTCTGCCCACCAGCCCAATAGTAGGTATGACCGGGGTTTCCAGCGTCAAGTATGGTGCTCGTGCCTTGGCATATGCTGCGGTCGGGGCCGAGGTTGACCTGCACTTGCGGCAGTTGCTGTACCTCTATAATGCATTTTGCAGTGTCCGTGGGAAAGCCATGCAATGTGGAAAAGCGAATAGTTGCTTCCCTCGTGCCACCCAAAGGCGAAAGCGCAAAGTCCTTGTATTGTATGCTTTTTAGTGCAGTCAAAAAATCGGTGACACGGGCCGTGCCCGAGGCATTAGTGAGTGTGATGGTCGTGGAAGCATTTCCCGCAACAGCTATCCCTATAGGGGGGGAACCCATGAAAAGTGCTTCCATGCCGGGATCGAGGATGCCGCCTGTGATGCTTGCCCAGACAGTGTCAATGATGGGGTAGGGCGGTATCCATGCGTCTTCGTCCACTATTTTGACGTGATTGGTCTTGCAGTTGAAGATGGCGGAGCGGTAGTCGTTGCCCAAAGCACCTGAGTCGTCGTTTGGGTCAAGGTCAATGGGCACAGTGCAGAAGGGGTCGTTGTGCTGGTAGTTCCCACTAACACTTGCCAAATCGAAAGTGTAGCCGTATAAATTGCAAACAAAATTGCTTGAACCGTCAGCAAAATTGACCTCGTAAAGTCCACCCACCCCATTGAAGCCAGTTAACATCAGCAGTTCGTTGCACTGCCCAATCGAGATGCCAGCACAGTAAGAATATGCAGAAACTGTGGAAGGGATGAGATTTTCTTCAAAGCCCGTTGTTTCTGTCATCAATTTCAAGCGCCACATTCCTTGAGGGCCGAATCCATACCAAACGCTGTCGTAAAACACCAGGCTTTGAAAAATGTCGGCAGTATTGGCCAAAGTTGTGGTGTTCCCATTCGCTGGGTCAATCTCAACTAGGCGAGGCGAGGCAATATTCTTAGATGCTACCAGCTTCCCTTCGGCGGTGCAGGTCATTCCATAGATTTCACTTGGAATGTCATTTAGCGGTATGATTGAAACGAGCTGGGCGTCCTGCGGATTTATTTTATAGATATTTACGCTATCATGTTGTGCAGTGGCATAGAGGAAATTATCTGGGCAGTGGCAAAGGTTGGAATAGAACAAAGAGTCAATTGTGTTGCCCAATATTTTACCGACCACCACATCGCTGCAGGTTCCATTTGAAATTTCAATTCGGTGCAATTCCGTGTGGCCAAAATGGAAATCTAATAGGTAAGGGTCAACCCATTCAACACCGTAAAAAACTTGGGTTTGGGTCATCCCCAATCCACTTATCAGCAGAAAGAGGGTTGTCAGTACATGGGATAGTCTCATATGTGTAATCGGGTTTGGTTAGAACCGAATTGGGGGCAGAATCTCATTAGCAATTCTGCTGTAGACCTATTGGTGAAAATACTGCCATGATTCTTTGAGTGTGTAAAATTCAGCTAAAATTACCTCAAATTCAGTTTCTTCTGACGAAAGCTTAATGTCGTTGAGCCAAAGATAGGGTTTGTTTATTCTGCGATGATGCATTTTCAACTAAAGCACCGTAATTTGTAACCAATAATGATTAAGCATTTACTCTTATTTTTTTACTTGTCTATTGCTTGCGCAATATCGGCGCAACAGCCCTTTTTCAAGAACTACCAAGTACGTGACGGCCTGCCATCCAACAACGTTTATTTCGTCTTTCAGGACTCAAAAGGCTATATCTGGCTCTGCACGGACGTTGGCGTGAGCCGCTTCGATGGCGCAAATTTCACGAACTACACCACCGCCGATGGGCTGACCGACAATGAAGTCTTCACGTGCTTCGAAGACCGGGCTGGGCGCATCTGGTTCGCCACGCTCAATGGCAAACCTTGTTTTTTTCAGCATGGAAAAATCCGCAGCGAGAGCGACACACCGCTGCTCAAGGACTTCAACCTAAGCAGCCTGATTTTCAATATCCACCAAGAAGCGTCCGGTAATTTGGTTTTTGGCTCTGCCAAACTGGTTGGTGTTTTGGATTTCGAGCAAAACAAAGCCCAGACATACCCCGCACCGTATGCCACCGTACAGACTTGGAACGAGCCAGGGCCAAATATTGGCATTTTGGCAGATGGGTGCACGGGCAATTTTGACGGTAGGCGCTTCACAAGGTTCGACACATTGCCGGGGCTAAAGCTGCCCATCAAACATGCGCAGAAAGGAGATTTGCTGTATTTGGTATTTTCTCAAAGGCTGGTCATTTACAACCTGAAGCAGCACAAAATTGAACGGCAGTTGGCATTTGAAAAACCCATGTCGGAAGCCATTGCCGTGTCGGTCGTTGGGGAACGGCTGTGGATTGGCGACAGGAAGGGGGCATTCCTTTTTGATAGAAAAACGCTTGAAATGCGGCAACACTATTTGCCCAAAAGTCAAGTGAGCAGCATGCTGGAAGACCGGGAAGGTGGCTGGTGGTTTTCCACGCTGGAGCACGGAATTTACTATGTTCCCGCTCCCGAAATCCTCCAATACACTAGCTCTAGCGATGGGCAGATGATGCGAATCAATTGCCTCTCGGCTGCACCCGATGGGCGGCTTTGGGTGGGCATGATGGAGAGCACCTACGGGGTTCTCGAAGACCAGTCCCTTCAATTTCACAGGCATTTCCCAAGCAGCCTGAAGCCCCGTGCCATCAATGCCATCCGGCACCTACCCGACGGCACGGTGCTGCTGGCAGGCAAGGCTGGGGTGCTGAAAATCAAGGACGGAAAGCGCAGCTTTTTCCGCCTGCGGTCCAGTGACGTAAACACCGACTCGCAGGGCAACCTCTGGTCGGGGTTGACAGGCTTGTTTTTCATTGACCATAAAACTTTGAACAGCTATTCGTTGGACGACCGGCAGCTGGAAGAATTGGTGGATCCGCCTTTTTACATCAAAAACCCGCCAAAGCGCCTGAGCACCGTGAGGGTGGATAAAATTGAATTCGACCTTGAAGGAACGGCATGGCTTGCTTCTCCCAATGGTTTGTTCTTTTTCAAGCATGGAAAAATGAGTGACCCTGTGCTGTCACATCCTACTCGTGACCTGCTTTTTGAGCCAAAAACGCAGACTGTTTGGGCGCTAACAGAGTCGAATGGGCTTTTTGTGCTCCGCAATGGTCGGGTTCAGGGCAGCATCGGCATCATGAATGCGCAGGCACAACACGTCATTTGCCGCTCCATTTGCTCTGATGAAAATGGTGACCACTGGTTGGCCACGGCCAGTGGTCTGTTTAAAGTGGAAGGCGCCCCCGGCAACATCCACCTGTTCGACTACTCCAATGCCTATGGCATGGGGGCTGAAAAACTCAATGCTGTGGCCGTATTGAATGGGCAAGTTTTCATGGGAAAGGACGACGGCTTGATGGCTGCCCCGGTCGCTATTTTTACCAAAAAAATGTCTCCACCCCCTGTTTTTTTGAAAAAACTGGTGGCAAATGGGCGTGAAATCCAGTCACTCGACCAGCCCCTCCAATTTGATTTCGGTGAAAACTCGCTGACATTCAGTTTCGAGGGACTGTCGTTCAGGGACTTCAAGCGACTGCGCTACCGATACCGACTGCGTGGCCACGAAACCGAGTGGCGAACCACCACCTCCGAAGCGGTGGAGTATGCTTCGCTGCGCCCCGGCAAATACCGCTTCGAAGTCGTGGCGATAAACACTTCGGGCGTGGAAAGTACTACGGCTGCCGTCTTGGACTTTACCATTGTCGAGCCTTTTTGGATGAAATGGTGGTTCATTTTGGGTTTAGTTGCTATGGTTTCGGGGCTGGTTTGGGGTTGGGTTAAAAGTCGTGAACGGAAACTGCGCCGCAAATTCGAGCTGCAACGAAAGCTGATGGAAACCGAAAACGAGAAGCTGGAGCTTCAAAAGAAAAACGCCGACCTGAAAATGTTGGCACTACGGCTCCAAATGAACCCACACTTCATTTTCAACGCCCTCAACACCATCAAGGGCTACTACGGCCAAGAAAAATTCACGCAGGCGAACAGCTACATTGCCAAGTTTGCACGGCTGCTGCGCCTCAATCTCGACTACTCCGACGCCTTCATCCCACTTGACCAAGAAATTGAACTGCTCAAAATTTACATGCAGCTTTCGCAAATCCGGTATCCCGACAAGATGGAATTCAGGGTGGAGGTTTCGCCTGAAATCGTGCCATCGGCGGTGCTGATTTCCTCGATGGTCTTGCAGCCGTTCGTGGAAAACGCGGTGATTCATGGCATCGTCGGGAAAGAGGGCAGGGGACTTATCGAGCTGGTTTTTGCCAAAAGCGAACAAGGTGAAATCGTGGTCACAGTGCGTGATGACGGCATTGGGCGGAAGGCAGCGGCAGCAAAATCGAAGCTGCGGGATCCACACAAGCCACTGGCAACGGCCATCACGCAGGAACGGCTGCAATTGCTCCGTAAAACAGAAGTGCCGCCAGCGGTGGAAATCAACGATGTTTACGATGAAAACGGACGGGCGGCGGGTACGGAGGTTATACTTCGGCTGCCTTGCAACCAAGTTTAATAGTAAATGTATATCAGCCCTTCAAATTCGTTCAGCAACATGATTAAATCCATCCTCATTGACGACGAACCCAACGCAAGGGCCACCTTGCGGCAAGAACTCGACCTGCATTGCCCCGAAATCAAAGTCGTAGGGGAAGCTGCTTCGGTGCAGGAAGCCGTGCAGTTGCTCCAGCGCCAGCCCGATTTGCAGTTGTTGTTCCTCGACATCCAACTGACGGATGGCTCTGGGTTTGATATTTTGGAACAAGTTGATTATCAGGGGTTTAAGACGATTTTTACGACAGCGTATAGCGACTATGCGCTCAAGGCCATCAAGTTTTCTCCTCTCGATTACCTGCTCAAGCCCATTGATGCCGAGGAGCTTCGGGCTGCGGTGGACAAAGCGCTGCACACCCAGCAGGCTTCTTTCAACCAGCAAATGAGCTTGTTCATGCAGCAGTACCGCTCGGCTACAGCACCGCCGGAACGCATCGCTTTGGCCACTGCCGACGGCATCCACCTCTTCCCTGTCAAGAGCATCGTGCGGCTGACCTCAGAAGGCAACTACACGACCGTTTTTTTTGAAAATGGCAAAAAACTCCTGCTCGCAAAAACCCTGAAGGAGCTGGAAGAAAGCCTCGCTCGGTACCGTTTCGAGCGTATCCACAAGTCGCACCTCGTCAACCTTGACCATGTGCAGAGCTACGTGAACCGCTTCGGTGGCGAGGTGGTGATGAGCGATGGGGCAGAGTTGCCCGTTGCGCAGCGCAAAAAAGCATATTTATTGCAAGTTCTGGGTGGGATGGGGTAGGCTGGGCAATTCTGAGCTACATCCATTTGGCAAATAGCCAATGCCCGCTGTTTTTTTCCTTTTCAAAGCATCCCCGCCATTTCTTTCCAATCTTTTACCTTCGCAAATCTTTTTTTCAAGTACAAACAAACGAAAATGAACCTGATTGTTTACCGTAAGAAATTCTGTATTACGCTGATTTTCAGCCTGTTGGCAATGTTTGCCATTGCACAGGAGCAAGAAAAAGCACCAGAAAAAGCGCCCAAGCGCAGCAACCACGGCTTTGCCTTCGAGCAGCTCGGCACGGCACTGCCCAGCCCCAACGATTACCGTACTGCCGATGGCTCGCCAGGCCCAGATTACTGGCAGCAGCGAGCGGACTACCAAATCGAGTGCTCGCTCGACCCGGAAAAGCGGCAACTCACGGGCAAGGAGCGCATCGTTTACCACAACAACTCTCCGCAAACCCTGCGCTATCTCTGGCTGCAACTCGATGAGAACCAGCATGCCGCCGAAAACGACCTGCACCATGCGCACCCCCACGACATCGGCAAAAGCATGAATGAAAAAGCCATGCGGATGCTTGAATCTTGGACGGAATTTGGCGACTATGGCCACCGCATCAAGTCGGTGACGGACAGCAAAGGCGCACCGCTCAAGCATTTCATTGACAACACGGTGATGCGGTTGGAGCTTCCGCAGCCGTTGGCACCCGGCCAAAAATTCGAGTTCAACATCGAGTGGAGCTACATCTTGATTGACCGCATCGAAAACATCACCTTCGGGCGGGGTGGCTACGAATGGTTCGAAAAGGACGAAAACTACCTTTTTACCATCACGCAGTGGTACCCCCGCATGTGCGTTTACAGCGATTTCGAGGGTTGGCAGAGCGACCAGTTCACGGGCACGGGTGAGTTTGCCCTCAACTTTGGCGACTTCGAAGTGAAAATGACGCTGCCCGCTGACTACACCGTGGGCGCCACGGGTGTTTGCCAAAACTACGAGCAGATGCTCTCGGCTGCTCAGCTCCAACGTTGGAAACAAGCGCAGTCGGCCAGCGAACCCGTGGAAATCGTGACACTGGACGAGGCAAAATCCTTGGAGAAAAAGCGAAAATCAAAAGACCTGAAGACCTGGCATTACAAGGCCGAAAACGTTCGGGATTTTGCTTGGACGGCCAGCCGCAAGTTCATCTGGGATGCCATGCAGGTGAAGAACGAGGACGGCAAACCCGTGATGTGCATGAGCTACTACCCAAAGGAAGCCTACCCGATTTATCGCCGTTACTCCACAAAGGCCGTGGCGCATACGCTTAAGACATACAGCAAGTTTTCCATTCCATACCCATACCCGACAGCCATCAGCGTGGAGGCGCAGAACGGCATGGAGTATCCCATGATTTGCTTCAACCCGGGCCGGGCCGAGGAGGATGGTACTTACTCCGAGCAGTCGAAAAACGCAGCATTGACGGTCATTTTTCACGAAGTGGGGCACAATTATTTCCCCATGATTATCAACTCCGACGAGCGCCAGTGGGCATGGTTCGATGAAGGACTCAACACTTTCATGCAGTACTTGGCCGAACAGGAATGGGACAACAACTACGACTCCAACGAAGGCCCGCCGCACAAGATTACCGGCTACATGAACCAAGACCCCGATGACTTAGAGCCGATAATGACCAACTCTGAGAACATCGTGGACTATTTTGCAAACGCCTATCGCAAGCCCGCCACGGCACTGAACATCCTTCGGGAAACGGTGATGGGCCGGGAGAAATTCGACTATGCCTTCAAAGAGTACTGTCGCCGTTGGGCCTTCAAGCACCCCACGCCCGCCGACTTTTTCCGTTCGATGGAGGATGCCAGCGGCCAAGACCTCGACTGGTTCTGGCGTGGCTGGTTCTTTGGCATCGAGAAGGTAGACGTGTCACTGGACAGCATTGAGTGGCTGAAAGTTGACCTCGAAAACAACCCAGAGCCAAAGGAACAGTCGTTCCCGCAAACCATCAAAGCACCTTTCGAGACGCTGACCAAAGCTCGCTATCGAGAAGAGGTGAAGCAGTTCCCAGTGGAAAAAGACACATCGTTGCAAGATTTTTACACCTTCTACAAACCCTGGGAAACGGTTGACAGCATTCAGGAATTCAAGATGACGCAGTACGCCGAGACGTTTTCCAAAAAGGAAAAAAAGGAGCTTTTTGGCGACAAAAACTACTACGAACTGCGGTTCAGCAACAAGGGTGGGTTGGTGACGCCCGTGATTCTGGAGTGGACTTTTGAGGATGGTACAAAGGAAATCGAGCGCATCCCCGTCGAAATCTGGCGCAAGAATGAGCTGAAATTCACGCAGGTTTTTGTGAAAAACAAGCAAGTCAAGTCCGTCAAACTCGACCCTTGGCGAGAGACTGCCGACGTGGACGAATCGAACAATACCCGCCCGATGCCTACCGAGCCAAAGTTGTTCATGGTGTACAAAAAGCACGAGTTTCATGAAGGCGAGAACATGATGCAGAAGGCGAAAAAACGCAAGGTAAATAAGCCGTAAAGAGCTATGAGTTATGATTATGAGTTTTGAGCGTTGGGTTCATAGCTCATAGTTCATCACTCATAAGTAAAAGAACAAAATTAAAACACACTTATTTTTTGAAACACATAGATACATAGTACACATAAGCAACTGGTTGTCAATGCTATGTGAACTATGTGCCTATGTGTTTTAGATTATCAAATAATGTGTTTTGGTACTTAGTTTATATCTCATCACTTATAACTACACACCGTGTCCGAATTTCTCAGCTTCCTCCAACTCGGCTTCCACCACATCGCCGACCCAAAGGCGTTTGACCACATGCTGTTTGTGGTGACGCTCTGCGCTGTTTATCGTTGGTCGGATTGGCGAAAACTGCTGGTGCTCATCACCGCCTTCACCATCGGGCATTCGCTGACACTGGTACTGGCTGGGCTGCGCATCTTGCAAGTGCCAAGTGATTTGGTGGAATTCCTCATTCCCGTGACCATTGTTTTGACGAGCCTGCACAACATCAGCATGAACAAGGCCGAGGGCGGCACTTTTTCCAAATCCGTTTCAATGAATTATGTGCTTGCGCTGTTTTTTGGCTTGATTCACGGCATGGGCTTCGCCAATTTCTTCCGTTCGTTGATGGGGGAGGAGGGGAGCATCGTTCAGCCGTTGTTCGCTTTCAACGTGGGTATTGAGTTGGGGCAGGTGATGATTGTGGGTGTCTTCTTCGGGCTTTATTTTTTGCTGGCGCAATGGCTCAAATTGCAGCACCGGGATTGGAACTTGTACGTTTCGGGACTGGGCGGCGGCGGAGCGCTGGTACTGATTTTGCAGAACTTGTTTAGCTAACTTCTCTGCCCTGATAGTTTCGAACTACT
>CAYTZS010000140.1:0-14529 GCA_964442355.1 uncultured Saprospiraceae bacterium | reverse complement strand
GCGGCCTGTACATCGTCAGCGTCAAGGCCGGCAGCGAGCGATTTGAGCAGAAGCTCGTGGTGGGCAAGGATTGATAAAAGGAATTACAACTGATACGGCGGTGGCAGCCTAGCGAGTGGCCACCGCCGTTTTATTTGAAAGAAGGTTAAAATGAAGTGGGTAAACGCCGATGAACCTCTCTCATTCTTACCAAAATTGACCGATTGGTATTGGCTAGCTAGAAAGGGAATCTAGAGTTAGCTTTAATTGCGAATAGTAGCGTTGAACTGATATTTTGATGTAATATTCAAAATAAGTTCAGGCGAATGCTGTGCATTATGAATAAAATTATACTTTTAGCCCGTCTTTGAAAACGGTGAAAAATCAACAAATGGCATCTTTTTAGCCGAAGGGATTCTCACCTCGACTGTTCTTTCCCGAAAACAAGATTGTTACTAAAGATAACGGCAGTTTGCTGAAGAGCAAAAGGCCATTTTTTGTCCCATGAATGTGCGGTCCTCCTCTGCGCATTATGGAAAATAGTCTTTCTCAACTGTTCACCAAATCACATTTAATGAAAGCAGTAAATTCTATTCTCAAACTGTTTACACTGCTGGCACTGACTTATTTGGCCCTACCACTGCATGCTCAGGTCAAATCAAAGGCAGAATTTGCCAAGCAACTTCTCCTCTCCAAATCTGCGGAAACAAGGCTTGACGCCAATGAACTTTCCAGCATGGAGGTTTCTTCTGAAACTTTCAGCAAAAAAAGTGGCGTCACGCACATTTATTTCCAGCAGACCATCAACGGCATCCCCGTTCATGGTGCCATTCTGAACGCTCACATCACGAAAAACGACGAACTGCTCACCTTCGGTAGTCGTTTCGTAGAGGGGGTTGTTACCGCAAAGTCGAAGGGTGGCGACACACCTAAACTAACGCCAGAGCAAGCTGTCACTTCGGCACTTAAAGCGCTGGGCATCAAGGCCGATGGCGCTTTGAAGCGGAAAGAAACAGGCACCGCACCGCTGTTCAAAACCGTTTTTGACAAAGGCCAAATTGCCATCGAGGACATCAAGGTTCAACTCGTTTACCAGCCAGTTGACGAGAAGGAGCGGGTGCGCCTTGCATGGCAGGTAGAGATTTATACCAAAGATGCCCAGAACTGGTGGCTGGCACGAATGGACGCCAGCACGGGCGAGTTGTTGGACAAGAACAACTACGTTGTGCATTGTGATTTCGGACCAGCTCACGCTGAATCTTGCAACCACGCTGACGGCGAGCCACACCACAGCTTCGTGGAGGCTCCTTTAGATTTCTTTGCCCCGGTTGAACCTTTCAGCTTGATGGTTGGCAACGAGTACCGCGTTTACCCAGAGCCTGTCGAAAGCCCGAACCACACAACTCCTGCTCCTCCGGCAGATGGTCGTTTGTTGGTCGCTGACCCCGCCGATTTGACTGCGTCGCCTTTCGGCTGGCACGACACCAACGGTGCACCTGGCGCTGAGTTCACAACGACACAGGGCAACAACGTGCATGCCTACACAGATACGGATGCCAACAACACGCCCGACCCCGGCTCCAGCCCTGATGGCGGTGCCAACTTGATTTTTGATTTTCCACTTGATTTGACGCAGCCGCCAAGTACCTACCGTCCAGCGGCCGTGACAAACCTTTTTTATTGGAACAACTTTATTCACGACTTCGCCTATGCCTACGGCTTTGATGAGGCTGCGGGCAACTTTCAGGAAAACAATTACGGCAATGGTGGCTTGGGCAGCGACTACGTGAACGCCGAAGCGCAAGACGGCAGCGGTACCAACAACGCCAACTTTGCTACGCCTTCAGACGGCAACAATCCTCGAATGCAGATGTACATCGGTACAAATCCCAACCCAGACGTGGATGGCGATTTCGACAACGGTGTAATTGCGCACGAGTACGCACACGGTATCTCCAACCGCTTCACAGGCGGTCCCAACAACAGCAGTTGCCTCGGCAACCAAGAGCAGATGGGTGAGGGCTGGAGCGACTGGTACGCGCTGATGACTACGCTGGAGCCCGGTGACATGGGCACCGATTCCCGGGGCATCGGAACTTACCTTTTTGGTCAGCCAGCCAACGGCCCCGGTATCCGCCCAACGCCTTATTCGACAAATATGGCAATCAACACAGCTACTTACGACGACATCAAGACGTTAGCTGTGCCACACGGTGTAGGCTATGTTTGGTGCGGCATGATTTGGGACTTGACCTGGGCGATGATTGACGACCATGGACAAAGCGCTGGTTTTGACATTGCCATGAACCTTGTAAACGAGGGCATGAGGTTGCAGCCTTGCAGCCCAGGCTTCGTGGATGGCCGTAACGCTATTTTGGCTGCCGATTTGGCTATGTACGGCGGTGCCAATCGCTGCCGGATTTGGGAGGTTTTTGCTCGCAGGGGCTTGGGCTTCAGTGCCAACCAAGGCAGCTCAGGCAGCCGCAGCGATGGTACCGAGGCATTTGACATGCCATCCTCTTGTATCCTGAACGCAACGCCAACAACAGCCACGGTATGTGCCCCAACAACAGCTGTCTATGCCTTGACGAATGCTACTGGCGATGCTTTGACGCTGAGCGCAACTGGCAATCCAGCAGGTACGACAGTCAGCTTCTCGGCAAACCCGATTCCAGCGAATGGCGGTGTCAGCAACATGACCATCGGCAATACAGCTGGTGCTGCTCCTGGTACATACACCATCACTGTCACTGGTGTAAACGGGCCTATTTCTGTGAGCACAACGGTTACACTGGAACTTTACAATGGCATACCAGTAGCGCCTACGCTGGTGTCACCAGCCAACATGGCCGCCAATCAAGTGAACCCTCTGTTGACTTGGAATGACGACCCCAATGCTGCAACCTACGATGTGCAGTTGGCACTGGACGCTGGTTTTACAAACATAGTTGCCAACCCAACAGGGCTCACCGCAGCTAGCTTCCAAACAACTGGCCTGCTCAATCTAACTACCTATTATTGGCGGACGAGGAGCGTCAACACTTGTGGCACTGGCAACTATTCGACGGCCTTCTCTTTTACCACTGCCAATATCGTCTGCGACACCTATACCAGCACCAACGTGCCCGTCACCATTCCAACCACAGTTGCGACGGTCACTTCAACGCTAACGATTTCAACCACTTGCAATGGCCCAATTTCGGATGTGAACGTCAAGAACTTGAACATCACCCACACTTGGATTGATGACCTCGTCATTGACATCACCAGCCCAAGTGGCACAACAGTGAGGTTGATGAACCGCCCATGCGATTCGCAAGACAACATCATCATCAACTTCGATGACGAAGCGGCTAGTCCAACATTCCCTTGCCCTCCAACAGACAACGGCACTTACCAGCCCTTTGCTGCATTGTCAGCTTTCGACGGTGAAGACATCAATGGGGTTTGGACGCTGACCATTGCCGACTTGGTAAGCCAAGATGGTGGAACGCTCAACAGCTGGGCGCTCGAAATCTGCTATGGGCCAGACCAAGTCACATGCTACGCCGACACTGACAACGACAATTACGGAGACCCGAATGCACCGCAGCCTTTCTGTGGCACTTGTGGTGTTGGATATGTCACTGACAACAACGACTGCAACGACAGCAATGCAAACGTCAATCCAGCAGCCACGGAAATTTGCAACCAGATTGACGATGATTGCGACATGCTGGTGGACGAAGGCGGTGTTTGTACGCAACAGGATTGCTATTCCTTGATTGTGGGCGCCTCGCCGTTCCAAGATTCGCTCTGGACGGTAGATTCCACGACTTACGCAATTGTTGACCGCAAGTCGCCCAAACTGACTGGTTTCACGGTGACGGGCTTGAATGGCCTGACTAGGCATCCAGTAACGGGCGTTTATTTTGCACTGGTAAAGGTTTCGGGTGTTAGTGGCAGGTTGCTCTGCACTTATGACTTGGCGACAGACCAACTGACGCAAATTGGAAACTTGGGCGACAACTTCTCGTCCATCACTTTCTCGCCAAGTGGCCAATTGTTTGGTGTGACAGGCGACGGTGCAACCGTTCCAGAAACGCTTTACGACATTGACCCGACCAACGCCACCAAGACGCTGCTTACTGCGCTCGGCAATGGTGCCGATGGCGAAGTTATCTGCTACAACCCAAGCGACAACCTACTCTACCACTGGTCTGGAAATGGTACAGTAGTTTTTGAAAGTATCCTTCCAACAGCACCTTACACGATAACTCCGATATTCACTGGTAGTGCAGGTGGTGAAGTATTCGGTGCTGCTTACATAGGTGGTGGTAATTTTATCACAAGCCATATCGATAGCCGTTTCCGCAAGGTGACGACCACTGGTACTTGGACTGGGCCTTTCGGCAACAATCCAGATGACCTCCGTGGCTTGGCTTTCACGGATGCACTTGGTACAACTGTAACGTGCTACCGTGATGCCGACAACGACAACTATGGTGACCCAACCGATAGCCGGACTTTCTGCGCAACATGCGGAACTGGCTATGTTGGTGACGACACAGATTGCGACGATACCGATTCTGGAATCAACCCAGGTGCGCCTGAGATTTGCGACGGCATTGACAACGACTGCGATGGTTTAATTGACGAGGAAGGCACCTTCACGTTGCCACCAGATGGTGCTGCAACCGTAGCTTGTCCTGCATTGGCAACGCAACCAACGCCTCCTGTCGTGACAGTTTGTGGAGTAAATATTCCACCGGTTGGCCCAACCGTCACCAACAACCCGAACCCGCTGACCTGCGAGGGGACAAGGACATACGCTTGGACTTATACAAGTGGTGCGACTACCCTCACCTGGAGCTTTGTTTATACGGTTGAGCGTGTTGATTTCACAGTTCCTGCCAACGGCTCTGCAACGGTAGCCTGCCCTGCTTTGGCTACACAACCCGTTCCGCCAGTAGTGATGAGCAACTGTGGTGAAACGATTACGCCAACAGGCCCGGTCATCGTGAACAACCCGAACCCGTTGACCTGCGAAGGCACGAGGACTTATCAGTGGACTTACACCGATTGCGAGGGCAACTCGCATCCGTGGAGCTTCGTTTACACGGTTGAACGTCTGCCGTTCACGGTACCTGCCAATGGTTCTGCAACGGTATCTTGCCCAGCCTTGGCTGTTGCGCCTGCGCTGCCTGTAGTTACCAGCAACTGCGGTGAAGTATTGACCCCAACAGGGCCAGTAATCACCAACACCCCGAATCCAGTGTCATGCGAGGGGACTCGCACCTATAGCTACACCTACACCGATTGCGAAGGCAATTCGGCGACATGGAGCTTTACCTACACTGTTGAGCGCAATCCGTTCACAGTTCCTGCAAATGGCTCGGCAACAGTTTCATGTGTTGGGCAAGCAGTACAGCCTACACCGCCTACGGTTTTGAGCAACTGTGGTGAGGTGATTACACCTACTGGCCCAGTCATTGTCAACAATCCGAACCCAATCATCTGTGCTGGTACTCGTACCTACACTTGGACTTACACGGATTGTGAAGGCAACAGCGCACAATGGAGCTTTACGTACACAATCGTGCCTCAGCCATTCAGCGTGCCTGCCAATGGCGGTGCCACGGTGGATTGCCCAGACGACACGGACGTTACGCCAATTCCGCCTGTTGTTACCAACGCTTGTGGCGATGTTATCACTCCAGTGTTGACGAACGTGACGCCTAAAAATGATTGCGAAGGCCACCGTGTTTACACTTGGACTTATACCGATTGTGCTGGCAACTCCAAGCAGTGGAGCTTCACATACCTTGTAGAATACTTGGACTTTGCTATTCCGCCGAGCGAGACTTACACAGTTGAGTGTCCTTTCAACGCTTATGAGCCAGTTCCGCCAGTTGTTTACGACAACTGCGGTGTGTTGCTGATGCCTACTGGCCCAGAGATTACAACGCAAATTGGTGACGGTGGCTGTGAGGCTTATCGCATCTATGCTTGGACGTATGAAGACTGCGAAGGCAATACCCATGTTTGGAGCGTGACCTTCAATTTTGATTACACGGGTGATTTCTACGTTTATCCTGACGGCTACGATGTGGTGGGCTGCATGGAATATGTGCAACCGCCAGTTCCACCTACTATCTACGACAATTGCGGTAGGGAGATTCCTGCAACTGGGCCTACCGTCGTTGACATCCCTGGCGAGACACCTTGCTCAGGCACACGGATATACACCTATGTTTATACCGATTGCGGTGGCAACAGCCATCCATGGAGCTTTACCTTCTACGCCAACGACAACGAACCGCCCGTGGGCAACTGTCCAGCTGGTGGCAGCATAGGCGGCTCAAGCGTTGATGAAACTGGTTTGACTTGCATTGACCAAGTGCCATGCCCAGGTCAGTATGATTTCACTGGTAAGATTCATCAACTACTGGCTGCTGGTGGCTTCTACGATGTTTGCAGTGGACATGACCTTGTGGTAACGTTGGACAGCTGGACGGCACTCTGGGAATGCTCTGACCCGGATGGTGATGGCGTCAATACTTTTGGCCGCACCTTCTACTTCCGCATCGCTGACCAGTGTGGCAACGAGTATCCAGATGTATGCGCAGTGACTTACTCTGGTGTTTGCCAACCAATCAGCACTTTCCCACAGAGTGCATGGGGACTTGAGCAAGAGGTAGGCTTCCCAGAAGTTGACCTTCAGGAGATTCAGTTGTTGCTGGATAATTTTGGCCCATTGACAATTGGCGATGGTACACGTACCCTCACGCTGACCCAAGCGCAATGTGTAGCAGATTTGCTGCCAGGCCAGGGCACACCAAGCGTGTTGGCCAACTGCCAGCAAACGAACTGCGTTGGCTGCAACCCTGCGGGCCCAGGCGGAATCAAGAATGTACTTGCTGCCAATGCTATCGCTCTGACACTCAACTTGCGCTACAGTGCTCAGCACAACGGTATTGGTGTGCAACAGGCAATGACGCAGGGATTGGGTTGTATTTCCATCAATCCAAACATCGTATTCTGCGGTGGTTCAGGTGGTATTGGTGGAGGCAGCGGAAACTGCCAACTCAGGGTGTTTGATGTGAACGGTGTACCGCATATCTATCCATACACCGTTGGCGGCTTGTTGGACCTTACGAACGACTTCCTTGGAGGCATCTTGAATTTCTCTGGTGCACAGGCTGGCGTTTATGCCACGGCTATCAATCAGACTTTGGAGAACCTCAACGGCGCTGGCAGTCCTCAAGGCCCAGTTACCTGCGACCCGAATCCAGGTGCTGGGGCCAACGAAAGCGCATCCAACAAGTCACTGCCAACTGGTAAGCCTGATCAGGCTGACAATATTGGTTTCAGCTTGGCGCCAAACCCAGCGGGCCGTGAAGTAGCCTTCAAGCTGTCGGAAATGGATGAGGTGCAAAATGTTACGCTTGAAATTTACAATTCGCTTGGACAACGTGTCTTAGTGCGTGAATTCGGCCAAGTGTCAAGCTTGAGCGAGCGGCTCGACCTGAGCAATATCGGTAATGGACTCTACATCGTCAGCGTGAAAGCGGGCGAACAGCGCTACGAGCAGAAACTCGTGGTGAGCAAGAATTAAACTACTATTTCAAATTAGTATTCGGAGCGGCAGCCGTCCTTTGTGGATGGCTGCCGTTTTTTTTTGTAGAAAAATGACTGGTGCCCACAGCATTGGCCGTTCTGCAGCTTTGAGCACAGAATTTGCAAGGGTTTGAAAACTCCCGAGTTGCTTCCCCGAAAGGGGCCTTTCCCAATCCCCCCTCAAGTTTGTTTTTTACTCACTTCACCTAACTGCTCGGTTGATGGATTCACCGTGCAGGTGTACAAATCTATTTACCATGAAGTCAATCAAACTATTTGTTGTGGGTTGCCTGTTGATGTCGCTCCCTGTTTTTTCGTTTGCCCAAAAGAAGCATTGGGAAATAAGCTCTGGCATCGGCGTAATGAACTATTACGGAGATTTAACGCCACCATTGTTCACGCTGAAGGAAGTACATCTTGGGGGGCAGTTGAGCATTCGCCGCTATTTCGACAGGGAACATGCGATTCGGCTCAATGTCGTCCATGGCAAGCTATCAGGCAACGACCGTAATTTTGACCGAAACTACTTGCGTGGCAATCGTTTCGAGGGTGACTTGACCGAGGTAGCACTGATGGGTGAGCTAGACTTCAAGGGGCGCAAGCGTTATTCTGCGAGACGAGGTTACCAAAAAATGACGTCACTGTATTTTATGAGCGGTGCGTCTGTCGCCTATTTTGCCCCAGAAGTTGTTTACGGTCAGCGAGATAGCGAGGATTTCAACAAGGAATACACAAAATGGCATATAGGAATGCCCATCGGTGGCGGTATCAGGATTGATGCGAACCAGAAATTGGTTTTTTCTTTGGAAATCGGTTACAGGTTTACCATTTCTGATTTCCTAGATGGAACACAGGCTTCCGGCAATGCCTACAAAAATGATTCCTATACTTTTGGTAGCTTTTCGGTGGGCTATCGCATCTTTGACAAGGAAAAGCCCAAGGAGGAGACTACGCCAACTGAAAAAAAGTAAGTTAGTTTTGCAAAATTCTTTTTCGGGGGATGAAAAGTTTTGCAGTTATTTGAACGATAATTGCCACAACGGCGTTTGCATTTCACATCCTGTAACATATTAAGAAGACTATGCAAGCTAATGTCAAGCGTGTGCACATCATAAGTAGGTACAATGGCGGTTGGGCCGTCAAGAAGCAAGGTGCCTCAAGGGCTTTGAAGGTTTATCCGACAAAGGAAGATGCCGTGATTGGATCTTACCCTTTCCTGCAATTGGGCTACGACCTCGTTATCCATCGGAAAGATGGATCGGTAGAGCAATTTAAAAAGGCGGATGTCACGCTAGCTGGCTTTTCGATTGAAAGGAGTGCCGTCAAAACCATATCGGCTGCACGGAAAAAAAACGAAACCGACAATAGCTCGCGCAAGAAAAACTAGCGTTTTCAATTTTCGCATCAAAATCATTTGGTCATCTAGTTTTCGATGGCTTCACGACCCAAATCAATACCTCCCACACAAAATGAGCAGCTTCGAAAAGAACGTTTTCATCAACTGCCCCTACGACGATGAATACCTGCCGCTGCTGAAAGCTCTTATTTTTACCATCAAAACCTGTGGTTTTCATCCACGAATAGCGCTGGAGCGTTTCAATTCTGCTGAAGTCAGGTTGCAGAAAATCAAGCAATTGATTGAAGAGTCTTGTTTCAGCGTACACGATTTAAGCAGGATTAAAGCCGTAAATGCTGGCGATTATTTCCGTTTGAACATGGCGCTGGAGCTAGGCATGGACATTGGCTGTCGAGACTACCATCCAGACCCCATCTTCAGAACTAAGAAGCTATTGGTACTTGAAAGTGAGCGATACAGCGTACAGCGTGGCTTGTCTGATATGTCGTTCGGCGATTGCAAGACCCACGAAGGCAGTGAAGAAAAGCTGATAAAATGTGTTCGTGATTGGTTCTATGAATCAGGCACAAAGAAGATAAAGCCCGCCTCTGCGATTTGGGACGATTTCAACGAGTTTATGTCCAACCTATACGTTGAAAAAACGGAGCAGGGATACTCACAGATAGAAATTGACCATATCCTAGTTCCAGAATACATTGACTGGATTGATGAAAAATTCAAGGGCTAAATAATCTAGTCCTAAATTCTGAGCATTTACTCAAATGAAAAAGGCCCGCCCCGGTAAACCGGAAGCGGGCTCCATCGTCATTGGTCTCAAGAAAAGAAAACTACTATTTTGGCACAAGTATCAAACGGGGTCTATTCCCGTACGACCTTGCGGTTGCCTTCATTGTATTGTATGAGCTTGGCATCTCCGACTTTCGGTTTCACTACGTTCTGTACGAACTCCAGTGCTGACTCCTTGGTTGAGAAATTGGCCATGATGAGATAGGAATAACCACCTTCTGGTAGTTTTTCATAAAGGACGTTTCCAAATTGCCGGAATACTGGATTAGACTTGTCCATTGGATAGGTCGAGGACGCAATCTCGATGGCCATACCAGTAAAAAGTTGCGGAAAACGCTTATGGAAGCGGGTGGAGCTTGATGTAGCAGGCGTTGTGGAACTTGGCTTTTTTGTTGAGTTTTCGATGGTTGCCAACGATGCCTCAGGTTCAAATGATGCACCGCCTTGGCAAATGGCTGAACCCCAACTAAGAATTAGGGGTATAGCGAAAAAAAGTCGGAGGGTATTCATGTTCATGGATTTATAAATTACGTATAATTTAATATGTAAAAACCATGCCAATCTCAACACTTACCTTGAGAGATAGCAAAGGGTTCCAGGGCTATCCCTTCAGCGCAAATGCGCTGAAGGGATTTCCGTGCGGACAGATTTGAAATCTGTGGTACGATGACTGTCAAATGAGAATGACGAAGACGGATTGTCTTCAGGAGATTCGGTAGTACTGGCAGGTTTGCCGGAGCCGACCGTGAAGATGAGCAGCCCAAATGACAAAGCCATTAGGCAGAATAGTGTAACATTGTGTTCCATGCGAGCTTTGGTAAAATGTTCTGGAATATGTGTTAGTATCAGTTTTCTTTCTAAAAAACCAATGAGCTCGGCTGAGATGTATGTTCAAATTCAATGACGATGCAAACATAGAAAATTTAAATATTTATTTTTGCATCTTTCGATATTTTTTTCGCAATTTTTTTTTTCAGGAATCAAACTTTGAGAAATGCCTTATATTTGCACCGCTTTTGAAGAAAAGCATTTTTGCAAGGTATTTCAAACTGTACTTACCCGTGTGGCGAAATTGGTAGACGCGCTACTTTGAGGGGGTAGTGTCCGCAAGGATGTGCTGGTTCAAATCCAGTCGCGGGTACAGGTAAAGCGTAACGAGTTGATTTCTAACTTGTTGCGCTTTTTTTTTGCAAAAGCGAAAGGGCAATGGATATCCATTGCCCTTTCGCTTTTAAAGAATATTGCCCAGTGTTATTTCACCAATAGCTTTTTTGTCACAGCTTGCCCATCCATATCGAGTTTTACGAAATAGATGCCTGCGGCCATACCTTCGGTATTGAGCGAAGGGTGGTGAGCGCCGACAGGTAGGTTGCCTAGTTTTTTGTCCAAAACCAACTTGCCCAATTGATTGTACAAGCTAATCTTTACAGCAGCTGGCTCGGTTAATTCGAAGCCCACTTGCACAAGCCCATGCATCGGGTTTGGCGAAAGCGAAATAGCGGCAGTTGCAGATTCCTGCTCTGC
Organism: uncultured Saprospiraceae bacterium; assembly: GCA_964442355.1. GTDB lineage: Bacteria > Bacteroidota > Bacteroidia > Chitinophagales > Saprospiraceae > UBA6168. Next base: position 3,284 of record CAYTZS010000140.1, on the reverse strand, counting down.
TGTACCAGAGAAAACGCCAAAAGTGGCCTTGTCCAATGTCACATGCATGATGTACTGGTCGGGCACGGTGGTGCCATCCGGCGTGAGGCCAGGTTCGTAATCCTGTTGGTAAATGAGTTGGATGGCATCGCCTGTACGTGCGGGGATGGCAGGGAATGCGGCTTCGACGAACTCAGGAACTTCCGTCACATCTGGGTTGATGATGTCAAATGGTGCCGTCCATGTCTCGCCACCATCTTCTGACTTGATGATGAAAATATGGCGGTAGGTTCTGTCATTTGTGCTAACAAAAAGCTCATGAAATGCTGCGAAGGTCAGATAAATATGGCCATCATCATCAATCGAAGCACTGGGGAAACTGGCCAAGCTTGAGTTTGAATACCTGTAATTGCCTATCATGTCACCCAATGTAAGTGCCAAGTCGCCGTCCCAGTCCTCAGCACCAGTGATGGTGGCAAACGTTCCTGTGCCTTCGTCCCAATGGCTAATGCCGTTGGTGCCGAGACTCAGGTAGATACCTGAATCAACAGGATTGCCATTGGCATAAAGCTCAGCGAAAAAAAGGTGGACGTCGCCGTCGTCATCAATCACCATCGAGCCAGAGCCGTCGCAGCTGAATGTCGTCAACGAATCTGGCGCATTCGGGTCAACGGGAAGGTCTGCTGGCGTGTAGGGCTGGCCGTTCCATTTGTCCAGCGGGAAGTCGTACACCACGTGTTTTTCCCAAGTGTCGCCGTTGTTTTCCGACTTTATTACCAAAATATCGCCGAAAAGGCTTGTGATAGAAATGGCCACCGTTTCGCCCCTTGCCTCGATATTGTATGACTCGGCGCCTACGCTCAAATAGGCCGAGCTGTCTACGCCCGGTAGAACTACGTCTTGTTTGTCCCAAGTTAGTCCACCGTCCGTTGAGCGCCAGTAGAGTGGGTGATTGGTCATGCCACGGTACACTGAGCCGCCAAAACTTGGGTTCAACGTGATGCCTACGACGTGCAGGCTGTTCCCATCGGCACCGCCTGCAGCGATTTTTGCCCAAACATTGCCGCCAGGCACATCTGAAGGCAAAATGTGTTCTGTCCAAGTTGAAGCCCCCAGCGGTTTTGTGTAGGCGATGAGTTGCCAGCCTGCTGGCAGTGCCTTGTGTGAAATGACCACCTCAGTCCCATTTTCCATGACGGTGTAGGATGGGTAACCTGACCGGCTGCCTTCAACTTGTGCGGTGGGGTTTGGGCCCCAACTGCCGCCACTAAATTGATTGTAGCCTGTGCCGCGGTCGGGCCAACCTGGCTGAACCAAAGACATTTGCCAAGTGGCTCCGATGGTTCCTTCGCTAGGTTCGCTGATGCGCCGGCCCAGTGATGCAATCGCTTGGATATCGAAGTTGGTTTTGCCGATTTCTTCCTCCAGGTTCCTAAGCCCAGTCACGGTGGGCACGGCTGGCTGTTGCTGGATTGGTGCGGATCCGTCCGGATTTGGGTTGGTAATGGCCAGTACCTTGCTGTTGGCACCACGCACTTGTAGCCCCCGATATTGGCCGAAGGCCGTCAAAAAGCAAATGAGCGCAAGTGAGGTAAGTAGTGTTCTTTTCATATTCTTCAGTGTTTTTTTGATGAAAAAATCAGGTTGGGAAGGTATGGATTTTGACAAAGCCAAGCGCAAAAAGGTTGGTTAAAATGAAAAGCGACCTGCCCAAAGCCCCTAAAAGCACTGACCTGTGTTACATTTGCCGAAAAAAGGACATGCCCACCATCAAAGCAATCACCGCTCACCTCGAATCTATTGCGCCGTCTAGCTACCAAGAAAGCTACGACAACGCTGGCCTCATCACGGGCGATGCAAGCTGGGAGGTCAAGAACGTACTCTGCTGCCTCGACGCTACGGAAGCAGTCATTGACGAAGCCGTCGAGCGGGGCTGCAACCTCGTGGTGGCGCACCATCCTATTGTTTTCAAGGGTTTAAAACGACTGAATGGACGTAACTACGTGGAGCGCACCGTCATCAAAGCCATAAAAAATGATGTGGCCATTTATGCCATCCACACCAACCTCGACAACGTACTGCACCGAGGCGTGAACGCTAAAATTGCCGAAAAACTTGGCCTTCAAAACACATCCATCCTACTGCCAAAGGTTGAAATGAACGACCCAACGGTTGGTGCTGGCCTCATTGGCGAACTGCCCGCTGCGATGGACGAAGCGCAATTCCTGCAACAACTGAAAGCAACGATGCTGGCGGGCTGTGTCCGCCACACCAAATTGCTGGGCAGGCCCATTAAAACGGTGGCGCTCTGCGGTGGCTCGGGGAGCTTTCTATTGCCAGTGGCCATTGCTCGCCAGGCAGATGTGTACATCACGGGAGACTTCAAGTACCACGAGTTTTTTGATGCAGATGACCACCTCGTCATCGCCGATATTGGGCACTTTGAAAGCGAGCAGTTTACAATTGATTTATTGCATGAAATTATCTCTGAAAAATTTACTACTTTTGCGCCCCTCAAAACGAGTGTGAACACCAATCCTGTTCATTATTTATAAATTTTGTGTGCCGTTTGTAGCTCGATTTTCAAACCACAGGCGGCGACAACCATCAACAACCGTCGAAAAATGGCAGAACTGACCGTCGAGGAAAAACTCAAAAGCCTCTATGAACTGCAACTGATTGATTCTCAAATCAGTGAGCTCGAAATCTTGAAAGGCGAATTGCCAATGGAAGTACGTGACCTCGAAGACGAAATCGCAGGTCTGGAAACCCGCTTCCGCCGTTTGCAAGACAACATGGAAGACTTGGAGGGCGAGGTAGGCCGCTACGAAGCCAACATCGCTGAGTCAAAAGCGCTGATTGCTCGCTACGAAAAGCAGCTTGAAAACGTGAAAAACAACCGGGAATACGAGGCCCTGACCAAGGAGGTAGAAATGCAGCGCCTTGACATCCAGCTTTCTGAGAAGAAAATTCGGGAGTCAAAGGTCAATGTGGATGCCAAGCAGGCCACCCTTACCGCTACTGAAGAGCGCCTGAACTCCAAGAAGGCCGACCTCGACCGCAAGAAGGTGGAGCTACAGGCCATTCAGGAGAAAACGGAAAAAGAAGAAGATAAACTCCGCAAGCGTACCGACAAGGCTCGCAAGAAAATTGAGGAGCGCTTGTTGAAGGCTTACGACAAAATCCGTCGCTCCTACCGCAATGGTCTCGCTGTCGTTACCATCGAGCGCGATGCCTGTGGTGGCTGCTTCAACCAAGTACCACCCCAGCTTCAACTGGAAATTGGTATGCGCAAGAAAATCATG
>CAYTZS010000139.1:5350-14548 GCA_964442355.1 uncultured Saprospiraceae bacterium | reverse complement strand
ATCGTCCCGGAAAGTCGTTTCGTTGGCGACGAAACTCGTTTCATCGTCCCGGAAAGTCGTTTCGTTGGCGACGAAACTCGTTTCATCGTCCCGGAAAGTCGTTTCGTTGGCGACGAAACTCGTTTCATCGTCCCGGAAAGTCGTTTCGTTGGCGACGAAACTCGTTTCATCGTCCCGGAAAGTCGTTTCGTTGGCGACGAAACTCGTTTCATCGTCCCGGAAAGTCGTTTCGTTGGCGACGAAACTCGTTTCATCGTCCCGGAAACTCGTTTCGTTGGCGACGAAACCCGTTTCATTTTGACAAAAAACAGCAGTTTTTGAAAGCAAAGCAAACGTGAGGGCCAACAAACCCGGGTTTATCGGCTTGGAAGTCGTTTTGTTTTCGACGAAACCCGTTTCGTTTTCAGGGAAAACTGCATGGCTGCAATCTGGGCCAACGACGGAGTACCTACAAGGTTTGGTACTTGACGCAGAGTGCTTGGCTTGCGCACCAAACTCACCACCTCACCGCATCAGCACCACATCCCCGTTGAACAACGTCACCCTGCCATCCACGAATTCCACCTCGGCGAAGTAGGTGAAAATGGCGGGGTCGAGCCACTGGCCACGGTGCTTGCCGTTCCAGCCGATATGTTCTTTGTTGGGTTGGAAGTCGTAGTGCTCGAACATGAGTTCGCCCCAGCGGTCGAAGACGAGGAGGGACTTGATGCGCCTGACCGAGTGGTCGGCAAAGACGGTGAAGAAGTCGTTGGTGTTGTCGAGGTTGGGCGAAAAGGCGTTGGGGATGTAAACGGCGTCCGTTTTCTGTACGATGAGCCGCAGGTTGTCCGTTGCGGAGCAGCCGTTTTTGTCCTTCAACTCGATGCTGACGGTGGTGGTGTACAGTGGCCGTACCCAGGGTTCCAGGCAATCGGTGCAGGAAACGAGGTTTGGCTGGCCCCACTCGAAGCTGAAGGAATCGAGCAGGTTGGTGAGGGCTTGGAGTTGAATGCTGTCGCCGTATTCGAGGTAGATGTCGTCGCCAAGTTCCACGAGCACCTGTTCTGGCTGGGCGATGTAAAACGAGGTGTCGAGCTTGCAGCCGTTGGTGTCGAGGATTTCGAGGTGGTAAATGCCCGGTTGCATGTTGGTGTAGTCGGCCACATCCTCCCATTCGCCGCCGTTCAGCGAGAACTGGTAGGGTGGGGCAATGCCGGAAACAGCCTCAATGAAAAAGCTGGCGTCGTTTGTCCCGAAACAGGTGACGGGCTCCATACTCGATTGGTAGGCATCTGGCCCCGGTATGATTTCGAGGATGGTCGAGTCGGAAAACTCGCAGCCGTCGGGATGGACGACGGTGACTTTCACCTGCGTGGTCGAATCGGGCGAGAAGCTGCGGATGGGGCCGGAGCCGCCGTCCTCCCAGTGGTAGGTGCAACCGATGCAGGGGGCTGGTATGCTCGCATCCACGCTGATTTGGTCGTCTCGACAGGTTTTGGGCAGGTCGTCCAACTCCGGGCCAGGGAATGCGCAGCCTGCACGGATGACCCACATGTCGTTGCTGTAACTGGGGCCTCGGTTGTCCTCGGATTTATAGGGGGGGTAATTGTCGGAATTGGAGTTGCCGCCGAGCATGTACCCGTAGTCGTGCGCTTGGAACAGTTGTGTGCCCACGTCGTCGCCCAAGCCTCCGAGGGATTGGTCCCAGACGATTGTGCCATCTGGTTCTAGAAAAAGCGCCCAGTAGTCCTTTCCGCCGATGGGTGGCGAAAGTTTGTTGCTACCCGTAGAATCTGCGGGGGAAATGGAGGCGCCAAGCACGAAGAGGTTTCCGATTCCGGACTCCACGACGCCATAACCGTAGTCGGATGCACTGCCACCAAAAGATTTGTCCCAAAGGATGTTGACACCAGCGCCTGTGTCCGTGAACTTCACCAACCATGCATCGTCGCTGCCAAAATGGTCAGCGGTTTTGTTGCCTGTCGTTTTGTCGGAGGTGGATTGGCCGATGACGAAATAGCCGCCGTCTTTTGACAAGATTAGCCTTTGGGCAACGTCCTCCCGGTTTCCACCAAATGCTGCGTCCCAGAGGATGGTGCCGTTTGGCGAGCATTTTACCAGCCACATGTCGTTGGAGCCAAAATAAGGTGCAGTTTTGCTAAAGCCTGTGGGCGAAGTGGACGGGCCGGTGAGCAGGATGTTGCCATCGTGGGAAAGTGAGGCATCGAAGAGTTCGTCGAGTTCGCTGCCGCCGAAGGTGTAGTCACCGAGTGGCGTACCGTTTTCGTCAATCCTGACCGACCAGATGTCCACAGAGCCATTGATGGCGGGAGTTGATTTTTCGAAACTGGCGGGAGAGTTGGAAAAGCCCGCCAACCAGAATTGACCGTTGGGAAGTGCTATGATTTTCCGCAGTTCTTCGTTTCCCGTGCCGCCGTAGGCCCTGTCCCATTGCTTGTTGCCGTTGCCGTCGAGCTTGACGACCCAAAAGTCTTTCTCGCCTCGGTTCGTCCAGGTCTTGTCCGCCCCGATGCCGGAGCGTGAATAGCCCCCCACCAAATAGCCGCCATCCTGCGTCTCGACAATGGACCAGAGCCGGTCTTGGGCCAAGCCGCCAATTATTTTGTCCCAAACGGGGTTGCCTTGGCCATCTGTTTTCAGAATCCAGAAATCGCCCTCCGGTTCGGGCCAAGCCACGGTATCCTTGGTGTGCTGCGTTATTTCGCCAGAAATGGAGCGGGTAGTGGTGATGCCCCCGTAAATATAGCCGCCATCAGAAGTTGGAAGTGCGGCGTTCATTTCCTCGTAGCCGGTTCCTCCGTAAGTGCGGTCCCACTCAATCGTCAGTTGGGCTTGGAGGCTACTTGAAAAAAGCAGGAGCCCAAGCATCATTAGGAGGGAGGCAAATAAGTTAGGTTTGTTCACGGTCGTCGGAATCATAATCAGTGTTTGCTTCAGTGTTACAGCTACATTTTTTCAATAACTTGTCCTTAAGCAATTGGAAACCATCCGAATAGGGGTAGGATTATCTGGAAAAGAAGTTAAAGGTAACTCGACTCCACGATTTATCCAATTTTAGGGCTAAGGAAAAGCCCGCTGACTTGTTGCCAGCGGACTTTTCGCATGTATCAGTAAGTTAGCGGGTAGCGCTAGTTGCTACCAAATCAAGTGCGCCGTGGCGATGAGTTTATTGTAAACAAAGCTTAGTTTGCCAGTGGCAAATGAGTAGAAGACCCAGCTTTTTTGACGTGATGTGAACTCGATTTGTCCGAGGAGAAATTGGATGTTGCGGACAAAAAGTACTTGATGGGAATGCAAAGCTAGTTAATCAAAAGGCTTATTTCCAAACAATCAGCTGCGCAACGCAACACATAGTTTCTGGCGTCAATTGTCAGGGGCGGTTGTTTTTTCCGCTGCTGGGATGCTGGTGACCGATTTGAAGCGCACCTTCAGCTCGTATTTGCTGTTCAGCCCTTTTATCATTGGGGTCATCATCGTGTCCATGAGTTCAATGGCTCGTTGCTTGGCCTTGTCCATCACGTCGCTTTCAAGCGCCTCCCGCCGAAACTCCTTGCGCAGCACGTCCATGTTTTTGTTGAAATCGGCTTGGTCTAGCTCTCGCATCCAACCGATGTCGAGCTTGTCAATCCGGGGATAGACCTCGTGGCTGAGGATTTCCGGCTCAGGCAAGGTCACGGTCACAATGCCCGTTTTTGAGCTGAGGTTCACGTCGAAAAACTTGTCGAGCTTAAAGCCCACTTTGAGGATGCTGATGGCCGACATTTCCATTTCGGTGGAAGACACGTCCACGCCCAAGACCTTGGTTTGTTTGGAGGTGCCGATGCCTTTTCGGTCCCTGATTTCCATGGTTCCCAGCTCCGCAATGGCCTTTTCCACCCGCTCTTGGAAGATGCCTTTTGCCAACGTAAAATCCTGCACGGTGGCTCGTTCTTTCAGCCGGGCAATCATCGGTTGCAGCCCTTCTGTGAGCGCAACGCCGCAGGGGGTGTTCACGCTTTCACCCTTAACGTAAATTTTGCCCTCCATCGTAGGCAGCAGTGTCGCCAATATTTGGTTGACCAAAAAACACGTGTACTTCGAGGCTACTTCGTGGAGTATTTCCACGGCTCCGGTGAGTTCGTTTTGGTACCAAGTGTTGTAAAGCGTGGAGGTGGAGTCCTTCATTGCCACGAAATCGTTGAACATCAATTGGTGGATGTAAGGGTGGTGCTTTTCGTACTCCTCCTTCACCCTGATTTTCAGGCTGTCCGAGAGGTTCATGCGGTTGGCAACGTGGTTTAGCAACGACAGGTTGAAGTCGTGAATCAGCGCCTCGAACTCTCGGCTGTAGCGCACTGGGTTTGAGAGGATGGGCAGTGCGTTGTCGTAGTCAATGTCCGACTTGAAGTCGGAGGGCACGTACTTGATTTGTACCTCTTTTGGGATGTTCGTGAAATTGCCGCTGCCCTCGGAGAAATAGTACCGGTACACAATGAACCCCAAAATGCCCACAGCGACAAGAAAAACCAAGAGCCTGCCGATGTTGAATGATTCGGCATGTTGACCTGGCTGGTGTTGAATGTTTCCGTTCATTTTTCCGGTTTGATTTTTAAAAACTGTCTGGTTTGCGACGTTTGCCCGTTTCAAAGTAACAAGCGGGCAGCAAGTTTGGCTTTAGTCCCGTTTTCAAAAAGTATTGTTCTCAACTGAATCGCTGCAATGTTGATTCAAATTAAATGAAGGTTAGTTACGGCCATGCCCAGCGGTGTGGCTTTTTTTTAGTATAAAATTTGCCCGAAGGTAGGAACTTGCGGCGTTTTCAAAGCACACATTGCGGTGCGATGAAGCCACCATCCACCGATAAAAATGATTTACGAAAAACAAACCATCAATTGCCGGGGCCAGTTACTCGACCTCAGCTCGCCCGTGGTCATGGGCATCCTGAACCTGACACCTGACTCCTTTTTTGATGGTGGCAAATATTCCAATACCGACGCTGCACTCGGCCAAGTGGAAAAAATGCTGAGTGAAGGTGCTGCCATCATTGACGTGGGTGGCATGTCGAGCAGGCCGGGTGCTGTGCTGATTTCTGAGGAGGAGGAGCTTGGCCGAGTGCTGCCAGTGGTGGAGTCCATCGTCCAGCAGTTCCCTCATGCCATTATTTCGGTAGACACTTTCCGTGCAGCGGTAGCCAAGCAGTCGGTTGCCGCCGGTGCGAGCATCATCAACGACATCTACGCTGGCCGATTTGATGAAATGATGTTTGAAACGGTGGCCTCGCTTGGTACGCCATACATCATGATGCACATGCAGGGCGAACCATCCAACATGCAAAAAGCGCCCACTTACGAAGATGTGACTCTGGAGGTACTCGATTTCTTCATTCCCAAAATTGGTCAACTGCGTTCATTGGGCGTTAAGGACATCGTGCTAGACCCCGGCTTTGGGTTTGGTAAAACCGTGGCACACAACTACCAATTGCTCAACAACCTGCATGTTTTCCGCATGACGGACTTGCCAATTTTGGCAGGCATTTCCCGAAAATCCATGATTTGCAAGGTTCTTGGTGTGAAACCCGAACAGGCATTAAACGGCACCACGGCGCTTCACATGGTCGCTTTGCAACAAGGCGCTCGCTTGTTGCGGGTTCACGATGTGAAAGAGGCGGTGGAAACCGTCCAATTGTGGCAGCAACTAGAACAGGCCAAGCAGCTTAATTAAAACTGGTGTGATATTTTCAAAGCATTGATTTTCAATATTTTGCAAGAATCAGGGTTTCTAGTTCGAGCAGTGTTTTTGCATAAAGTTTAAAAAACATCTGTGAATTGTGGAACTTTGCCCTCGAACTAGCAAACCGGTCAAGAATTTACCAGTTCTGAGTTCACCAATAGCCTTCAATCGTCCACCGAAAAATTGGAAGACCAGCAACTCACCGAGAATATCATCAAGAAAGTAGCGCTCCGTTTTTTCAGGCACTACTACAAGTTCCGGCTGCGCTACGAAGACCAGCCCGTGACGGCCAAGTACGACTTGGAGGGAGTCGGAGGTATCGTTGCCGATGGCTTCTATTCTTTCAAAAAACCAGACGGGAAGTTGTTCTCGGCCACATTTGAAGCCACCTCCATCGAGTCAAAAGACGAGGTGATTTTCAGGCCAGACCATCGTATTTTGCTGTGGGATGGCCTTGCGGTCACAGGGTTAGTGATGGTGGCGTTGGCATTTTACAACCTCCAAAGCCCCATCCATGCGCTCGACAATACCAAACTTGGGGAGCGGATTGCGATGCTTTTGTTGTTGGGCATCATCGTCTTGGGCCTTTTCCAATTGGTAGCCCGTAATTTTAGGCGGTATCGCTACATCTACGCTGTTGAGCAGTTCAAGAAATACTATGCCGACGAACAGTGGATTGCGCTCGCAACCGATGTTTTTGAGGATAAAAACGATAAATTCCTTCGTGAGCTGAAAAGCCAGTGTGTGTACAACGGCATCGGCTTGCTAACTGTTGACAAGAACCTTGACCCTAAAATCATCATCACCCCCAGCAGGCATGACATCTTCGTTGGCAAGCGGCAGCGGGTTGATTTTTTGACCCAAAAGAAAATACAAGAAATCGAACAAAGTGGCCGATTGGACATCCTGCCCAGCCTGCTCGGTGGCACAAAGAAGAACAAGTCGGTGTTGAGGCATCGGAAAAGCACCCACACCCAGATTGGACTTTTGATTGGCAGTTTTGCATTGTTGGCGGTCATTTTCACCAAGGAATTAGAAAACCCTGCCTATCAGCTGGTGGACAGTGAAACGTACAAAACAGAAATTGCCAAATCCAAATCCAACAACCTTGGAGAGCCGGATACCTACCTGCCTGACTCGTCGTCAAAGCCCAAGCGGAAAAAAGACAAAGAAGCTGAGCGTTTTTGGAACCTTGAGCCACAGGAAAAGATAACATCTGAGGAAGCATCACCCCAAGATGCAGTCGCAGAAAATAGCAGGAGGTCGGCACTGCAAGACGAACTGACAGCCAAGGGTGGAGTGGTTGATATTCTTTATGATTGCTCTCGTTTCTATAATTTCGATGGCAAAAAATACATTGTGGAAGTAGGTGAAATTGGCGAATACTCGGTTGCGGCGTCCACGGTCAAGTTCATTCGGGGCAAAGGCGTTTTTGCAGCTGCATTGCTCAAATCATGCTTCACCGAAGATACGAATGGGTACTTAGTTTACGCTGGGGAAATCTACAACTCTGCGGCGGAGGCCAGCAAAGAAATGGAGAGTTGGGTAGGCAAGAGCAGCTTGACCAAAAACGACCTGCGAAATTGGAAAATCAGGGCAATTGAGCCCATCGTAAAATAAAAAAGCAAGGTGCAATCACACCTTGCTGAAAAATGAAAAAAGGCTTAAGGTAAGTTCTTCACGTGCCACAAATTCCTTTGAGGCGCTCTAATAATTTTATCGGTTTCAAACTCAGGATGATAAAAGACGAGATGCTGAAACTACCTGCCCTCCTTCAAGTCGCATAAAAAAGAAAGTTGTTGTTGAAAATTGCAGGCCGATTGCTTGTCGGGGGGAAACTCGACAACCAGGGGTAGCTGCCAGGGGGCGAAGGGGGCAGCAAACGACCAGACGCAACTCGCAACGAACAACTTCCGGGTTATGCTTCTTTGCACGTGCCATCGGCCCTGATGGCCAAATGGAACTATTTAGAGACATTCGAAAATGCCGTGCTTTTCTTATTAAGTCAAGGAGCTAGTGTGTTCGACATAGAACTAAACTGCCCTCTCGTGCCTTTGTGCCCAGTTGAAGTTGTTGAATATTTTTGAACTCGCAAGCCTATTTTAAGCGAGCATAGAAGTTGGAGATTATTTTCAGGCAATGCTTTCGAGCCTGCATATTCCTGTGAAAGGTTTTATTTAAGAAGACGCATTAACTTGTACAAAAATGTTACCAAATTTTAAATTAAAGGCTTCGAACATGCCTGTTTTGCTAGGTTTTTGAGCGGAAATCTAGGTTTCTTGTGACATGTTAAAATTGATTTTTATTAAATTGTGATTTGGTTAAATATTCGAGTTGTTCCAATCTGTGTTCTAGAAAACCAATGTAATTTCTGTTTTATTATAAAAATAAAAATCCATTATTGTATAAATAAAAATCCATATTGATTTAAAAAATTGTGATGTGGTTAATTGCGCTAGCGTTCAGCTATTTTTTGGAAAAAAGCGGCTCAAATACTTCGTCAAAGCGTCAATTCCGTCTTGCCCATTTGCAGGGACGTCGAATTGGATTTGGCAGTTTTCATAGAAATTGGCACGTTCTGAGATTTTTGCTTCAATGAAATTGCCAAGCTCTTCGTCAGGCACATCGGCCAAAAGCGGTCGGACTGCTTTTTCATGTTGGAGTCGCTCGGCGAGGAGTACCGGGGTAGCGTGGAGGTAAACGGTGATACCATTTTCGTTCATCCAGGCCATGTTGTCATGAAAACAGGGGGCACCTCCGCCAGTAGCCACAACGGCTGACGAAAAGTCGGTCAAGCTGCGGAGGCTTTCGGCCTCCATCTGCCGAAATGCAGGCTCGCCAAACTGTTGGAAAATGGCGGACACGGACATCCCCGTCCGATTTTCAATCAATTTATCTAAATCAACAAAATGGAATCCGAGGCTTTCGGCCAGTGCCCGCCCCAAATAAGTTTTCCCAACGCCCATGAATCCAACCAAAAAGATGCGCATGTTTGGAGTTTTTACATTACCTGCCGTAGTCGGTAGGCCGCAAATTTAGAAGAGCATCAGGTATGTTTGCTTTTATGTTGGTTGAATGACAGTGTTAGGCTTACATTTGCCAGCTTTAAAAAGTTTAGCTATGAAAAAGATGCTGAAAAAACTGACATTTTTAGCCGCTTTGGCGATTGTGATTGGCTTTGCCGCCTGCCAGACTGATTCAGCAGCTCCGGGCAAGTCGCTGGAGGAAATTCAAACGGAAGGCAAAATCAGCTCCATCATCCGAAGTCCAATCAGTGCAGATGGCACTGTGGATACGGTGAATGTGGCAAAGATGGAGTTCGAAAGTGCCATTTTTGATTTCGGTGAAGTGGATGAAGGAGCGGTCATCAAGCATGATTTCAAATTCGTCAATACGGGAAAGGTGCCGTTGGTCATCCAAAATGCCCATTCAACCTGTGGCTGCACTATTCCTGACTGGCCGAAAGACGTAATCGCCCCAGGGCAAAGC
>CAYTZS010000139.1:0-5340 GCA_964442355.1 uncultured Saprospiraceae bacterium | reverse complement strand
ATAAAGGTGGAGTTCAATACCAAGGGCAAGTCTGAATTTCAGGAAAAACCTGTTATCATCACGGCCAATACCTACCCTTCGGTCACCAAGGTATTTGTCAAAGGGATTGTCCACAAAAAGGGTTGAAGCGGTTTTGTGTGTTGGATTTGAAGCGTGGATTCAAATGCTGTTTCAAAACCAAAACCCGATTGATAAACAAACATTCAACAAGTCTATAAAATGCAAACACTTATTTTCCTACAAGCGGCTGGCGGCAATGCTGGCATGATTCAAATGCTGTTCTTTGCAGCCATCATTTTGGTTTTTTGGCTTTTCATCATCCGCCCACAGGCCAAGCGGCAAAAGGAACAGAATAACTTCACCACCAGTTTGGAAAAGGGCCAGGAAGTTGTCACGGCCAGTGGCATGTTGGGTCGCATCACCAAGCTTGAAGGCGACATCGTGACCCTTGAGGTAGGCACAAAATCCTATATCCGCATCACGAAATCTGCCATTTCTAAAGACTTGACCGAGCAGGTGTACGGAAAGGAGATGAAAAAAGGTCCTGTCGATTCCAACGACTAGGTGAACAGTTCAGATGACTGACCTGCTTCATTTTGATGAGTATCTTTTTCACTTGGTCAACACTGGTTGCCACAACTTGTTTTTTGATTGGCTGATGCCCCTGCTTCGCAACAAGTATGTTTGGGTACCGCTTTATGTCTTCATCGCAAGTTTTTTGCTCATCAACTTTAAGCTCAAAGGTCTGTGTGCCGTGATAGCGCTAATCGTGGTTGTTTCATTGACGGATACAATGAGCAGCCAAGTGATAAAAAAGTCTGTTCAGCGGCTGCGCCCGTGCAAGGTTTTAGAGCCGGAAAAAGATATGAACCTGTTGGTGCCCTGTGGCAGCGGGTTCAGCTTCCCGTCCTCCCATGCGGCCAACCATTTTGGGGTTGCAGTTTATATGATGTTGGCATTGGGCCGGCTTTTCAAATGGCTGAAGCTGCCGTTGGTCTTTTGGGCAACCGCAATAGCTTTTGCGCAAGTTTACGTGGGTGTTCACTACCCCTTGGATGTGTTCGCTGGCGCAATGCTTGGGACATTGATAGGGTGGGGCGTTCATCTGATGCAATCCAATTTGCTGCAGGGGTTCAGCCTAGAACCAGTGGAGTAAAATAGATAATCTTAAACGCTGCAATGCAATTTTGGGAGTTCATACTGCTGTTTGGTTCTGTCTTTTTGGGCGGTAGCACGGGCTTTTTATTTCCAAAGGAACGCAAGGGGCTGCTGCAAATCGTGTTGTCGTTCAGTGGGGCCTACATCTTGGGCATTGCGGTATTACACCTGATGCCTTGGGTCTTTAGCAGTGGCCAAAGCAATGCTGGGCTATTTGTGCTGCTTGGTTTTTTTGTCCAAATACTTTTGGAACAATTGTCTGCGGGCGTGGAGCATGGTCATATTCACGCACCACACAGCCTTTCTGCGGGGTTTGTCTTTTCTGTCATGTTTGGGTTGTGCGTACATGCTTTCGTCGAGGGGATTCCGCTCAGTTATTATGGCGAGATGCACGAGGTGCAGCACGGAGGCCATACCCATTCACAGAATCACTTGCTTTACGGCATCGTCCTGCACCATATTCCAGCAGCATTTGCCCTAGTTTTCTTGTTGATAATCAGCAAGTTGAAGCGACATTGGATTTGGGTTTGTCTTTTCCTGTTTTCTGCCATGTCGCCGCTTGGTGCTTGGTTGGCAGGCATGTTCGTGGTGCCGGAGTCAATGCAAGTGAAGATAATTGGATTCGTAATCGGTTCTCTGCTGCATATTTCTACTGTAATCTTGTTTGAGATGGACAGCTCAAGCCACCACTACATTTCATGGAGAAAGCTATTGGCCATCAGTGCCGGGCTTGGCTTTGCCATACTCACCATTTTGTAATCCCTACTGAAATTTCCAGTTCTTTTTACAGGCAAGAGTTGTTTTTTTGTCCTCGATAGTTTACTGAGATGATGGCTTAGGACATATAATTAACAAAGCAGAGGCAGTTTTTGAAAAATAGCTAAATTGGCGTCAGTTTTCAATGGCGTAGCTTATTCGTGTGCTTAAACTATTGGTATGAACAAAACACTACAAAATCTAATTCTGTTAATACTTCTCGTATTTAGCTTTCCTTTGTTTTCGCAGGTAGTGATTAAGGGGGAGGTCAAAGACGCAAACAGTGGTGAAGGATTGATAGGTGCCAGCGTTTTCGTCGTGGAGACTAGTGAGGGAACCGTAACCGATTACGATGGTAGTTTCGAGCTTCGAATTAATGGTCAGTTGCCCGTCAAAATCACCTTTTCTTACACTGGCTACGAAGACCAAGTCATTGAAATAACCAATACCTCAGAGCGCCTTAAAATAAAGATGCAAGAAGTGGCCATCACCACAGCCACAGTCGAGGTAGTTGGGCAAAGGGTCTCTGAAAAACAAAAAGCATCACCGCTAACCGTTGAATCGCTCGACCTGTTGGCCATCAAGGAAACTCCTTCTGACAATTTTTACGATGGTCTTGGCTCGCTGAAGGGTGTTGACTTGACCGCTGCGAGCCTCGGTTTCAAAATCATCAACACAAGAGGATTCAACAGCACCAGTCCAGTCCGCTCGTTGCAGCTGATTGACGGGGTGGACAACCAAGCGCCAGGTTTGAATTTCTCGCTTGGCAACTTCCTTGGCTCTTCCGAACTGGACGTGATGAAAGTGGACATGGTGCAGGGCGCCAGTTCTGCATTCTACGGTCCAAATGCCTTCAACGGCGTAATCAGCATGGAAACCAAAAGCCCATTTTATCACAAGGGTCTTTCTGCAATGGTAAAAGGGGGTGAGCGAAACATGCTGGAAACTGCCGTTCGCTGGGCGGATGCTATCAATAACAAAGCTGGACAAGATGTTTTTGGCTACAAACTGAACCTCTCCTACCTCCGTGCCGATGACTGGCAGGCAGATAACTACGATCCTGTTTACAACACAAACACAGGCGTTGACAATCCCGGAGGTTACGATGCAGTCAATATTTATGGTGATGAGTACAACGGAAACATGGACCTTCGAAAAGCAAGTCCTTGGTTGTCCCCGCTTGCCATTGGACAATGGCACCGGACGGGTTATCGTGAAAAGGATGTTGTCAACTACAATACACGTAACTTCAAATCCAACGCAGTTCTTCACTGGAGATTGAAGCCTAGCTCGGCGGAGGCTTCCCCTGAGTTGATTTTGGGTTCAAGTTTTAGTCAGGGCACCACCGTTTATCAAGGCGATAACCGTTTTTCGCTCAAAGACATTCGATTTTTCCAGACCAAGGCAGAAATCAGGAAGGCAGATAAATTTTTCTTGCGTGCCTATTATACAAGGGACGACGCTGGTAATTCCTACGACCCCTATTTCACTGCACTTCGTTTGCAGCAAAACGCTAAGTCCAATGTGGAGTGGTCAAAAGACTATGTCAACTACTGGCGGGACAACATAGACCCCAAAATCAATTCATTGGAGTATCCCAAAATTGTAATTGAAAATGGAATGATACTGCCTTATGATTATGAGGCTGCCGAAGATTGGAAAATACAATACGCTGATTCATTGACGGCTTGGCACCAGTTGGCTCAAGCTGTGGCAAACTTGGGCAACACTGGTTCTTCGGTTGATTTTTATGAGCCAGGAACTGACCGTTTTAAAGAGGAATTCAAGCGAATAACCGCTGCAAAGTCGAACTTTTACGAAAGAGGGACTAAGTTCTATGATAAATCAGCTTTGTCCCATGTGCAAGGGGAGTACACATTCAACCCTACATTTGTGGACTTTATCAAGGTTGGAGGCAGCGCTAGGCGGTACGCTCCAAATTCGGATGGAACCATCTTTTACGATACAGCAGATGTGAAAATCACCAACTCAGAAGTGGGGTTTTACACAGGTGCCCAAAAGAAATTATTGAATGATAAGTTAACTGCTAGCGCTACATTCAGGCTTGATAAAAACCAGAATTTCGAATGGTTGCCTTCCCCAGCTGCGTCGCTTGTTTTTAAGCCTAAGGCCAGTAACTACCTACGGTTATCTTTCTCCTCCGCTATTCGTAACCCAACCTTAACTGACCAGTACCTTTCACTCAATGTGGGCAGGGCTGTTTTGGCAGGAAACCTCAACGGTGTTGATTCGATTTTCACCATTGAGTCTTTCGGAAATTACATCAACACACTCAACATTGATACCCTTGAAATTTTCAGCATTGCTGGAGTCAAACCTGAGAAAGTAAAAACATTTGAAATAGGCTACCGAACAACCTTGTTCAACAGCCTTTACCTCGATGCAGGATACTATTACAGTATTTACCAAGACTTTTTGGGCTTCAACATTGGGGTTGAGGCAACTTTCGGGTCGGCAGGGCTTCCTGAGGATATCCAAGTTTACCGATATGCTGCCAACTCTACCAACACGGTTACCACTCAAGGTCTTTCAGTTGGCTTAAGTTACTATTTTGCCAATTACTTCCAGTTTTCGGGTAATTACTCATGGAACAAGTTGAACAAGGAATTCAAGGACGACCCCATTGTTCCGGCATTCAATACACCAGAGCATAAATTCAATGTTGGGGTCTCAGGCCGAAATGTGCCAATTGGTCGCTTCAAAAACTTTGGGTTCAATGTCAATTACAAATGGATTCAAGGATTTTTGTTTGAAGGATCTCCACAGTTCACTGGCTTCATACCCACCTACGACTTGGTAGATGCCCAGGTAAACTACAACTTCAAAAAGCCAGAAGTTACTGTCAAAATTGGTGCTTCAAACCTCTTGAACAACAAGCAGTTCCAGACTTATGGAGGCCCACGCATTGGCAGGTTGGCTTATATTTCATTGCTTTACGAATTCAAAAAGAAGTAAGATAATGCTTAGTGCTCATCAGTCTCAGAAGGTTTTTGTCACTCAGCAGTGGTTTACATTTTTACAATTTTTCAAAATTTCAACTATGAAAAAAATCTTTACCATTGTTATGCTTGCATTTATGGCATTTGCTGCCGACAAAGTGCAAGCCCAACGCTACCTAACCGAAGTTTTCTCGGACGTGGACGTACAGACCAATGTCGTCTATGGTTTTAACTTTACCGTATTGACCGTGCCTGTTACTGGGCACACCACCAAGCAGCCATTGGTGATGGATATCTATACCCCCAGTGGCGATACTGAGACCAACAGGCCGTTGATTCTTTACTTCCGCACTGGCAACTTCCTCCCTAACCCGAACAACGGCAGTACAACAGGTACTAGGTACGACTCCATAGCCGTAGAAATGTGTACCCGCTTGGCCAAGATGGGCTATGTGGTAGCTCAGGT
>CAYTZS010000138.1:6562-14713 GCA_964442355.1 uncultured Saprospiraceae bacterium | reverse complement strand
GCTTGAGGATATATTTGTACATAGTTCAATGAATGGTTTACGGAGCTTCACAAAAACGTTTTGTCGAAAGCCAACGGGAGCAGGTCAAGTCCATGTTCGAAAATAAAAATTGGCCCAGTTTCGCCTTGCAAAATTACACGGATTGGCTGTTTGTTCTTCACCTCCGTTTCACAAATTACTTGACGGCAAGCGCCACAGGGCAACCCGGGCCGGTCAATGACCTGTTTGGGGTTGCGGATGGCCACTGCGAGCGCAATGGGGGCCTCCCCCGGATGTAGATTGGCAGCAGTGGTGATTACAGTCTGTTCGGCACAAATGCAGAGCGGGTAGCTGGCGTTTTCGTAATTGCTGCCGCCGAGCAATTGCCCATTGCGGAGCAAAACCGCTGCCCCCACCTTGAAGTTGGAGTACGGGGAGTAGGAGTTTTCGAGCGATTTTTTAGCCAAAAACAACAATTCCCGGTCGCTTTCTGCTAGTTCGTCAGGTGAGTCAAATTGCTCGTAGTGGGTGTGAATGGTGCATTTTTTCATGGAAGCTGGATAATTCCAGCGCAATATCACAAAAATCGAAGCGCTTTTATCACCGCCCCGAATTTTGCCTGAATGCGTAACTTGCCGCCCGTTTGAAAATGGGGGTTTACGAGGTTGTGAAGATTAAGAAAATTAGGGCAAAAAGCTGTTTTCTGTACTTTCCAATTTTACTAAACCCTCTAAACAGCTTAACAAATGAAGAGCATCTTGATTTTGGGGGCAGGTCGTTCTGCCAATGCGTGCATTCAATATGTCTTGAAAAATGCCAAGGAACACGGTTGGTCGGTCGTAGTGGCCGATGCCGATTTGGAGACAGCTACCCGCAAAGTTGGCGGCCACCCAAATGGCCGAGGCGTGTACCTCGATGCCTCCAAATCGCAGGAGCGGCAAGGGCTGATTTCCCGTGCCGATGTGGTCATTTCGCTGCTTCCACCGCACATGCACGTGGAAGTTGCTTACGATTGCATCCACCTCAACAAGCACCTCATCACGGCCTCGTATGTTTCCAAGGACATCTATAAACTGAGCGACGAGTTCCGCAACAAAGAGCTGATTTTCATGGGAGAAATGGGCCTCGACCCAGGTATCGACCACATGTCGGCAATGCAAAAAATTGACGAAATCAAAGCAAAGGGTGGCAAAATCACGGCCTTCAGTTCCAATGCTGGTGGCCTCATCGCACTCGAAAACCTGAAGCAAAACCCTTGGCGCTACAAGTTCACTTGGAATCCCCGCAACGTGGTGAAAGCAGGCCAAGGAACGGCCCAATACCTCGAAAACGGTAAGTTCAAATACATCCCCTACAACCGACTTTTCAAGGAATACAAGCTGATAGACATACCCGGCTACGACGAGCAGTTTGAGGTGTATGCCAACCGTGATTCGCTGCTCTACCGAGAGGCTTACGGGCTCGATGACATCCCAACGCTGTCACGAGGCACCATCCGCTACCGAGGCTTTTGCGATGCTTGGCACGCATTGGTGCAGATTGGCCTCACGGATGGCACTTACCCCATCATGGACTCCGACAAGTTGACGTATCACGAACTGATGGAGGCGTTTTTGAGCAAACCTGGCAAGCCAAGTGCTTCTGTCAAGGAGCGAGTGGCCGAGATGCTGGGTGAATCGGAATTTTCGCCCGTGATGAAAAAACTGGACTGGCTTGGGCTTTTCAGCAAGAAAAAAATCGGCACTCCTAACGCCTCGCCCGCATTGATTTTAGAAGAACTACTGCTCGAGAAATGGAAGTTGGCACCAAAGGACAAAGACCTCATCCTGATGCAGCACGAGTTTGAATACGAGCTGGCTGGCAAAAAATACCACCTAACCTCCACGATGGCACTCAAGGGAGTGGACGCCGAAGACACTGCCATGTCTAGGTTGGTTGGGCTCCCGTTGGGCATTTTTGCCAAATTTTTGATGACGAAAAGAATCATCACTACTGGTGTAAACATCCCAGTCACGAAGGAAATTTATGAGCCTGTTTTAGAGGAGTTGAAAGAATATGGGGTGGTTTTCCACGAAAGGGAAGTTGAATTAAGTAATTGATTTTCAATTGGTTAAATGCTTAAAATCAACAAAATAAATTCCCTTCAAATCTTCCAGGTCATACAGTTCGGCACGGCCATTTTGATTGGGATGTTGTTGGTGAAAGCTGGGCTACCCACCTCGTTGGTTTCGGTGTACGAGGCTTTGATGTTTGTGGCCAGTCTTGTCAGTTTTTTTTGGATAGTCGGCGGCCAAAATGCGCTCCTTCAGGTCTTTAACAAGCTCGAACTATCTGCACAAAAACGTGCGATTTTCAATGTCTTTTTGCTGTTTTCACTCGCCGGATTCGCCACAGGAGTGCTGCTTTTCTTGTTTCAAGCACCTGTCAGTCAACGACTTACGAGTTTCGCTCAATTGCCGCTGTTGAACATTTTGGCGCTGTTCATTGCTTTCAATGCCCCCAGTTTTTTGCTCCATATCTTTTACATGTTGCTGGGCAAATATCGTCAACTGGTCGTGTTCGGCATGGTGAGCTTTGGGTTGCAACTGATACTGGTGGTGGCCCCCATCTTCCTCCATTTTTCCCTGCGTGAATCCATGATGGGGCTGGTGCTCTGGGCGATGGTGAAATTCGTTTGGTGCTTAGTGGTTGTTGTTCGGAATGCTGAATGGCAGTTTGACCCAATTTTTTTGAAAAAATACCTGCCGCTGGTCTGGCCATTGTTGTTATTTGCGGCTATCGGCAAAGGCTCTGAGTATGTCAGTGGCCTCGCCGTTTCCCTGCTTTTTGAAGATGAAAAAGCATTCGCTGTTTTTCGATATGGCGCTCGGGAGCTGCCACTTGCAGTGTTGATGGTGGGTGCCTTAGTGACTGCGCTCACACCAGAACTCGCTGAAAATCAATCCCTTGGCTTAGAGAGAATTAAGTCGCAGACTCGGAAATTGTCTCGTTGGCTGTATCCCTTGAGTATGTTGTCCATGCTGGTGGCGCCGTTTGCATTTCCCTTTTTTTTCAATGCTGACTTCAGGGAGTCTGCCCGGATTTTCAATATTTTCACTTTGCTGCTGACCAGTCGCATCCTGTTGCCGCAAGTGGTCACAATGGCCGCTGGGAAGAACTTTGTACTCACCATTTCTGCCTTGGTAGAGCTAGCTGTGCTAATTGTTTTGAGCTTCTGGTGGGGCAAGTCGTTTGGCCTGATAGGCGTGGCATGGGCTGCCGTTGCAGCGTTTATGGTTGACCGGGCAGTGCTAATTTGGTACAACTGGCGAGTACTGAAAATCTCCCCAGATGATTATGTTGATTGGAAAACTTGGAGCATTTACAACCTTGCACTTTTTGGGGTTTTCATGCTTTCCTTGCATTTGATTTGATGCTTGACGCTTTTACAAACTCAATGAAACCCGCCGATTTGATGCTGGCATAAACTACAATGGACATATTGGTGGGTTAGCTAATAAAACCACGTTTTTGACTACCTTGCGCCGCCAAAATTTGAATAAAAAATGAGTAAGAAACCAGTCAAGTCCAGTCGCAGTTCTACTGAAAAAAATTCATCCAGCCACCCCTTTTCACTGGATAGGCCCAGTACGGCCACCGAAAACGACGCCCTATACAAAAAGGTTTTTATGGGTGTCAGTGCAGCTATCTTGTTGATAACCATTGTGTTGGCCATTGGTAGCGGCATCAATGGCGACGATGAGTACCAAAACGACTATTCTACCAAATTGGTCAACTACTACTCGACGATGGGCGCCGACTCTTCCGCCCTCTACATCGAAAAAGGCAAAATGCATTTTTACGGTGGCTTTTTCGACATCGTGACTGGTTTTGCGAACAAGGCCCTCGGATACGAAGTGACCGATGCATCGTACCATACTGTGCGCCATTTTTTCAATGCCATTTTTGGTTTTTTGGCCATGCTTTTCACAGCGCTTTTGGCCAAAGAAATTGCGGGCTGGCGGGCTGGCATACTTACGTTGCTGTTTATGTTCCTCTCGCCTCGTTTCCTTGGCGACTCAATGATGAACCCAAAAGACATCCCATTTGCAGCTGGATACGCCATCGCACTTTACTACATGGCGATTTTCTTTAAAAAAATGCCCATTCCAAATTGGAAAACGGCATTGGGTATTGTGCTTGGTATTGGCCTAGCGATTGGTACACGAGCTGGCGGTTTGATACTTGTTGCATTCCTTTTCTTATTTGCTGGCCTGGATTTTTTGATGAAAAATGGCCTAAAAGGCTTGACGACGGACACCAAATTAGTCGGAAAATATGCTGCTTGGAGCATTGTTGCAGCTGCTGCTGGCTATGTTTTGGCACTGCTTTTTTGGCCCTATGCGCTGCAATCACCTATTAGCCACCCACTGGAGGCACTCGGCGAATTCTCAAAATTGGGTGTGAAAATCCGGGTGCTTTTCAAAGGCGAAAACCTCATGTCAGACCAAACTCCTTGGAACTATGCGCTGGAATGGATTTGGCGGACTATCCCTTTGTTCACCTTGGTCGGTTTCCTCGGCGGCATGGTTTTCTTGGGCAAATTCTTCAAAAAATACCAACCACTGCCAGTATTCATGGCAGTTTTTGCAGCATTGTTCCCGTTGTTTTACATTATTTACAAGGATAGCATCCTGCACGATGGTTGGCGTCACTTGACCTTCGTTTACCCAACAATGGCAGTTGTAGCAGCGCTATTTTTCTTGGAATTGGAACAACTTTTTGCAGCAAATAAGGCAGGAAAGTATGCCATTTATGCTGTTATTGTGCTGCTCATGGCCGAGCCAGCGGTCTTCATCGCACGCAATGCCAAGCTGCCCTATGTTTACTTCAATCCGGTTGCTGGTGGCATAAGTGGTGCATTCGGCAATTTCGAAACCGATTACTGGGGCTTGAGCGTAAAACCAGCCATTGATTGGTTGGAACAGCAAGGCAAAATCAGCCCAACCATGAACGACACGGTGACGATTGGAACTTCGTTTTCCTACGTGACTAGGGCTTACGTGGACAAAAAATTCAATGGGAAGGTCAAAGTTGTTTACGTCAAGTTTGGAAGCCGCTACGAGAAACCTTGGGATTATGGCATTTTCCCGTCCCGCTACATCAAGGGGGCACATTTGAGGGCCAAAACATGGCCAAACAAGCGCAGCATTCATGCCGTGACGGCGAATGGCGTGCCGTTAGCTTCGATTGAACAGGGTGGCGGAGCCATTTTTGAGGGTGAGCGACTGTTTGCGGCGCAAGACCTAGCAAATGCTATTACCTTTTTCCAAAAAGAAGTGGAACAGTACCCCGACAACGAAATGGCATGGCTCAAATTGGCAATGGCCCAACTCAGCCTTGGTAAACCCCAAGAGGCAATCGTTGCTGCATCAAAAGCTAACGAAGTTGCACCGGGGAACACCTCCAACCTGTTTTACAAAGGTTTGGGTGAGTTGTATTCAGGTAATATTTCCGGGGCTACCAGCACGTTCCAAGAGACCCTTAAGCTCGACAAGGACATGCTGGGTTCAATCAAGAATGCTTACGAGCGTCTGGCTCAGTCGTATGAACAACAAAACAATCCTGGCAATGCCAAGGCCATCCGGGATGCAATGACCAATTTGTAATCTTGGTATTTTCAAAATCATGAATTACAAACTCCTTTTTCCGACATACCGCAACCGATATCTTTTCATTCGTGAGAATTTGAAGAAATTTGGTCAAAATCGGACGTTCGCAAAGGCGCTGAACCTCGGCACAGGCGAAGGCGATTACGACCCGATGATAGCCAACTATTGCCAGCAGCTCGTTGGCTGCGACATCAACGAGAACGATATTTCTTTTGCAAAGCAAATGAACGAGTCGGTTTCCAATCTTGCCTACCAAATCGAAGATGCGCTCAATCTCAGCTTCTCCAACGACAGTTTCCAGCTGCTCACCAGCGTGGATGTGATGGAACACGTCGGCAAGCCGCAGCGGATGACTGAAGAAATAGCCAGGGTGCTCGCACCGGGCGGGTTGGCGTTCATCACATTTCCGCAAATCAATTTTCCGTGGACCTACGATCCCATCAATCGGCTGCTGGGGAGACGGGCCATCGCTCAGGGGGCTTATGCTTTCGGGCACGAATACCTCGTTGACCCCGTTGCATTTCGGCAGTGGGCGGAGCAGTACGGCTTGGAGGTTTTGGAGGAAAAAAACCTGAGCGGCTACTTCATTGCACTCCTAGAAATGTACTGGACGGGCATGATTCAGCGGTTGTTCAAGGAAAATGCGGGGAACGTATCTGGTCAAGCTGAAAAAAAAGTGAAACTGCGCCCTTCGGTGAATGAACCTGCCCTGATTTTCCTCACCGATGCGCTCATCCACTTGGATTATTTTCTTTTTAAGAAATCGAAATACTCCGTCGGGAAAGGTTTTGTGGTTCGGAAGAAATGAGCCTCAAATTGAACCTTGCCAATGGTGTTTTTTCCAGCCAATATTTGAAAATGGATGTTCAAACACTCCGCAACGACACACCTGGCTGTGCCTTGCACAACCACTTGAACAACGCAGGTGCCAGCCTCCAACCATCGCCTGTCATCCAAGCTGTGCAGGAATATTTGGCAGAAGAAGCACTTCACGGCGGCTACGAGGTGGCTGCGAAACATGCCACTGATTTTGCCGGATTTTACGACTCGACTGCCCGCTTGCTCAATACTCAACCGCAAAACCTTGCTTACGCCACCAGCGCCACCGATGCCTATTTTCGGGCGTTATCGTCCATCCCGTTTGAGCCGGGGGACGTGCTATTGACCACTGACGACGATTACGTGAGCAACCAAATTGCCTTCTTGTATTTGCAAAAAAGGTTGAAAATCAAGCTGTTGCGAGCAGAAAAACTACCAGAGGGCGGTGTTGACCCACAGTCCATGAAGGAGCTGATAAACGCCCACCAGCCCAAACTCGTGGCCGTAGCGCATGTACCCACCAATTCTGGTTTGGTGCAGGATGTGGAGGCCATTGGTCAGCTCTGCCGTGAGCAAGACATCTGGTACCTCGTGGATGCCTGCCAGTCGGCTGGCCAAATGCCGCTCGATGTAGCTAAAATTGGGTGCGACTTCCTCAGTGCCACCACCCGCAAATGGCTTCGGGGCCCTCGTGGTGCAGGCTTCTTATATGTTTCCGACTTGGCGTTGGGCGCAGGGTTTGAGCCTGCTTTCCCGGACATGGCGGGTGGTGTTTGGGTAGCCCCAGACCATTATGAGCAAGAAAAATCAGCCAAACGCTTCGAACAGTGGGAAAAAAACTATGCGCTTTTGCTGGGGTCGAAAGTGGCGATTGATTATGCCAATAATCTTGGCTTGGAAGCAATTGAACGTGCAGTGACAACACTTGCCGACTATGCACGAACTCAACTTTCGAGCTTGCCGGGCGTTCGTGTGTTGGACAAAGGAGCCAGAAAATGCGGCATCGTCACGGCCTTTTTCGAGGGAAAAAATCCAACCGAAGTGAAAAAAGCATTGGACAATGCCAACATCAATGCGGGCATCGGAACGACCATCAACGCGCAGATTGACTTCACGGAAAAAGGCGTGAACTGGGCATTGCGCCTTTCCCCACATTATTTCAATACAAAAGCGGAAATTGACCAAGCCATCGAAGTGCTTGCGGCGATTTAGTATTTTCGCAAAAAATAGCATTGTATGAACAATTTTGAGCAGTTCCCCCCTGAAACGAGGGTGTGGATTTATCAATCAGACAAGCCATTTTCGACGGAAACCGTTCCAGCCCTTCGGACGGTCGTCAACCAATTTGCGCAGAACTGGGTGAGCCACAATCGCCAATTGCGTGCGCATGGCGATGTGCTCCACGACCGCTTCATCCTGTTGGCTGTGGATGAAGGCCAAGCAGATGCAAGTGGCTGCTCTATTGACAAAAGCGTCCATTTTTTGAAGCAAGTCGAGCAGCAACTCGGCATCGAACTTTTCGACCGGATGACCTTTGCTTGGAAGGACGGCGATGGGGTAAAAACTGCTTCTAGCGAGGAGTTTTCGCAGCTCTACCAGGAAGGCAAAATCAGTGACGAAACCCTTGTTTTTGATAATTTGGTCAAGACAAAAGGCGAGTTGGAAGAAAATTGGCTGAAGCCGCTCAACAAAAGCTGGCACC
>CAYTZS010000138.1:0-6552 GCA_964442355.1 uncultured Saprospiraceae bacterium | reverse complement strand
TGTGAAATTACGGTTTCTAGTTTCTGGTTACATTCAATTGACCTGCCTGAAACCCGGAACCAAGTACCTGCAACCAACTAATCTATGTTTGGAAAAGTAAAAAAATGGCTGGGTATCGAGGGGGTAAAAGTGGAGCTGGTGCTACCCGAAATGGCCTTCGAAGAGGTTGGTGCAATTAGCGGTCAACTGGTTTTCCATTCGAAAAACCCACAGGTGGTGCAATCGGTCAAGTTGAAAATGGTTGAAAAATACAGCCGAGGCCGTGGTCAAGAAAAACTGGTGGACGAGTATTTGCTCGGTGAAATCACCTTGAAAAAGCGCATCGAAGTGCCAGCCGAGGAGCCGATTGCAGTGGATTTTACCCTGCCGTTTCAGCTTCAAAAATCAAACGTTGATGAGTTTGGAGCGAAAAACTTCCTGACGGGTGGCCTGGTTTCGCTGGCCAAAAAGCTCCAGTCCGTGAAATCCGAGTTCCGCATCGAAGCAGAGGCGGACGTGGAGGGCACCGCTTTGAATCCGTTTGACAAGAAAATTGTCAACTTGGTGAAACGCTGAGAAAAGTAGTTTGCCTGAAAAAAGAATGGCCGAGTGGTAGCAACCACCCGGCCATTTTGCTTTTGCAACAACTTAGTTTTTGGCAAACTTCTTCATCAAGGATTTGCCGTTGGCTTCTATTTTTACGAAGTAAAAACCTGATGCCAAGCTGGCGGTATTTAATTTATAATCAAATGTTTGTGTGTTTGCGTCCAGTTGATTGGACACTATTTTCTGCCCAACTGCATCGAACAACTCGATGCTCAACTGGCCAAGTGGTGCCTCAGATACCAATCGTAAATTCAGCACATCGGCAACTGGGTTCGGCGACAGTGTCACATTAGCTTGGAGCAAACGGTCTCCGTTGGCAGAGCTTTCCAGCACGTTGATGGTCATGGTGGTAGCTACTGAAAATGCACTGCCATCGGTCACTTGAAAATCAAAACTGGCGTAGGCTGCACCAAACTCACCCGGCAGTGGCGTGAAGGTCAGGGACCCAACCTCTGCGGCAGTGAGATTCTGGCCTGCTGTGACGGCATTGCCACCCAAATTCAAGCTGCCTTTTACTGGAAGTGTGAGGATGTTGATGCCACTGAATGCATCACCTTCCACGTCGGTGTACGGAAAGTCTGCTGCCTCAAAGAAGAACGGAATGTTCTTCGCCCCAGTCACTTCTGCGTTCTGAGAAACTGGCGCATCGTTGACAGCGGTGACGTTGATAGTCATGATATAATCGTCTTGGCTCCAAAGACTGCCGTCTGACACCTGGAACTTGAAACTGGCGTAAGCATCGCCGAACTCATTCGGGTCGGAGTCAAAAAGCAAATTTGAAAGCTCGTTGGCCTGGATGATTTGGTCGCCATTGACCACCGTTGAACCAAGTTTGAGGACGCCGTTGCTCGGCAATTCAGTGATTTGAACAGCACTCAGTGCATCTCCCGCATTGCCATCAATAAAATTGAAATCAGTGGGAGCGAAGAAGTAAATGCCATCTTCCAGCATGGTAACCGCATTGTCGGAGGCGGAGGGTGGCAACTCCACGTTGATGTTCAGGTTCTCATAAAACAGCACGTTGTTGCTGTAATAATCTGAAATCAACACATCCATGTCACCGTCGCCGTCAATGTCAGCTGATGAAGGCACGGGAATCTCCAACCCAGCAGCATCAATGCCGAATGGATTGGGCACACTTGCCCCAAACACAGGAGAAATAGCAGAGCCAGTATTTTCGATATAATTGATTTGGAACCCTGGATAGGTCATGTACAGCAGGTCGTAGTCGCCATCACCATCAAGGTCGCTGAGGTGTGGGATGACGATAACTCCGGCGGTAGATATACCAAATGGATTGGCTTGCGGACTGCCAAATGAGGGTGCGCTTGATGTACCTACGTTCTCAAAAAACTGCAAAGTTCCGTAAAGCCCACCGCCCAAAATATCGGTGTCACCATCAGCATCGAGGTCAGCAGCGGTGGCGAAGTTGAAATAGACAGTGGAGGCTAGGCCAAACGGGTTGATAGTAGGTGGTGCAAAGTTCGGTGCGTCAGAAGAACCAATATTCTCCTGGAATTTGAAACTGGCGTCGTACAAGTCACCAGAAAAAAGGTCGAGGTCGCCGTCATTGTCAATATCGACAAATATCGGCTGGGCCAAAGTGCCTGGTTCAATGCCAAACGGGTCGGTTAGGTAGTTGTCCGCTGTGAATGCAGGAGCTTGCGCAGCCCCCGAATTTTCAAAAAACTGAAAATTGACTTGCTCTGAATAGTAGTCATAAGCATTGACGACTAGGTCCAAGTCGCCATCGCCATCCAAATCGGCAAAATTGTGGTAGCCAGCCGTTGGGCCGCCCATGCCAAACGGATTGCTGACAGCTGGTGCAAAAGTTTGCCCTGAAACCTGATTGCCGACGGCTGTGCCGAGGAGCAGCGCAATGCCGGCCAGCGCACCTTTGAGTTTGGGCTGAGGGAACAAGTGTCCGATGCGTTTGAGCCGCTCTTGCAATTTCGTTAGCAGTCGTTTTTGTTCAGCGGTGGAAAGCAGGTGCAGGTTGCCAGCCTTCAAGTGTCGGTTGACCTTTTTTGCGAGGTGCTTGTAGCGCCTCAGCTGTGCGGAAAATGGTAAATTTTGTGCGTGCATTTATACAGTTTTAAAGGTGAGAAAATGATTTTCAGTTTGAAAATAACAGATAGTATTCCTCCTATTCCTGTTGTTTGGGTGAGGCCCAGTAAGTGGTTTCAGGAGTAGAAAGCCCCATTTTGTATTCCGGTTTTTCGGTGTTCAAGATGCCAGGGCGTTGGCAGTTGGGTATGATTTGCACATCGTAAATCTCGTCCACCGAGCTTTGGTAGCGGACTTCCCCGACGATGGCACCTGTTGGGAGGTGAATTATCGAAACACCCGCCGTCACTGCTTTTTCTGCAAAACTCAACTTCGCAAAGGTGGACGAGCTTTTACGCAACCTCGATAGGCAGACGAATGCATAATCACCATGTTTGCAAAGACCTCGAACGAAACCGTTTAGTTGGGTTACCACCTCATATTTTCCAGTTTTTGTGTCCATTTTAACCAGTTCACCAGTGGCTGAGAGCAGCAGGTACAATGCCCCGTCGAATAGCCTAGGCGAGTGCGGCATGGGTAGGTTGCGGGCGATGGTCTCTCCGCTTTCCACGTCAATCAGAATGCCGCCAGTGGTCACTACCTCTCGCCAGCCTTGTGGTGTGTCCGATTCACTGAAGGCAGTGACGAATTTGGGTTGGCCGTTTTGGAGGGTCATGCCATTGAGGTGGCAGCGGTCCTCGCTCGCCAATTTTGTGATGAAGTTGGGCTTCCAGATTGGCGTGAAGCTGTAATTGTCGTCAATTTTAATGATACACGAGAACGAAGTGTTCACTGCGAAAAGCTGTTCGTTGACACCAAAATCGAGGTCGTGGATGTCCAAATGGCCTGTAAAATAGCTGGCCCTTGGCATGTAGAGCGCATCGTAAGTGTCGGGCTTTTTGGGATAGTGGGCGGCTAGTTGCGGAGAATTTGCCAGCACGAGCACCTCATCGAGACAGGCAATGGCCATCTTGTTTCCATGCAGTGCGATGCCCATCGGTTTAGCAAAGTTGCGTGGCAATTGCGTCAGTTCATCGTCGTTTTTTGCAGAGAGGAAAATGACTTTGCCCGCTTGGAAAGTGCTGAGTGCGATGGTGCAGCCCAATTGCCGGAGCAGTTCAGGCAGGTTTGGCGTGTAGGTGCAACTGAATGGCGGTGGAGGCGGTGTTTGCTGCATTTTGGATGTTTGAGGCAAAGAAAATGAGCAATTGCCAAGCTGGTAGCTTTTTGGCTGTTAAAAAATGCCCAAAAAATGAATTAACCCGCTAATTCCTACTTTTGCCAGGTATGTGGCGTTGCCTACCCCGAAACCTGAAACTTGGAACTTTAAACCTGAGAAATGACAGTCGAACAGTTTTTCGAGCTTTTTTTGGAGGAATTGAAATCCCGTGACAAGCTACGGGAGTACTACAAATTCCATGATGACCCAAGCAAATTGCCTTTCCGCAAAGCCTATTTCTGCCAGCGTTTGCAGTATGTTTTCGACCAAATCGAGGATGCTGGAGGTGCAAAGCTGCGCATTTGGGACTGCGGCTGCGGCTATGCCACCACACAGATTTTCTTGGCGCTCAACGGCGTTCCCTCCCGTGGTTCTACGCTCGAATTTTACTTCAAGGAGATTCCGGCACGGCTTGATTTTTGGTCAAAATACGGCGATATGTCGCTCCTGAAAACCAGCTACGAGAACGTTTTTGATACCAAAATCAGCGAAAATTCCGAGGATATTATTATCGTTCAGGACACACTCCACCACCTCGAACCACTACAAAACAGCCTTTCCATTTTTTATAAAACCCTGCGACCTGGTGGCAAGCTCATTGCCATCGAAGAGAACGGCAACAACCTCATCCAGCGCATCAAACTCTACCGCCAACGGGGCAACAACCGCATCATTGACTACTACGATGAGGGCCTTGGTCGTACCGTCACAATGGGCAATGAAAACATACGGCCTTATTCGGTTTGGAGGTCAGAGTTTGTTAGAGCAGGCTTTGAAATGGAGGAAGATAAGTTAAACTATGTACGGCTTTTTCCGCCCAAATTGTTCCAAAGGAAACAGCCAGATAACGTGATGAAGCGTGAGCAGGAACTTTGGCAGAAATACGGCCTATTGCGGGAGTATTTTTTCTTTGGGGTAAACTTTGTGGCGAAGAAGCCAACCTGATTTATTCAACAAGGGAAGCAGAATGCACAACGGGCGGCGAAGGGTTCATGCTTCTCCGCCCGTTGTGTTTGGCTCAAATGCTACAATTTCCGAAGCCAAATATTCCGGTAGCTGACCAAGTCACCGTGGTCTTGCAAGTGAATGGGGCCGGGTCCATGTGCAGCGTTTTTCGGCAAACCGATGTACTCTGTGGTTCCCTTGATTTCTGTGTGGTTTTGCACCAAAACGCCGTTGTGGATGACGGTCACATAAGCTGGGACAACCTTCACACCATTTACATCGAACTTAGGTGCAGTATAAAAAATATCATAGGTCTGCCACTCGCCCGGAGGGCGGCAAGCATTGACAAGTGGTATGCTCTGTTTGTAAATCGAGGCTGCTTGGCCGTTGGAGTAGGTTGTGTTGTTGAAACAGTCGAGCACCTGAACCTCATATTTGCCCTGAAGGAAAATCCCGCTGTTGCCACGGCCTTGCCCCTCGCCTTTTACTACCACTGGCGCTCGCCATTCAATATGTAGTTGGCAATCACCAAACACTTTTTTGGTGAAAATCCCACCCGAATTTGGCTTCACGGTCATGGCACCGTCCTTTACTTCCCATTGGATGGGGAGGCCATTTTCGTGGGTGAATTCAGAGGTGTTGGAACCATCGAACAGGACGATAGCGTCACTTGGTGGAGCAGTTCCAACGCCTGGTGTAACGACTTTGGGCACTACTTCCCATGCTTCCGTGAGCTTGGGGTCCCATTTTTCGGATGCTTTTTGGTCAGCGACTTGGGCTGTGAGCAAGCGCTGAACGGCAAGGCAGATGAATAAAATGAAGAAGAGTTCTTTTTTCATGATTATGGTTGATTAAAAAAAACTTGATTGCACAGCAAAGAAACAAATCAACAGGATTGAATTTTAGCAAAACGCATTTTATCCTCCTTTTTTGAATTGCTGGAAAAAGGCCAGGCTCTCTGGGTTGCGCATGGAGTCCAAATTGGCAGCTTTGTCCAAGGATTTTCCCATCAAGATTTTCTTCACTGGCGCTTCCATTTTCTTTCCGCTGATGGTGTAGGGGATGTCCGGGCAGGCGATGATTTCGTCCGGCACGTGCCGCGGCGAGTACTCGGAGCGCAGTGCCTGATTGATTGCCTTTTTAAGTTCCTCAGTCAAAGTTTCCCCCGCTTGAAGAACCACAAAAAGAGGCATGAAGTCGCCACCACCTTCCAATTCGATGTTGACGATGAGGCTGTCCTTCAATGCTTTGATTTTGTCCATCGCCCGATAAATCTCGGCTGTGCCGATTCGCACACCCTGACGGTTCAACGTGGCATCTGACCTACCGTAAATGATGATGCCGTCGTGCTCGGTGATTTCTATCCAATCGCCATGCCGCCATACACCCGGAAAAACGTCGAAGTAGCTGCCGAGGTAGCGCTCGTGGTCTTTGTCACCCCAAAAAAAGACGGGCATGGATGGCATAGGCTTCGTGACGACCAACTCGCCAACGCCAGATTTGAGCGGGTGTCCATTCTCGTCCCATGATTCCACAGGCGCACCGAGGCAACGGGCTTGAATTTCGCCAAGGTAAACTGGCCCCATCGGGTTTCCGCCAACCCATGCCGTGCAGACATCCGTGCCGCCCGCCATGCTACTTAGCCACAAGTCTTTTTTGATGTGCTCGTACACCCAAGCAAAGGCATCTGGCGGCAGTGGCGAGCCAGTGCTGCCGATACTGCGCAGGGCGCTTAAGTCATGAGTTTTTCCAGGTTC
>CAYTZS010000137.1:0-14787 GCA_964442355.1 uncultured Saprospiraceae bacterium | reverse complement strand
CTAAGGCGCTGCACCAAATTGCCGATAGCATCCACAAACGTTCGCTGGTGGTCATTTTCAGCGATATGTTCGAGCATTCCGCCAATTCAGAGGCACTTTTTTCAGCTCTCCAGCACCTCAAACATGCCAAGCACGAGGTGATTTTGTTCCACACCGTGGACAAATCGCTGGAGATAGATTTTGAATACGAAAACCGTCCGTACCTTTTCATTGACATGGAGACTGGCGAGCAGCTGCGGCTCCAACCCAACCAAGTCAAAGAAACTTATGTGAAACAAGTAGCAGCCTTCAAAGAAGAACTGCGCCTAAAGTGCATGCAATACAAGGTAGATTTCGTGGAGGCAGACATCAACCAAGGTTTCCAACCCATCTTGCAAGCATGGCTGGTGAAGCGTTCCAAAATGAGGGCGTAAACAAGTGGGTGCTTTTTGCTTCCCACTGTCAACCAATACTGATGCGATACTGGCTTTTTACACCATTTTTTTTCATGTTGATTGGCTGCTACGAGCCGAAAGAGGGGTGTCTTGACATCGAGGCGATCAACTATGATGTGAGTGGTGATGACCCTTGTCCCGACTGTTGCAAATACCCAGCGCTGTTGCTCGCCATGCAACACCATGTTGTGCTACCAGCGGAGCCAGACACGAGCTATTCGCTCAAATATGCCACCAAGTACCAGTCGCCATTTGATACCAACGATTTCTTTTTTATTGACAGGGCCAGGTTCTTCATTTCCGATTTGAAGTTTGTGCGGGATGATGGCTTGGAGGTAGGCGTGCTCGATTCATTTTGGCTGCCGCTGGTCACCGGTGATTCTGTTTATTTGGAAAACAATTTTGCGAAGTTGGATCGAGATATTTTTCAAGCCGCAACGATTGGTACTGTCAAAACCAATGGCCTTTTTGTTGGGTTGAAATTCACAGTCGGCCTCTCCGAGCAGGTTCAGCAAGCAAAGGTGGACACTCTGCCTACGGGGCATCCACTGGCACTTGAGTTTGACAAAATGAGCTACCGAAGTGACTACGGAATCATCCCTACCAGGCTAATCTTCCGACCAGATACGTTGCCCAACACGCAGCCGATTGACTTCCGTTTTTTTGAGCCAAAACAAATTTCACTTGATTTTTCGCAACCAGTTCCAATTGACCGTGGTTTCAACATAAGGCTGACGTTGCGCATGAATTATTCGAGGCTTTTCGAGCTTGTTGATTTTAAAAACGACTCACCAGCCGAAATGCAGTCGAAGATTGACAGCCAATTAACCAAAGTGTTTTCTGTCACTGCTTTACTACTTGAATGAGTCTAGATTTGTGTTCAAATCTTGTGGCCGAACTTCCGCTAACCAAATTCTGCAAAATGAAGAAGTACCTTTTTTTAAGTCTTTTTGCAATCAGTTTTTTTGCTTGCAAAGACGACGACCAACCATCCAATACCGACGCCACCGTTAATATGAATTTCAGTGCGGGTTACGACGGAGACCCACTTGTGCTTTACGAAGCACTCGACTATCCTGACGGTAAGAAAATCCGGTTTCAAAACTTCAATTTTTTCGTGTCCCACATCACCCTACTTGGCGAAGGTGACACACCTGACTTCCAGCTTTCGGAGGTAGAGTTTTTGGATTTTGGTGGCAATTTGGACTTGACGGCTGCACAAATGCCCTTGACACGGGAATACGAAAAAGTACCCCCAGGCACCTATCGTGGAATTAGCATTGACTTTGGTGTGCCGGCTGAACTCAACAACGCTGGTGCAGGCTCGCTGCCCAGTGACAACCCACTCAGAGAGGCGTTCACCACGCATTTTTGGACCGATTGGGGCAGCTTCATTTTCATGAAGTCGGAAGGCATTTACGACCTGAATGGTGATGGCACTTTCAATCAAAGCGACCAAGGCTTTGAGCACCATCCCGGCATGAATGATGTGTTGAAATCAGTGACCAAACTCAAGTCGTTCACACTTGAAAAAGGCAAGACTTTTGACCTTGATTTGGTCGCTGACCTGTTTGATATTTATGTAGAAAATGGAGTGCCACTTGACCTCTCAGACCCTGCCAACAAGGACACTCAAGAGGCTATTGACCTTCCACTTGCCATTGAATTGATGAGCCATTGGGAGCAAGCTTTGAAATTCTAAACAAGAATTTGCCATGAAAAAAATCCTTTTTTTATTGATAGGCTTGGTGCTCACAATTGCCGCCTGCCAAAATGACGATGACGGCCCAACCACTTCGGGCGAAGACCTAACGAGCATCCCATATTCTCCGACAGCTCATACCCTCGTGATTCCTCCAGGTTTGCCATCCATGAATATCCCTGCTGACAACCCGCTCACCAACGAAGGCATCGAGCTGGGAAGGCGACTGTTTTATGACCCGATTTTGTCAAAAGACAGCACCATTTCGTGTTCAAGTTGCCACAAGTTGAACAATAGCTTCAACGACAATGTGGCTATTAGTCCAGGTGTGGGAGGCTTGCTGGGCAATCGTAGCTCCATGTCGCTCATCAATGTTGGCTTCCAAACGAAGGGGCTATTTTGGGATGGGCGTTCTCCTGATTTGGAAGACCAAGCCCTTCACCCAGTAGAAAACCCCGTGGAGATGGCCGAAATCTGGGGCGATGTGGAAGTGAAACTGCGTCGGCACCCCGATTACAAAAAGCGTTTCCGGCAGGCTTTCGGCATTGAGAACACCACGGAAATTACCAAAGAACTGGCCGCAAAAGCCATTGCGCAATTTGAGCGTACGCTCATCAGTGCCAATTCCCGCTACGACAAGAAGAAGTTTCAACTCGACCCCAACCCCTTTTTGCTCTCCGATTTGGAAGTTGATGGGCAAAAAATTTATTACGACGACCTGCTCGGCAATCCTGGCGACCCAACTGGCCACTGTGCCCACTGTCATGATGGGGGAGCATTGTATTCTTCAGAGGTTTACAGGAACAATGCCATCACGGAAGTGGCTTCGTTGAGCGACTTTCCTGACCTGGGTCTTGGCGCCATCACTGGTAACCTCACGGACAACGGCACTTTCAAAGCTCCTTCACTTCGGAATATCGCCCTGACAGCACCGTATATGCACGATGGTAGTTTTCCAACTTTGGAATCGGTCATTGAGCATTACAATTCTGGTGGGCATTATGCTGACAATGTGGTGACGTTGTCCATCACTCCGCTCAATTTGACGGAGTATGACAAGCAGGCGCTGATTGCATTTCTGCATACGCTGACAGATACCAGCTACTACGCCAACCCTGCGTTTCAAAACCCGTTTGATTAAAACTGAATAACGGCGAAAGCCAAAACGTATCTAAAAGGGATGTAAAATTGCAGCTGGATTGCAATCTTGCATCCCTTAATTTTTTTGAATATGCCTAGATTTTTCTTCGCCCTGCTGTGCTTGTTGAGCCTTGCAAGCTGCTCCGTTTCCAAATCTGTTTTGCAACTAACCCCAGGTGACTACCGGGTAGCGTTTTACAATGTCGAAAACCTGTTCGATACCGTCGATGACCTCTCCAACCCTGGCGACGACGAGTTTTTGCCAACCAGCAAAAAGAATTGGACACCGGAGCGCTACCAGAAAAAGCTCGACCATTTGGCGAGTGTAATCGAAGGCATGGGCTACCCTGCATTACTCGGCGTGGCAGAGGTTGAAAATGAGACAGTGCTGAAAGATTTTTGTGTAAAAACCAGCCTGAAAGCGCATGATTATGGCATTGTACATTTCGAGTCACCCGATTATCGGGGCATTGACGTGGCGCTTTTGTACAAAAAAAGCATGTTCAAAGTCACTAATTCCGAGACTATCCGCATCAAGTTCCCGGTGGGCATGATACCCGATAAGCCCGATTATACCACCCGTGATTTGCTGGTAGTAGAGGGTAATTTTATGGGGAAGGAAAAGCTGTACATCATCGTGGGCCACCTACCCTCAAGGAGCGAAGGCCAGAAAGAAACTGAGCCAAGAAGGAAGCATGTTGCATTTCAAATTGGCAAAAAAGTAGATGAAATACTCAGTAAAAATGCGAAGGCAAACATCATCGTGATGGGCGACATGAACGACGAACCAACTGACCCCAGCATGGCGCAAAGCCTTGATGCTCAACCACTTGGTAATGAAGTTGTATCAGATAAACTCTACAATTGTTTTTCAAACCTGCAAAAGAAGGGAGAGGGGAGCTACCGCTATCGGGGCGATTGGAATATGCTCGACCAAATCATCTTGTCAGGCAACTTGGTGCGTAGCGGTAAACAACTAAACTACGTCAGCTCTACCATTTTTCAAGCGGATTGGATGATGTACAAGGACGAAAAATACGGCATCTCGCCAAGTAGGACTTTTGGTGGCGACCGCTATTTTGGTGGGTACAGCGACCATTTGCCCATATTCGTGGACTTGAAGTAGGAAGGTAAAAACCACTCAGTTTTTCATTTTTAACAACTGCCGCTTTTCCTTTTTCCGCTTCCGTGCGTCCAGTAGCTCGCTAAAGGAATCGAATTCCCGCTTGTAGCTCAATGCCACGCCTTGGCGGTTGCGGCGTCCACTGGCGATATCGGCCTCGGTGCCAGCGTACATCCTGAGCTTGAGCCGCCGATCTTTCGAGAGCACATATTCCAGCACAAACTCGCCAGCCAGCAATCCATTGGTGCCGCCAGTGTAGGCTTGGCTACCAAAGTTGCCACCCGCCTGCACCGAAATCCGGTCATTCACGATAACTTTCAGCCGTGTCCTCAGCTCATTGTTCGTGTAGCTGTTCGCTGGGTTGTCGGGGTCGAAAGTGGACGAGAATCGGTTGAAGGAAATGTCAAAGTCAATCCCCTGCACGAGGTTGCTACCCGTCAAAAACTCAGAGAAAAACTCAGTGAGGTAAATGGACAACTGGTTCGATAGCATCTCGCTCACCGTGTTGATGCCCACTTCGCTGGCTTGGATGGTGTAGCCTGACGGCAGAAACTGTCCCAGCACCAGCAGGCCAAAAACCTGGCGGTTGAGTTCGTTTGGGTCCAAGCGAACGGTGCGCATTTTGTTTTCAGCATAGTTTCTAAGCTCCGAATCGAGGTTCGGGAACGTGATATCGAAAGCGATGTCGGGCTTGAGCAACTTGCCAGTCAGTTTCATGCCCAAGTTCACGGGCGTGCTGTTTCGGGCCAACTCCTGAACATCGCCCGAAGTAGCTGCCAAGTATTCCGAAATGAAATTGTAAACCGAAGTGTTCAAGCCGGAGTAGGTCGCATTGATGTCAATAATGGCCTCGTAGGGGTTTCCACTCCATGAAATGGTGCCGCCTGGCTGCACATTGAAGGGTTTGTTCAAGCCAATATTCATCAGTGTAAACAAGTAGTTCCCGGTGACAACCGTGAAGTCGCCGTACATGTCGAACCGGCCTTCTCGTGTTAAAATCACTTTTAGTTTGCCATTGCCGGTGCCTTGCAACAAGTCGCCCCAAGCCCTGTCGAACACCACGTCCATCTTGGCCACGGGGGTTATTTCCACGTCAAATTCCATGTTGAGGCCACGAAGCTCCTTCACGGGTTCGTTGCCACCGTTTTGCGGTGCCGTTTCAATCGTTGGTGCTGTGAATGTGATGAAATCTACGTTTTTGGAGCTTGCAGATCCCGTCATTGGCAGGAACATGTGCGTGCCATTGGAGGTCGTTGCGTTCACGTACAATTCTGGCTGCGCAAAACTGCCCGTGAACCTGACATACCCAGTCCCGATGGCTGTACCGTAAAAAACTGGGTTGATTCGCTCCGTGGTTTCAAGCCCCAAAAACGGCCTTCCTCGCTCGGTCGAGATGCGCAAATCAAGGCCAAAATCTTTCAAGTGATTGTGCGTGATGCCACCGTCAAGCCTCGCTTTGTTGTTGAAGCGGTCGAACACCCAAGTATCTTTTGCATCGAAAATGCGATTGTTGATGGCCACTTGTCCGTTGGGCACTCGGTAGGTCACGTTCAGGGGTTTTACAGTGAACGAAACATTTTCCACGGTGGCTTTTCCGCTGATTTCAGGCTTGGATGGAAGGCCACTGAGTCGGATTCCAGTGGCGCTCAAACTGCCTTTCGGGTCAAGCACCTCTGGGACAAAGTAGTTCACGATTTTCACTGGGTACTTTTCGATATTCACGTCAAAATCAAAAAACAGCGGCTGGCCTTTTATCCATTTTCGCTCTTTGGTGCTAACTAAACTTGGAGGGTTAAAGTACCCGTCGGCAGTGAGCAGCGAAGAATCGCCTTCGATGGACAATGCTGCAGTCACCGTTTCTTTGATGCTGTTACCAGCGGCGTCGAGCCGCAAAACACCGTAGTTATCGCCATTGATGGTCAGGTCGTTGATGCGCAGCAGGGCTGAAAGCCCCTCGAATTTGAAGACGTTTTTGACTTTGGCTGTGACGTCTGCTACACCTCCTATTTTGTGTTTCTTGATGTCTCGGATAAATGACAACGAATCAATCGGGTAGTTCTCCAATTGCAGCTCAAGCCCTTCGTTTCTCACGCTGTTGAGCTTGATGCGCCGCTGCCCGGAGGTCAACATAAAGTTGCTGGTTTCTACCCGACGGTCGCCGATGAGCAAGTAGTTGTCTGTGCTGATTTCCCAGGTGTCGTTGAGTACCACGAGGTCGCTGGGCTTGAAACTGATACGCCAGCCATTGTCTTCTTCCAGCGACAAAACCCCATTGATGTTGATGTTGTCGAGGATTTTATAAAAGTTGGAGGAGATGATGAGGAACTCCAGCGTGTCAGCGTAAATGGAGCCAATCAGCGAAATGGGCGACAATTTCTGCGTTTCACTGAATGCCGTTTCGATGACGCCAACCTGCAAGCTGCCCTCTGGCCCGTTGAGTTTGCTCCGCAAATAGACATCCTTGAACTTGATGTTGTTGTACTCCCAAGATGGCACTTCGACCTCCAGGTAAACGGTGTTTTTGAAGCCATCAAAATTGCCCTTGACGGAAGATGCATCGAATCCTTTGAGGCTTTCTTCAAAGAAATTGACCAAGTTTTGAAGCTGGTAAACTTGCAGGTCGAAGTCGAATTTGGCCGTGTCTCGCAATGTTTCAGCGGGTTTCAGTTTCAGGCGCTCCGCAAATTGTGGGTAGTTCAACGATACGAATTGGGTGAGCTGTGTCGGGATTTTCTCGATGTCAAAATCGCCACGCACACTCAAGTCACCCAGCGTCGAGTTGAGCTGGAATACTTTCTCCCGCAACTCCGGCGACCAAGTGGATGAGAGCAGGGCTGTATCAATGGTGAGCGTGTCGGTTCGATTTTTTACAATCAAAAAATCAAGCACTTCTGCCGTTCCAGTGATGTCCGACAGGCGTTTGCCTCGTAGTCTGAGGTCAACTTTCCCGAAAAACTGGAGGTCTTTGGAAGTCAAGTTCAGCGGGCGCATGTCCAGTTTTTGCACGTCCGCCACGAAATTAAAAGTGGGCAGCGAGTCTGCGAAGTTGATTTCCCCACCAAAAACCAAGTCAATATTGCCGTCGTCAATCTTGAAGTCTCCCACGAAACGGTTGCGCCTCAAGTCGCCCACGATGCTGGCATTCCGATACTTGTAGCCCTTGAAAACCAAGCTGTCCACCACGCCTTCCAAGTTGGCGGAGACCTTACTCAGCGTCAACCCAACACCTTGTTTCACGTGCGAGTCGAGGGTTACTTTGCCGAGGTCTTTGTTGCCAGTCCATGCACCAAGGTCGAAGTCGAGAAGGTACAGGTCACCCGAAAAACGGGCTTTGTCCTTGCCTTCCCGCAGCTTGAGGTTCATGAACATTTCCGCCCGCCCGATGTCGGTTTTTAGCTTTCCGTCTGCCACAAAGTCGTCGAAGAAGCCGTCAAATTTGCCGCTAA
The DNA here is from genome assembly GCA_964442355.1 of uncultured Saprospiraceae bacterium. Taxonomy (GTDB): domain Bacteria; phylum Bacteroidota; class Bacteroidia; order Chitinophagales; family Saprospiraceae; genus UBA6168. The sequence goes on along the minus strand of CAYTZS010000137.1, from coordinate 6,942 downwards.
AGTCCAAGTTGCCCAATCGGTCAATATTGCTGGGAGGCTTGAATTTGGGTATCAGCTTACGCAATGTCCAAACGTCCGTTTGCAAGAGGTCAAGTTTCAAGTGGAGGAACTGCTCGTCGGGCACAGTCAGGTTCAGCGTACTGAAATTGCCCTCAATTTTAAGGCCCTCCTCCATGTTAATTTTCAGGTTCTTCCCATCAAGGCGGTTGATGGGGCCTTTTACAATTCCTTCAATATCAACGACTTGCTCCCTGTTTTCCTTGAAAAACGGATTGCTTTCCAATGCTGGTGCGAATTTCATCACGTCCTTCAAGGCCACGTGTGAGTCGTGGAGCCGTACATCCAGTTTTACCTCGTTCACGAAGTCTTCCCAAGCCGTGTAGGAGCCTCCGTACCGGAAAACCAGCGTGTCTCCCAACTCTGAGTACGGTGTTTTGAGGTTTACGCCGTAAAGCTCCATGCCCCTGCATGAGAGCGCAGCTTGTTTGGCAGAAAGGTTTTCCAGTACAAAACCCGTGGTGTCACGGCAGGCAATTTTCTCCACTTCACCCTCGAATTCCAGCTCCGAAAACCGGAAATTGTTGACATGGATTTCGAGGTCCATGACGTCCAAATAGTTGTAGTTCAGGATGCTGTCGGGGGTGAGCCGCTTGGGTTGGCCTCTGAAGTTGCGGAGCGAAAATTGGCCACCAGTTAGGTCAAATTCGTTGATGGCGATGACCAATTTGGTGGTGTCAGCATCGGCATCGGTTGTTTGGTTGACAACTGGAAGCACGGTGGGCAGGAGCTGACGTTCGTTCAGTGTAATCTTCACGTTGGGTTGGTCCAGCACAAAATTGGACAGCTCGATGGATTTGCCCAACAGGTCAAAACGTTTGAAATGGGCTTCGGAATGTCCAACATAAACATCAAAACGCTCGGCCTTCACCTTATCGCCTCTCAGGAAATGCACCCGGTCGAAGTACAGGTGGCGAAGGTCTAGTTTGAACGGTTTGGTGCTTTTTTCGGTGGGTTTCTTGTCTGTTTTCGTGAAGTAGTCAATGAGGAACTGGAAGTTCTCTCCCTTTTTTCCAGTTTCCCGGCTGATCTGGATTTCTGCATCGGCAAGCCTCAGTGTTTCAATTCGGAATTTGCTCAACACTAGGTTGAACACGCCGGAGTGGTTGACTTCGAGCAACCCAGCGTAAACCAACGTATCGCCGTGGAGGTCTTCTAGGTAAAAATTGTCAAGCTTGACTTTGTTGAAAATCCCCAACCTGACATTGCCCACTGTGACATCAGTGCCCAATTCTGTGGAAAGATACTTGGTGAGTTCCTGGGCAGCTTTGTTTTGTACCCAAGGTATCTGGAAAAGCAAAATTGGCAAAAAGATGGCTGTCAGCACGACCTGCAACAACCGCCTAAGAACCAAGGGCATCAAGCGCCACAACCTTTTGTAGGTGCTTACAACTACTTGGTTTTCAATTTTTTGCGTAGGGTTTTCCATAAAAAAATCAATGGTAGCGGATGGCGATTACCATGCTGCCACCACCTAAACCCGAAGGTACGGAGGTTTTGTTTGCCCCAAAAAGACTTTTAACGAAAGTTTATGGGAGGGGTTCGGGTTGATTGGCCACAGCTTTTTGAGCTGGGAAAAAAGGCAGCAAGAGTTGTTTGAAAAAATCGGGCGCCGGGATGGAGTGCATGGTGTTCATATCCACAAAAACCAAGCGTACTCTGCCGCCGTTGACCAATTTTTTAGCTTCGTTGTACACTTCAACATGGAAGGTCATCGTCTTGCCGTGTGGGAACTCCCGCAAGGTGGTGCGCACCGTCAGCAACTCATCGTACTTGGCGGGGCGGATATACCTCGACTCCATCGAAGCCACGGGCAGCATCACTCGGTACTTTTCCTCCATTTCTTTGTACGTCAGGCCCAATGCCCGAAGCATTTCAACACGGCCTATCTCATAAAAATCGGCATATCGGCCATAGTAGAGGTAGCCCATCTGGTCGGTTTGGCCGTAGCGTACCCTTTCTTTGTATTCGTGAATGTACATGTTGTCGTTTGTCGGTTGACAGTAATTGGCGAACGGTTATGGGCCGCTCGCCATGGGGTGTCACCGTTTTTTTCGTTTGTTGTTTTTGTAATCCAAGAAGACGAATTCGCCCAGCCCTTGCAAGTTGGAATAAAACGCCTTTCCGTTGTTTGCTTTCGTAAATTGGTCAACGAACTGCACGAGGTACGGGTCTCGTGCAATCATGAACGTGGTGATGGGGATGCTCATCTTGCGGCATTTCAGCGCCAAGCTCAGCGTCCTGCTGACGATGGTGCGATCCAGTCCGAAGGAGTTTTGGTAGTATTTCTTGCCCTTTTTGATGCAGGTCGGCTTACCGTCGGTAATCATGAAAATCTGCTTGTTGGGGTTGCGCCGCTTTTTCAGGATGTCCATCGCAAGCTCAAGCCCAGCTACGGTGTTCGTGTGGTATGGGCCAACTTCGAGGTAGGGCAGGTCTTTGATTTCTATTTTCCAGGCATCATTGCCAAACACGAGGATGTCCAGTGTGTCCTTTGGGTATCGGGTGGTGATGAGTTCTGACAATGCCATCGCCACTTTTTTGGCAGGTGTGATGCGGTCTTCGCCGTAGAGAATCATGCTGTGCGAGATGTCAATCATCAGCACGGTGCTGGTTTGGCTCTGGTAGAAGGTCTCCTGCACCTCCAGGTCTTCGGGAGTCAGCTTGAAGTTTTCGATGCCGTGGTTGATGTGGGCATTGCGCAAGCTCTCCGACATGGCGATGGATTCGAGGCTGTCGCCAAACTCGTAGGGCCGCAGCTCGGAGGCAGGCTCGTCGCCCCTTCCATCGAATTTGGTGGAGTGGTTGCCGAGCTTCGTCTTCTTCAACTTCCCGAAAACATCTTCCAACGCCTTGCGCCGCAGGGCGATTTCCATCTTCGAAGTGGGCACATAGCCGGGCATGCCACTCACCTCGCCGGAGCTGATGTAGCCCATCTCAATCAAGTCTTGGATGAAATCGGCCATGCCGTATTCGTCGTTGGTCAGGTGGTACTTGCGGTCGAGTTCGGTCAGCCACGAAAGTGCCTCGCTGACATTGCCGGAGGTGTGCAGTAGCAATTCTTGAAAAAGCTTCAACAGCTTGTCAAAAATGGAATCCCCGTCATCGGGTATGTATTCTGAAAATTGCCAGCCTAGCATGGGCATTGAGAATTTGGAAATTTGAAATTGGGATATCAGGGTCGTTGGGGTATGGTACAAATTTGAGGCTGCTTTTGTTTTTAAACGCTAGACGGAATTGGCCAATATTCGTTTTTTCCGTTTTTGCATTTCCAGCCAAATAATCCTTCCAGCCAGTGCCAAAATGATTAGTGTCCCACCGATGATTGCGCCTTTGGTTGGTTTTTCCTTGTAAAAAAGCAGCACCCAAACAGGGTTTAACATAGGCTCCAACATGGTCAGCAGCGCCCCTTCGATGGCCAGTACCCGCTTCAGTCCGTAGGTGAACAACACGAAGCCCAGACCCAGCTGGAGGATGCCCAACCAGCCCAGCATTGCCGCCTCTGGCAGGGTCGGCAACGGCGACTGGAGCAACCAAGGTAGGCCGATGCCGGCCATCATCACGTTTCCCCAAAAGATGGAGGCAGGCTGGCGCTCTGGCCCATTTAGCCGCTGCCCGATGAACAATGCTGCCATCAGGAAGCCCGATAGAAAGGCGATGAGATTGCCCATCATGCTGCCTGCTTCGAGGTCGCCAGACACCAAAATGACCATGCCGATGGCACAGACGATGATGGTCACGACATTGACTCGTTCCATTTTCAACTTGAAAAAATAAGGCTCGGCGAGCAGCACGTAAATGGTTCCGGTGTACTGCAAAAGGATGGAGTTGGCGGCGGTCGTCATCTTCGTTGAAACAACGAAACTCAACACCAGCAGGCAATAGAAAACGGCATTGAGCCATGCCCGCCCGTTCATTTGGAATACTTGCCTTCTAAAAAAAACGAAAAAAACGCTGGCAGCCAGCAAGCTCCGGTAGGAGAGGATGGTGTAGGCATCTTGCGGAAGTAGCTTCACGAAGACCCCGCCCGTGCTCCAAAGCACGGCTGCAAAAATGATGGCGATAATGCCCTTTCGGTGTTCTAAGACGCCCCTGAGTTCGGCCATAAGTCAATTCAACGTCACATTAATTTGGCCGCAAAGATTGGTTTTTTGTTGCAGAACGGTGTGAAAACCTTGTGCTAAACTGCCATTTCACGCTTGGCTAACCGTGTTTCCAAGCCTTTGAACCCAGCGTTCATGACCTTGTCGTGGTTCCAGGCGAAGATAGGCCAGGCAATGGGGGCGAGCAGGTTCATCCACAATTTCGTGGTCTTCACCTGCCAGTCGTAACGAACGTGGGTGGTGCCATTTTCTTCGTGAAAAGTCCAGATGCCCACGCCCTCCAGTTCACCGAAGGCACGGCCCTCCATCCTTCGAAAGCGTTCCATTAAAACCAGTTCGGAGTCGAACGTGAGGGAGTAGGGTAGTGCCGTTTTCCAAGTGATGCGCCGCACGGAACCGATGTCGTCGGCATCGCCTTGTTTGAGCAGTTCTACCTTCTCGACATAGCTCCACCACTCCGGCCAGCGGCTCATGGTCTTTATTTCGTGCCAAACCTGCTCAAGCGGGGCTTTAAACTTCCAGTTGGTGATGAATTGATAATCGGGCATTTGATTGATGTTTCTGAAAAAATACTATATTATTTGCTTGCTTCAATATGCTTGTGCGTGTCCAAGTAATGCCGTAGCCTTACCACCTTTCCAGCTTCATTGAACGTCCACAAATGCATCTCCTCGTCCCGGTAGTGCTTCCCTGAAGCCAAAATTTCGGCTTCTATCACAAACTCCGCAGCGATTTGGTTGCCACCGTCCATGAGCGACAGAATTTGAAAATCCTTGATTTGTATGCTGCTTCCCATAATTTGAAAAAAAGCCAAGGCACCTTCCTTGCCTTGTTGGGGTTGCATCCAAGGTACGCCCGTTTTTTGGGCTGAGTTGTCGTCCCATTCCTCCCAACGCACGATGTCATCTAATTTTTCGAGGATGCCGGGGATGTTACCCTGCCCAAAACAGGCGTAGATTTGTTGTACTGTTGACAGATTGTTGTTGTTCATTTTATATTGATTTTGTTTTTAACTAATTGTAAATGAATGACTTGTAGCAGGTGGTAAGCGGAACTACCACCTGCTACAAGTCATCGGTCAAATTTGCTTGGCAATCCCATCAGTGCCCCTGAAGAACGTGACTTTTCCATTTGCCACCTTGAAGTAGTGGGTATATTTGGAGGCGTATTTTTTCTTGGTTGCCGAATGCTCGTATTCCGTTTCTACGAGCACAAATACATCCTCGCCATCGGCGGTAAAACGGGTCGGCTGAAACTTGCTGTACTTGATTTTGCCACCAAGCTCTTCGAAGAACTTGCCCACCTCGGCCTTGCCATTGAACAAGCGGGGCTTTGCATCAAACATGGGGTCTTCGATGTCGAATTGTACTTTTTCGTCGCAAATTGCGAGCAGACCCGGAATGTCGGCCTTTCCGAATTTTTCATAAGCCTGCATGACGACTTGCGTAGATGGACTCATCATGGAGGCATAGCCTATTTGCACAAGCGGCTCACCAGTATTGGTTATTTCATGGCTGACGCACTTGCCATCGCTGTTCATGACCACCACATCTGCATCATTCAAGTTGATGGATTTGCCCGTCGGAGGTATGCCCATGAAAGGTGCAGTGTGGGTCCCAGTGATTTTCAACCGTAGCAGGTATTTGCCGTTGCCCGCAGGTGCAATGTCCGTAATGTTCAACTTGAAATCGGGAAAGCCAGACAGAAACTGCTTGTAGATTTCAACGGCGTTTTGAGCGCCTTTGGTTGGCGTCGGAGCAACGTTCACATCAACATAATCGTCAGCACAAAGTGCAATGAAAGCATCAAAGTTGCGCTGGTTGAGCGCCTCGTATGCCGCTTTGATGTTGGCGATGTCACGCTTGGTATTGGCGTCTTGTGCATTACTTTGGCAGCTCGTAAAAACAAGGGCCATGATGAAAAACAGGAAAAAATGGATAGTCTTCATTGTTAAAAGATTGATTTGATTTTTGAAAAATGAGAAGGAAAAAACCTCAGCTTTTGGGCATTGGCAGCGCCCCGATTTGCAATAGGAGGCCGTAAGCATCGGCATTGAGCCAAAGCTCCGTCGGCATGCCATCCTTGAACTGGAAAATCACGGTGGCATTGGTGATGACTTTTTTCATTGATGCAGGAGTGCCTTGAAACTTTGCTCCGGTATGCGTGCCCGTCAGGTGGTGGCGTACCACCACTTTGTTGCCTTCGACAATCACGTCATCCACCATGAAACGGGAGTCAGGGAAGGCGGCGAGTAAATCGCTCATGGCAGCACGGTAGCCGTTCACATCCACGGGCTGGGGCGTCCAGCCGCTGAACTTTGCACCGGGTGCAAATGCTGTGCATACGCCGTCTAGGTCCCTTTTGTCGAGGGCCTCCATGATTTTTAGGGCAGCTTGCTTGTTCGTCTCAGTTGAACTTGCCCCAGCTTTGAGCTGTGCCATGAGGGCGGCCCCGTCGAATTCGACCCATGCCTCCACCACTTTGCCTTCTGCATTGAACTTGTATAGACCCAGCACGGAAAGCTTGATTTTATTGCCCGTGGCTGGTTGACCCATAAAGCTACCCGTGTTTGTGCCGGAAACCCAGCCCCGGATGGTCGCCACGTTGTTGTTCACGATGATTTCCTCAAGGTTTCTACGGATGTCCGGGAATCCTGCTTTAAAGCCAGCGACCCGTTTTTTGAGTTCATCGTTGGTATTGAGTTGACCACCGAAGTAGTGCTTTGCGTCTGGAGCAAAATAGGAGATTAACTGGTCGATATTTCCAGCGTCGGAAGCTGCCA
>CAYTZS010000136.1:3724-14819 GCA_964442355.1 uncultured Saprospiraceae bacterium | reverse complement strand
GCACTCACTATTCTTTGAAAGGGGCTAACGGGTGATTTTCCTCAGAAAATCACCCGTTAGCCCCCACAAAACAAACGGCCGCGGCATCTTCAGATGCCGCCGCTGTTTGTTTTGTGGGTTTTCTTCGGTTTTGCTCCGCAAAACCGAAGAAAACCCAATTTCTAACCAGCCCCAATTACTCAAAACGCTGGATGACTCATGTTTGTCTTTTAGACATTCTATCGCACTACTTTCCAAAATACGTCACCAACACTGGGCAAGCACTTGCCACCTCCTCATAATAACTCGTTGATTTATAGGTACTTACCCAATCCTTGAAAAAGCTCATTTCTTTGTCCATGTAGAATTTGCCTGTCTTGTCCCACTCCATCTCATCCACTATGGCCTGTTCGGCTGGTGTCAGTTCGTAGCTCCACGAGCGCTGCCTGGCCATGAGGTAATCTACTTTTGCATGAATCTCACGGTCTTTGGTTGCCATTTTGGCCTTTCCTAAGTACTCGAACGCACGTTTGCAACCATAATAAATGTCCATCATCGCTAATGTTGGTGGGCAGTAGCTGTAGTTGGCCCAAGTTTCATTCGCATTTTCGTTGATGGAATTTCCGTAGCTGAACATCATCCAACTTTTGCCGTGGTAGGTGCAATTGAGCCATGCGGTCCCAAGCAACAGGTAATTCTTGGCAGCCAAAGCCGGCTGGGCCTTCGCCTCGTCTTCAAGCTCCAGCAAGCGCTGAGCAAACACCTTTTTGTTGTCAGGAAAAATACCTCGCCTTAAACTGTCGGTCGCCATCACAAACGGGTCTGACATTAAATGGTCGGCAAACTCGTACTTCGTTTTCCAGAAATCAGGGTCCACTTTTTCGAATGCCGAGATTGCCGCTTTTAGGTCATTTTTTCGGAACGAAATGGTACCACGAAGGTCGAGCAAGGCATTTCGTGAAGGCAGCGGCGCTTCTGTCAGGTAACGTTCAAACGGGGTTTTGTCTTTTTTCTCCATCAATGCCAGCAGGTTGTCAATATCTGCTTCCGAGGCCCGCCAATCTAGGAAACGAATCAGCTCGTAGTAGGCAGTTCCGTAATCGTAGCGCTGGTCGGTGGGCAGTTCGAGGGCGTGGTTGTTGAACAAATAGGCCGTCAGCAAGTCGCCTCCTCGAAGGTTCAAGTAATCCCGGCTAAGCAGCAGGTTCAGGGCTGCAAAATCTCGGCTTCCGTTCTGGTGGTCTTTTTTCACATTTTTCAATCGGTTCAACAAGCCAGCCAATTGGTCTTTTGTCGCTGCAGCGCTGATGTCTGCGCTGTTCAGCAGCAGCAAGATTTGTTCCGAAAGCTGTTGCTCGGCAATGCGGGGATTGGCCTTCGGCGAAATGGCTTCGAGGTGCTTGCGGCCTGTGCCGCCGAGTTTCTGCATCAAAGCCAAATGTCCAGCGAACAAGTTGGACAGGTCATTTGTGAGCACTCCACCCTTTTGCGAAGCCAAGCCAGCTGTGAAATCCATCAAGTTGGCAAGGTAGTTTTTGTCCTTTTGTTTATTGGCCTGGCGATACACCTCCCACTTTTGTTCATCCCATTCCCACATCGTCTCATCGTCCTGATCGGGATAAAAGGCGGTACCCATTCCCGTCAGTTCATCGGTCAATAGCCAGTCTTCCAGTTTGCTGATTTCACGAACCAGCAGCAGTGGCAACAACGGGCATTTCGGGTCGAGCGTAGCCAATTTTTTGATGTCACTCAAAGCCCTGCCCGGATTGCGAAGCGCTGCCAAACCAATCACAGCTGCCCGTTCCGCATCGTTTTTGCAAAAGGCCAACGTCTTGTCTATCAGCGACTTATCGAACCGTTGGTAGCAGGCGATGCGCTTTTCAGGGCAGCGCAAGAAGGACATGGCCAACAGGTAGTTCGCCTCCACTGTGTCGGCAACGATGGCAGCCCGGTGGTAGGTCGCCCAATCACTCAGTACGTTGCTGCCTTCCCGAAAATGTTCGTTGTAGAGCTGCTCAAACTGTTCAGAATTCTGGTCGTAGGTGCTCATCACCAACAACTGATAAGCATACCTACGCCGCAGGTAAGGGTCCTGTTCCTGTCCGAATTTAAAGGTCATCCTTACTTGGACATCCAGTTTGCCGAGCTCCGAAACCGATTGTGCAGAATTTGAAGCATCCCAGCTGTCCTCCCAAGGATTGGTTGACTCCAAAAAGGAATAATGTTCGTATTCCTTGGCCAACAGCAGGTAGTCCAGCACGGCTTTGTTTTCCTTTTTTAGCAATAAATGAAAAAAGGTATTTGCTCCAAAACGTTGATTGTCAGCGCCTTCGGCAATGGCATTCAAGAGTTCATCGTAGCTGGCATCGTACACGAGCACCTTAACTTCGTTGGCCGTGACGCCTTGGCCGAGGTGGTTCGCCCAGTCCGCACAGTTGCGTTGGCGATCGCTGCCGCTCTGTTCGTGGCGAGTGTGGTTGATTCGCTCGGCGGAATAAAAAAATGCCGACCACTCATCCCCAATGACGTAGGGATTGAGCAGCGCCACCCGGTAATCCTCACCGTAGTAGCTCACACCGCAGGCGTTGGCAAAGGGTAACGGGAGCAACAGTGCGGCAAGACTAACGACCAGCCTGAAACTTTTTGCAAATTTCGTCCACATGGTAAGCACGGATTTTAGATGGATTCCAGTCAAAAAATGAGATGTTTTTCACGGCCTTGATTTTGGCCAATTGCCCAGCAATTTCAGATACTTCGGCAGGGGTTGCTTCGTCGAGGCGCAACACATCGCCTTCCCGCATGTACACATCGGCGAAAACGGTGTCCTGCGTGAAACGATACTTCCCATCGGCGACAGGTGAGAACAGCGGGTTGCTCTTCACCTCTGCTTCAGACAGCCCAGCGGCCAGCCCTTTGAACTGGTTTTCGTGAAACAAGGCACCCCAACTAAACAGCGGCAACGCTGCTTCGAGCGGCAGTGGGTAGTCGCCATTTTTCAGATAGCCCTTAATCAAGTCTGTGTCAAAAATCGCATCACGGGTGTTAGCGTCCTTTGGCGGTGCGACGTTGTAGCACATCAACGTGCCCCGGTCAACTGGTGGGATGCCCGCTTTCTCCCGGTCACGGAACTGGTGCAGCCGCACGGTACAACTGATGGTCATTCCGGGGTTTGTCCGCTTCATCGCTTTCAAAAACTGGAAGTAGCGGTCACGGGTGGAGGGTGTCCAGTCACAGTCGAGTTGGAGCTCGGTGATGCGAGAGCGGAAGCGAGATTCGGGCATCAAACTGTCCGGCTGCGACCAATCAAAAGGCGCTTCGGCATTGTCAAAATCGAAGCCCCAAGTGTTTAGTTGGAAAGAGAGTTGCTGGGTCTTGCCGTTTATTTTTCCTGAAATCTTGGTGGCTAGTGAGTCAACGTTTATGTTTTTCTCAAAAACCCGATTTACGATATAAACCGTTGGAACAACCTGATAATCAATAATTTGAGCGATCTCGTCAAAACTGACGAGTTCATAGTCTTCATTGAAATTTGCCTCACCGATTGGTACGGGCATGTCGAGGGTTGGGCTCCAATCTACATCAAAATAGCGCAGGTAAAGCCGCTGCATGTCGAGTGAATCGGCCAGTGCCTTGTCCGATTTGTCGAACTTAAAATTGCTTTTCCAGTAATAAAAATTGCAATTGGAGCGGTTGGGCGGGGCTGTATTTGTGCAATACAGGCTGGCAGTGAGCAGCGCTGTCAGCACCGTGGCGACGAGTATTAAACTGGCTTTTTTCATGCGCAAGAAACGGGAATTGAAATGGATGGGTTGCAGGGACAAATGTAGTTTTTCAAGGGTTATCCAACTTGAAAATACTGTGAACTAGGAGTAATGCCGGTGAAGAGTTGCACAATTTAGCAATCACTTGAGTCAATTAAAATCAAAGTTGCCAATTCCATGACCAAGGCGTTGAGCAAATGCTTTAAAATCAAGCCCACTGCTGAGTATTGTCATGGCCAAGCTGCATGCCTGACGGCCAACTTGCGCCCGAATTTTGGCCGAACAACCCTGCCTCACCAAATCCTAAAACAATGCTGCGTTCCCTTTTCTTCCTGCTTTTAGCCATCCACGGCCTCATCCACCTAATGGGCTTCGCAAAAGCCTTCAACTTCGCACAAGTAAGCCAATTGACTTTGCCAATTTCAAAAACTGCTGGTGCAGCTTGGGGCATTGCCTGTTTGCTTTTTTGCGTCACAGCGCTCCTGTTTTTGCTGAAAAAAGATACTTGGTGGGCTTGGGCAGCAGCGGCAGTTTTGCTCTCGCAAATCTTGATTTTTATGAGTTGGCAAGACGCCAAATTTGGCACCATCGCCAACCTCATCGTGCTGCTGGCATTGGCCCCAGCCATCGGCAATTGGCAATTCAAAAGAATGGCAAACGCCGAGCTGACCAGTTTCCTCGCCACCCCAACCCCAACATCAGCCATCTTTTCGGAGGAAAAAATCGCCACGCTCCCATCGGTCGTGCAACGGTGGCTGGAACGGTCGAACGTCGTTGGTAAACCAACTATCCAGCGAGTTCACCTTTTTCAAAAAGGCGAAATGCGAACGGCACCCGACGGCAAATGGATGCCAGTCACAGCCGAGCAGTGGTTCAACACCGACCCGCCCGGCTTCATCTGGCTCGCCGATGTGAGCATGATGCCAATGGTTCACCTGGCCGGGCGTGACAAGTACGTGGACGGTCGTGGGCACATGCTCATCAAGGCGCTTTCGCTCGTGCCAGTCGCCGACAGCAGGGGCGAAAATATTGACCAAGGCACGATGCTGCGCTACTTAGGCGAGCTTGTTTGGTTCCCCACGGCAGCCGCAAACGACTACCTCACTTGGACAGAAATTGATTCGACGAGTGCAAAAGCAACCATTTCCTACGGCGGCATTTCGGCGGAAGGCGTCTTCTTTTTTGACAAAAACGGGGACATGACCGCCTTCGAAGCCGACCGCTTCTACGACCGAAAAGGCACGGCTACACTCGAACGCTGGCGGATAGAGGCAAAGACATGGCAGGAGTTCGAAGGGGTGCGAATGCCCGTCGCATTCGAGGTGTCATGGAAGCTGAAGGAAGGCGATTTTACTTGGTTCAAATTGGAGGTAACGGACGTCATTTACGACGAGGCACCGTAATGTCCGGCGCCGAGCATAGCCGTTTTTTGGTTCAAAATCAAGTACACAGGCACGGCCTCCACGAGCGGGTTCAAGCGGCCAACTGTGAAGAAATGCTGGTTGAAAATGGCGTGGTAAGTTTCGTTCCAAATTTTTGGCAAAATGCCGCCACCCAAGTAAAGCCCGCCAGTAGCCTTCATTTTCAGGGCAAGGTTGGATGCCTCTTCGGCCAGGTACCGCACGAACAGCTGCATCGTTTCTTCGCAAACAGGGCAGCCCGCTTGAGCGGCAATGCCGATGGCAGCAGCTTGGTCATGAAGTTTTGATGACTCCTCAAAAGCAGGAGAAGGCACACGAGCTTTTACCGCTTGCATGAAGCTGAAAATCTCGCAGATGCCAATACCGGACACCACCCGTTCCCAACTCACGTGTCCGTATTTTTTGGATAAAAATTGGAACAATTCCCAGTCCAGCTCCGTCCGGGCAGCGAAGTGCGTGTGGCCTCCCTCTGAGGCAAACGGGTGGTAGGCAGCACCGTCCCAAAAAAGTCCACCCTCCCCTAGCCCCGTGCCGGGCGAAAGCACCGCTGCGTTGCCTGTTCCGCCGTTTTTTCCCGGGTAAATCGTCCGTAAATCATCACTGGTCAATGCTGCCAAACCGTAGCAATTGGCCTCCAGGTCGTTGATGAGGTACACGTTTTCGATGCCCAGTTTTTCGCTGATTTCCCGGCTGTCAATGTCCCAATGCAGGTTCGTGCCATGCGCCCGACCGTTCTGGATTGGCCCAGCGAACGAGATGCACATGCTCGAAAAAGACTGCTCTCCCTCACCGAAATCACGCACGATGTCCACCAACGAACTCCACTCCCTCGATGGGTAGCGGCGCTCCTTCACTAGGATGGGCTGCCCATTTTTCAGCTGAAAAATGGCAACATCCGTTTTGGTGCCACCGATGTCGGCGGCCAAAATGTTGGCACCTTCGGGTAGTTGATGATGGTGGGGAAAAGCAATTGGAATGTGCTGCGTTGGCATGGTTGAACTGCGTTTTTTACAAAAAAATAAAGGGGCAAGCTACCTGCGAAATCGGGCGTCACTGCATGATTTTCCTCAATTTCACCTGTGAATTAAGTCACCCGAAAATGGATACTGCTACTGCAACGCCCTGTCGAGATGCACGTATCCGCCATCCACGTGGATGATCTGCCCTGTGGTATGGCTGGAGGCATCGGAGAGCAAAAATGCCACCATGTTCGCAATCTCGGTGGCAGTGGTCATGCGGTTTTCGAGCGGGATTTTCGAGGTGATTTGGGCTAGTTTTTCGGCAGGATTCGGCAGCGTGTTCACCCATTTTTCATACAGCGGCGTAAAACACTCCGCCACGATGACCGCATTTACCCGGATGCCGTACTTCAGCAGCTCGACCGCCCACTCACGGGTGAGGGCGTTGCGACCGCCGTTGCTGGCTGCGTAGGCAGAGGTGCCGCCCTGCCCGGTTTCCGCCGTTTTTGAGCCAATGTTGACGATAGCACCTTTCGTTGCTTTCAGAAAAGGAAGGGCATGATGCGCCATCAGGTAGTAGTGAACCAAGTTGCTGTGCAGCGAGGCCATGAAACGCTCGTAATTGCCGTGCTCCAGCCCTACCCCATCGTTCACCCCGGCGTTGTTCACCAGTCCGTCAATTTTGCCGAATTTTTCCACGACCTTTTCAACGGCCGATTGGCACTCACCCGGTTTGGTCAGCTCCGCAACGAGCGAAAAAGCGCTGCCGCCAGCAGCTTCGATTTTCGCAACCACCTGCTCGTTGTCGTCTCCGTTTCGACCGACGATGGCGACGGTAGCGCCTTCAGCAGCCAGCACCTCGGCGATGCCCTCGCCGATGCCTTTCGCACCACCTGTTACGATGATGATTTTGCCTTTCAGGTTCAAGTCCATGACACTGAATGTTTAAAGTGAAACACCCCGTTTCCAAAACATAAAATCGTCCTGTCCCAATTGCATGGCCTTCGTGTCGAATTTGCCGGAGGCCAACTCAATCACGTAGTCCAAAATCTCCTCGCCCATTTGCTCCACCGTCTTCTCGCCCGTGATGACGCCTCCACAGTTGATGTCAATGATGTCGGGCATCCGGCGGGCAAGTGCGTCGTTGGTGGAAAGTTTAACCATCGGGGAAATGGGGTTGCCAGTGGCTGTGCCGAGGCCAGTGGTAAACAACTGGATGGTGGCCCCTGCGCCCGCCATGCCAGTGGTGGAAAGCACGTCGTTTCCAGGCGTACAGACAAGGTGCAGGCCCGACTTACGGGCATAACCGCCGTAACCAACAGCGCCTGTCACTGGCGAAGTGCCCCCTTTTTTGGCTGCTCCCGCCGACTTGATGGCATCGGTAATCAGTCCGTCCCGAATGTTGCCGGGCGAGGGGTTCATATCGAACCCTGCACCGATGGCCTCGGCACGTCGAGCATACTCCCGCATGAGGTTTGTGAAATCTTCGGCCACTTCGTCGGTGGTGCAGCGGTTGATGAGTTCCTGCTCCACCCCACAGAGTTCAGGGTACTCTGCCATGAAGATTTTGCCGCCAAGTGCTGCCACCAAATCGGCACAATGCCCCACCGCAGGATTGGCACTGATGCCCGAAAACCCATCAGAGCCGCCACATTTCACACCGATGCTGAGGTGGTATAGCGGAGCTGGCTGGCGTTGAATGGCGTTGATTTTCACCAATCCCTCAAAGGTTTGGCGGGTGGCCTCGGTGAGCATTTCGTACTCGGAGGCCCATTTTTGGCGTTCGAAGAACAGCAACGGCTTGGCAAAATCGGGGTCTTTCTCCGCCAATTTCTCCCTGAAAAGATTGATTTGGGCGTGCTGGCAGCCGAGGCTGAGTACCGTGACGCCCGCCACATTGGGGTTCACGCAGTAGCCCGCCAGCAAGGCGCAGAGGTTTTCGGAGTCGTCACGAGTCTCGCCACAACCGCTTTCGTGGGTGAGGAATTTCACCCCGCCCACGTTGGGGAAAAGGCGATTTGCTTGAAAACGCTCTTCGTTTTTTTCAACATGAAACCCATCTGTCGTCCCGTTTTTCTGGTAGAAATGGACGAGGTCACGCAGTTGGTTGCGGTAAACATCAGGCTGGGCATAGCCAAGCTCTTTCAAAAAAGCATCCTTCAAGACGAGGATGTTGCGGTTTTCGCAAAAAACCAGCGGGATGACGAGCCAGTAGTTGCGCACGCCCACTTGTCCATCGGGGCGGTGGTAGCCCAGAAATGTCTTGTTCTGCCAACGGCTCACATCGGGCGGCGTCCAGTGGTATTCGCCCTGTCGTTTGCCGAAGTTTTCGGCAGCATGTTTGAGGTTTTCCGTGGAAATCAGACCGCCAGCAGGAATCGGTTTCGTGGCTTTTCCCACCAACACGCCGTACATGTACACGGGATCGCCAATGGTAAGGGATGTAATGGTAAATTTGTGCTTTGCACCGATGCTTTCTTGCAACTGCAATTTAATGCCCTGATAATCAACTACTTCGCCCGCTGGCAAATCCTGCAATGCAACGAGCACGTTGTCCGTTTGGGCGATTTTTAGCACTTTCTGGTTCATTGACGACTGGTAGATAAATTGAAAATAAGGTGAAACTATGGTGCTTGGCCTGAACATCAAGGCCCGTATTGCCAGCGCTCAAAAGTCGTCAAAAACGGCAAAAAGTATCTTGTTCCGGAATTTTTTCTGAAGGAAGCCAAGGTGAGCCATCAAAACCCAACCGTCAAGCCTAAGCTGACATTACGCCCCATCCCATTCACCCCAGAGCCGTGGTAGCGGTAGTCGGCGTTGAGGATGTTCCAAAAGCCTGCCCGTAGCGTCAGCATTTTCCACGACCAACTGCCGTGCAGGTTCACTACCTGCCAAGCCGGTGTGCCACCCACAGGGATTCGGTTGTCCGCTTTGTCACCCGCAGCGAGGCGGTCTTGCTTACCGGCAAACAGTGTTTCTAGGGTCACCCGCCATTTTTCTTGAGAATAGTTCAGCCCCACTTTGCCGAAAACGGGCGGGATGCGGCGCAACGGTTCGTCGTCCGTCACGTTCTGGCCATGCTGCCAAGCAAGCGCTCCTTCTAGTCGCAAGTTGTTGATAATCAAAATATTGCCACTGGTTTCGATGCCTTGGATAAAGCCCTGCTGCACATTCTCTTTGCGGTAAACGGGGTACCCGGCGATACTGTCCGTGCCGACCCGCACCCTTGCGATGAGGTCACGCAGTTCGTTTCGGAACAGCGCCGTTTCCAATTGCCAACGCTCTGAGCGGTGGCGCCAGCCCAGCTCGAAATTGTACGATTTTTCAGGCTTTAGGTCAGCAGTTGGCACCTCGTAGCGGAAATCCACGATGCCGAGCGAGCCGAGGTCATCCACATTGGGCGCACGGAAGGCGGTATTGAAACTGAAAAACGCTGCATCGGACTTGCCCAATTTGCGGAGTGCCCCCGCATTCCAGACAAAAGCCGAAGGCGTCAAGTGTGCCTCGCCGATGTTTTCATCCTCGACTTTGATGGAAAAATGGTTGAAGCGCAGCCCCCCGGTGAAGCTCCAATCACCTGATTCCCAGTTGTTTGTGCAAAAAATGGCACTGCTCAGGTGCGTTGCGCCATCCGGGTAGAGACCCCGATTGTCGGTCTCTCTGCCCGTGCCCGTTTCCACATCGGTGCGGCTGCTGCCCACTAGGTCGTGGTAGGTTTCCACGCCCACGGTGGAGCGCCACCACTCGGCAAATTTGAACTCGGCCTGCACCGAAGTACCCAAGCTTTGCACCTCATCAGCTTCTTTTCGTAGGGTCGTGCTGCCGTTTTTTTGGCTCTCCCGGTGTTCGTCGGTGCGATGGAGCGAGGCGGTGGCGGTGATTTTTTGTAATCCCGAACCCCAGTTCGAGAAGAATTCAAACCTCGCATAACTCAACTGCCGCTGCTGCAAAGTCATGTGGTTTTTGGCAAAATTCTCCAATTGGATTTTATGAAAAACGGGCACATCTTCTTGGCGAAGGAATTGGTGCGCAAGTGTCACAGCAGCGTTTTTGCCCAAACGAACCTTGCCTTTCAGGTCGAAAGCAGCCTCGTCGTAACCATTAGGCGACTGCACCCCGGTCGTGTCGCCGCCAACTAGGTTGCCGAATTTGCGGAGCGAACCCGCCGCCCGGAACGCAAGGTTTTTATTGGAAAAAGTGAGGTCGGCATGGGCGGTCTTTTCCATGTCTTGGCTTCGCCAAAGGCCAAAAGCTTTTCCACTCAAATTTTTCTTTACATCCTGAAAATCAATTAATTGCGTTAATACATTGATTGTTCCGCCGAGCGCATCCGAGCCGTAGCCCACACTGCCACCACCCTTCAGTACCTCGATGCTCTGGATGGAGAACAGGTCAATGATGTTCAAATACTGGTTCGGGCCATAGCGAAATGTGGCGTTGTTGAGGCGGATGCCGTCCACGAGCAGCAGCGTCTGGTTGCCTGTGAGGCCCCGAAGAAAAGGCGAACCACCGCCGTGGTTGGTCTTTTGAACAAAGACACCCGGTGTATTCATCAGGGCTTCTGGAGTGCTCCGCTCCTGTCGGTCGAGCAGCCGTTTTTGTGTGAGCTTTTCCACCGAGGCAGGCGTGTTGAACCAACCTGTCTCGCTTCGCTGTGCAGTGACAATGACCTCCGATAGGGTATCCTGTTTGATTGTTGGATTTTGTGCCAGCAACTGTGAGGCGACGAGAATCAATGCGAAAATTGTGAGTTGATTTTTCATAGAACCTTTCCTAATAACCTGATTATCAATTAATTCTTCCCCTGCTGCTCATAAAACCACTTCCGCTGCTCCCCCTCGTCGTCCAGCTTCGGCCCCTGCTTGATTTTCTCCCAATCGAATGTCTTGTGGTAAATGTCCATCGCCTTCTGCGGGTCGAAGATGCGGGCGTCCACAGGCTCCAGCGTGTAGGGCGTGTAGTCGGGTTTTTCGGT
>CAYTZS010000136.1:2299-3714 GCA_964442355.1 uncultured Saprospiraceae bacterium | reverse complement strand
AAAAATCGGTGAGGAGGCTGGCCGTCAGGTCGTAGTGGTTGACGAAACCGGCGTCGGTCAGCGTGTAAATCAGCCGCAACAGGCTCCCGAAATTGGCGTGGGTGTGCGACACATAGCCCCGTTTCACGTAAGGCCCGGCCATGAGCAGCACCGAGCGGTGGGCGTCCACGTGGTCAATGCCGCCCTGCGGGTCGTCCTCGGTCACCACCACGAGCATGTTCTTCCAGTAGGGCGTCCGGCTGAGGAAGTGCAGCAGCCTGCCCAGTGCCAAGTCGTTGTCGGACATATAGCTTTCGAGGTAGGGGTAGCCCTCCGTCGGGCGGGGGCCAGAGCCATGGTCGTTGGGCAGGATGATGGTCAGCACGTCGGGCATGGAGTCCTTGCCGCTGCCCCATTTTGCCATGAACTCCTCCTCGAACTTGTCCATGCGGAACTGGTCAGGAACGTTGGTATTGTAGCCGGGATAAGTGAAGCTCGTGCGGTCGAACAGCACCTTCGGCATGGGGTAAACGACCGAGTGCCGTGCCCCGAACAGCGTGTCGAACTTCTCCTCCGATGGCTCGGTGTATTCGTTGGCTTCGCCAAAATTGTAGTACGTCACGCCGTCCCGTGCGAGGTTTTCCCAGATGCCTCCCCGCTCGTTGTAATCTTCGGGATCTTGTGCACCCGTGGTGCGGGGGAAGCGGCGACCCGGTGCGCTGCTGAATGGTTTGTACTCGGCGCTGGTTTGCGAGTTCACCTCCACGTACTCGTTCGGGATAGTACCGACCATCCATTTATGCCCGTGGATGCTGGCGTCGCTGTCGCAATAGAAATTGTCGCTGACGGCCCATTGCTGCGCAATTTTCAGGTGGTTGGGCATGATGTCGGCTTTCGTCACGGCGGGCGAGCCGGCCTTGTTCGCTGGCACGTCCACGTCGTTTCCGAAGCGGGCGATGGTCGGATCGCCCTTGGCCTGCGGCAATTGGCCGAACACCTCGTCGTAGGTGCGGTTCTCCTTCGTCACGTAAACGATATGCTTGATGGGGCTTTCCCGAAGGCCGGGCAGCACGGGCAGCGGGTTCTTGCCATCGTCAGTCACCTGCACTTCCCGAAAAGTGTTCTTCAAGACTTGTTGCGTGTATTTTCCGAGCGTTGCAGCGTCCGGCAGGTCAATGATTTGAAAAATGCCGAGCTGTATGTCGCCGATGTACGTGCCTTGCGGCGGGGCGGCAAAACCCGCACCACCATTGGGGCCAGCACCGTAGCCACGGGCCGAGGTGACGAAGATTTGCTTGCCATTGGGCGAAACCTTCACCCTCGAAGGCATCCAGCCCGCCGGGATATAACCCCGCACCTTGTTTTTTTTGGTATCAATAACCGCCACGGCGTTCAGGCTGAGGCAGGCGACGTAGAGTGTTTTTTCATCGGGTGAA
>CAYTZS010000136.1:0-2289 GCA_964442355.1 uncultured Saprospiraceae bacterium | reverse complement strand
ACGCCGAAGGGCATGATGCCCCGGTAGTGGTCGAGGGTTTTGTGAAATTTTAGCGGGATGTCCCGCACGACCTTGTATTTTTTCAGGTCAAAAACAGAAATCAGGTCGTTCTGCGAATTGGAAATATAGGCAAAACGGCTGCCCACCGCCACCGAGTTGGGGTGCGCCCCACCCACGATTTCGCCTTCTTCTTCCTCCTCCTCGTTCTCGAATTCGTCGCCGATTTGCAAGCCCGTTTTGAATTTGCCCGTCACCGTGTTTTTCTCCAAATCAACCGTCCAGATGCTCATCGCCCGCTCGTCGAGGGGGCTTCCGAGGCCAGTGATTTTGCGGCCATCGGGATAGGTGACGCCTTCCTCTGCCTCCTTCGAGGGATAGCCGTAGGCGGGCACTTCGAGGCCCATTTTGCCAATATTTTCAGGCGTCACGCCCGGCACGAGCGGGTAGTCGAAAATGCCGACGTTTGCGACGAAAGCCGTTTTGCCGTCCGGGGAAATGGCGATGCCGAACGGGATGCGCCCGACGGGGATGCTGGCGATGATTTTTTGCGAAGCCAAATCCAGCTTTATTAAACGGTTATTGCCTCTGTCGAGGGCGAGGAGGTGGTTGCGCTTTTTGTCCAAAACGATGTCCGTGAGGTAACTGTCCTCATATTTTTCACCTGCAAACTCCCCGTCCACGCTGACAGTCTTGATGCTTCGGTTATTCTCCACGTCGAGCAACACGACGGTTCCTTTGTCGCCGCCGGAGAGCCAGGCTGTTTTTCCATCCGGCATGAAGGCGATGCCCATGCAGGAGGAGCCTTCCAGCACGGACGGCACGGCCTTGTCGTAGCTGGGCATTCGCACGGGTCGGTCGGGGTGGCGCAGGTCAATTTTGGTGACCACATCGTTGTGCAGCACGAGCGCCGTTTGCCCGTCAGGGCTGATGGCGAGGCCGTAAGGAGCACGGGTGATGGGCACGGCCTTGCCCGCCGGGGTCACGTAACGGCCACTTGGCAGCACGGAGTAACCCTTTGGGTCAATTTTGCAGAACTCGGTTGCACCGGGCACTTGGTAGGTGGTGATAGTTTTTTGAGCAAAGGGGATTTGGCCAAATAGAAAAAAGGCCAAAAATGACAGGAAGGTGTTTTTCATAAATAGTTGTTGATTGGCGGATAAAGGTAGAACTTGGGTGCAAACGGGCTGGGTCGGTGAGTTTATTTTTAGGTTAAGCCAGCGTGTCGTTCCACGACCATCTTCAGTACCGCCTCCGTCCTGTCTGGATAATCCACTTTTGGCACTGTCGTATCAGCCAGCCACTCTCCTATTTTGGCGTGGTGCTTCTTCCGCAAATTCTTGATGACCGGCACGCCCATCGCTTTCAGGGCGGCGGCATTGCACTGCTGTTCGTATTGGCCCCGCATGGGCACGACCATCAGTTTTTTACCCAAAAAAAGCACCTCGGCGGGCGTCTCAAAACCTGCCCCGCAGAGTACGCCCGTGGCGCAAGCTAGGCTCTCCAAAAAGGCTTCGTTTCGCACGGGTTGGACTGCGATATTGCCAACTTCGTAAGCTTTTTTGGTGTGCTTTGAAAAAACCTCCCAATGCACGTTCTTGAATTTGGAAAGGGCTTTCACAATGCGCTGGTCGTCGTAAGCAGGCAGGTAAACCGTGTAGTATCCGTGGTCACTCACTGCCAATTGACGCACCTGCTGGCGGATGACTGGGGTGAAAATGCCCTCGGCATACGCCTGAAAATGGAAGCCGTAGTTGGTCGTCACCGGGGCATATTTCTTCAAGACCGCTTTGCCGACCGGGTCGAACTTCTTTGGCTTGGGTGCTGACTTATGCAACACCGCTGCTTGATGGCTCAGGCCGATACAGGTTTTTTCGGTGCGGTAGCAAGCCCAAGCACTCACAGGCTCGAAGTCGGAGATAACGAGGTCGTAGTCTTGTACTGGCAGGCTCTTTATCTCGTTGAACAACCTGAGCATGTTGCTTTTACGGAAGGTTTGTACAACGTCCACACCGCCTTTTTTGCCAAAAATCAGGCTCAACCCCTCGAATTGATACTTGACCGGAAAGCTCAGTTCCACGTCAGCTTGGATGCCGCTCACCAGCACGTCTAATTCACCGAATTTTGACAAAAGGGGCACGATGTCCCGTGCCCGGCTAATATGCCCGTTGCCTGTTCCTTGAATGGCGTAGAGGATTTTCATGGTGCAATATTTAAAAAAATCCCCGCCCCAGCCAAAGCCGAAGCGGGGATTCCTTAAAAAATCAAACTACGTTTACTGTACAACAACCC
>CAYTZS010000135.1:0-14886 GCA_964442355.1 uncultured Saprospiraceae bacterium | reverse complement strand
ATGCAGATGGCAGCCATTTGCAAGAACTCACCCCATTTAGCGACGTGCGAATCGACCTGATTGATGACCTTGAAGACATCGAGAACCACATCATCATCTCGATGAACAAGAACAATCCTCAACTTTTTGAGCCGTATCGCCTCAACATCGTTACCGGGGAAATACACCAACTGGCCGAAAACCCAAATCCGTTGGAACCCATTGACGGCTGGATGACCGACCACGAGGGCAAGCTCCGAATTGCAAACAAAATTGTCGGGGGCACCAACGCTACCCTACTCTACCGCCCGACTGAAGACGAACCCTTCCGGCCCGTTTTGACCACCGATTTCAGGGAAAGCGTTTCACCAGTGTTTTTTGACTTTGAAAACGAGCACCATGTGTTCGTTGCTTCCAATAGGGGACGGAATCGCAGCGTCATCGTTAAGCTGGACTTGCTCACTGGACAGGAGGTTGGCGAGCCGCTGTTTAGCCACCCAGAAGTGGACGTGACGAATCTGGGTTACTCACGAAAGCGCCGCAAGCTGACTTCCATCGTTTATACTACTGCCAAGCGCCAGGTACATTTCTTGGACGAGGAGACCCGGCAGATTTTCCAGCGCTTGGAGCGAGAGCTAGGCAATTACGAAATTGTCATCACTGCCATGAACAAAGCCGAGGATAAATTCATGGTTCGAACCTACAGCGACCGCTCGTTGGGCGCCTATTTCTTCTTTGATAAAAAAGCGGACACACTCACTAAAATCGTGGAAGTGGGCACTTGGCTCGACGAAAAAGACATGGCCCCGATGCAGCCTGTCAGCTATCAGACCTCCGATGGCCTGACCATTCATGGCTACCTAACACTGCCAACAGGCAAACCTGCGAAGAATCTGCCCGTCATCATCAACCCACACGGAGGACCTTGGGTACGTGACACTTGGGGGTTCAATCCTGAGATACAACTGCTCGCCAATCGGGGCTACGCTGTGCTGCAAATGAACTATCGTGGCAGTACGGGTTATGGACGAAAATTTTGGGAGTGCAGCTTCAAGCAGTGGGGAAAAAAAATGCAGGACGACATAACTGACGGCGTGAAATGGCTTATTGGCGAAGGCATCGCTGACCCAAAGCGGGTGGCTATTTATGGCGGCAGCTACGGTGGATATGCTACATTGGCTGGGGTCACTTTTACTCCTGAGCTTTACGCCTGCGCCATTGATTACGTGGGAGTTTCCAACCTGTTCACCTTCATGAACACGATTCCGCCTTACTGGAAACCCTACCTAGACATGATGTATGAAATGGTTGGCAATCCACAGAAGGACAAGGATGCCATGTATGAGGCATCACCCGTTTTTCATATTGACCACATCAAATGTCCCCTCTTCGTTGTGCAAGGGGCTAACGACCCACGCGTGAACATTGACGAAAGCGACCAAATCGTGGCTGCGTTGCGCAAGCAGGGCGTAGATGTGCTTTACATGGTGAAATATGACGAGGGCCACGGGTTCCACAATGAGGAAAACCGTTTCGAGTTCTACAAAGCGATGCTGGGATTCTTGGGAAAATACTTGGGCGGGAATTGATGAAAACAAAACATGTGTCACCTCAAATTTTCTCCCTGTGGATACATATTTGGGGTGACACATGTTTTTGGCAGAAAGGCAAATCTTAAAAATACTTGAAATTATGCCCGTTCTGTATCTTTTGAAGCGACTCGTAAATCAGTTTGATGACATTCTCCACATCAGATTTGTGCGCCATTTCCACGGTAGTGTGCATGTAGCGTAGCGGCAACGAAATCAGAGCAGAAGGCACCCCGCCATTGCTGTAAGCGAAGGCATCCGTATCAGTACCCGTGGAGCGGCTGGCTGCTTCTTTTTGAAGCGGAATGCCTTTCTCCGTTGCAGTGTCGAGGATGAGTTGCAGCAACTTGTTGTGAACAGCTGGTGCGTAAGTTACCGATGGACCTTCACCACCCTTCACATCGCCAATGGTCTTCTTCTCAATCATCGGAGTGTAGGTGTCGTGCGTCACATCTGTTACGATGGCCACATGGGGCTTGATGTTGTCGGCTACCATTTGAGCACCTCGCAGGCCGATTTCTTCTTGCACGGAATTGACCACGTACAAGGTGTATGGCAATTTGATATTGTTTTCTTTCAGTAAACGAGCTACTTCTGCCACGCAGAAACCACCCATCCGGTTGTCAAGTGCCCGACCCACGTAATAGCGGTTGTTGAGCATCATGAACTCGTCTTCGTAGGTGATGACGCAGCCAACATGAACGCCCATTTCGAGCACTTCTTTCTTGTCCTTCGCCCCAATGTCAATGAAGATGTTGTCGAGCTTGGGCGTGATTTTATCCTCGCTGCTACGAGTGTGGATGGCTGGCCAACCAAAGACCCCCTTCACGATGCCTTTGCTGGTGTGAATGTTCACCCGCTTGCTGGGTGCAATCTGGTGGTCGCTGCCGCCATTGCGGATGACGTGGATGAAGCCCTCTTCGGTGATAAAATTGACAAACCAAGAAATCTCATCGGCGTGGCCTTCGATGACCACCCTGTAATCGGTGCCAGGATTGATGATGCCGTAAGCTGTCCCGTAGTTGTCCAGCCCCCAATCATCAATGTAGGGCTTGATGTATTCCAGCCAAATTTTTTGGCCTTCGGCCTCAAAACCAGTTGGGGAAGCGTTGTTGAGATAGCTTTCCAGAAATTTTTCTGAATGGGTAGTGATTAATGACATTATTAGTTGTGTATTTGAAAATCCGTTTTTCCAAATGGGGTATTCGGATGGTTTAAAATGCTGAATTTTAGGGGATTACAACCTGTTGGAAACTTCTCAAAATTTACTTTTCAAAATTAAAAAACACCAGCTTTTCGCAAGCGCTAACTCCCAGTTTTCTTGCGCCAAGTCGTGAGCATGTCCACATCGTTCAAATTGATGTACTTGATGGACAAGGCTTCACGAAGCAGCACATCGTAGTTGGACAGGGTTTCGAGTGGGCAATTTGCCTTCTCAAAAGCGGCATTTGCTTTGTCAAAATTATAGCTAAAAATGGCCAGCACACCCACTACTTGGTGACCCGATTCACGTACAGCTTCCACAGCTTGCAAGCTGCTTCCACCCGTAGAAATCAAGTCTTCGACCATCAAGACCTTTGAATTTGCAGGCAGTTCGCCCTCAATCAAGTTTTGGCGACCATGTTCTTTGGCCTTGCTCCGAACGTAGGCGAAAGGCAGTTTTAGGGCATCGGCCAGCAACATTCCGTGAGCAATACCAGCAGTGGCTACACCAGCCACAGCGTCAAATTGTCCAAAGTCCTTCGACTTTTCTATCAAGCACTGTTTGATGAAATCCCGCACCTCGATATGAGACAGCACGAGCCTATTGTCGCAGTAGATTGGCGACAGAATGCCCGAAGCCCAGGTGAAAGGCTTTTGCGGGCTAAGTTTTATTGCCTTTATTTGCAGCAAACGCTTGGCGACTTCCGATGCGATGTTCATTCGATGCGTTCTTGGCCGTTCAAACCATTCGTAAGGTGGTTTTAAACGGAGTAGCGTAAAAAACATGGGTTTTCAATACCCGATAAAAGGGCAGCAAATGTATAAAATTTACATTAACGGTACGCCTTTGTACCTTGTTTCTTCCGAAGAAGTCACCCGCTTCGGCCCCTCCAGTGAAAAGAAAATTGTGCTTCGATATGCTGGCAAAAAAAAGTTCCTGGTCAACATCGTCCACCAATTGGAGACCTCAGACCGCTTCGACTACATCGTGGTATTTGACTTGGACGTGGAGAAAATCTGGGCCGATTTCCAGAAAATCTATGAGCTGGTAACTGCCGCAGGGGGAGCTGTTTTCAATCCAGAAGGCAAGGTTTTGCTCATCCACCGTAGGGGGAGTTGGGATCTCCCAAAAGGTAAAATGGACGATAGCGAAACTCCTGAACAAACCGCCGTGCGGGAGGTTCAGGAGGAGTGCGGCCTTAAACAAATCACGCTTGGCCCGCACCTGCTCGACACTTGGCACACCTACGAGCACAAGGGCAAACGAGTGCTCAAAACCACGCACTGGTACAAGATGCAAACCACTGACAATGAACTTGTTCCGCAAACTGAAGAAGACATTGAGCAGGCAGTTTGGGCCGACCTGGATGCCTTTTTAGCGGAGCCAAACGAGGTGTACGGAAACATCTTGGACGTGCTGAAAAAAGTGCAAGCCTGAACGTAACCTGCCTTTTAAAAAAATGCAAATCCGCCGCATCTTCCTCCGCAACCTGCACTCCATCCGCTCAGAAGTCGAAATTGACTTCATGGCTAGCCCTTTAGCGGATGCTGGACTTTTTGCAATTACCGGCGACACCGGAGCAGGCAAGACGACGATTTTGGATGCCATCACACTGGCCATGTACGGCAGGGTTTGCCGCAACTCCCGACCGGACGAAGTGCTGTCGCATGGCGCAGAGGAAGGCTTTGCTGGGTGTGACTTTGAGGCGAGCGACCGAATCATCCGCTGCCAATGGCGCTGTTGGATGCCCCGCTCGAAGAAGGGCACTGGCCCTAAAACCGAACGAACAGTCTCCGAATGGGACGAGAAAAAACAAGCTTACCTCGTCGTTGCAGAGCGGAAAGTGAAGGAAGTGGATGCCTTCGTGGAGGCAGTTTCAGGCTTGGATTTTGAGCGCTTTACCCGTTCGGCCATGTTGGCGCAGGGCGAATTTGCGGCGTTTTTAAAAGCTGCTCCTCGGGAGCGAAGCGAGCTGTTGGAGCGAATAACAGGCACAGAGGTTTACTCAGAGCTGGGCAAAGCAGCGCACGAACGCCACAACGAGGAGAAGGCTAAACTTGCCGAACTCGTGGCAAAACGAGAGTCGTTGCA
The DNA here is from genome assembly GCA_964442355.1 of uncultured Saprospiraceae bacterium. Taxonomy (GTDB): domain Bacteria; phylum Bacteroidota; class Bacteroidia; order Chitinophagales; family Saprospiraceae; genus UBA6168. The sequence goes on along the minus strand of CAYTZS010000135.1, from coordinate 10,023 downwards.
GGTATTTTCAAAGGAAGAAATTGCGGAGCGAAAAGCGGTTTTGAAAGAAAATCAAACCACCGCAAGTGACTTGAAAACGCTGCTCGATACTGCCAAAACCGCGTTCCAATGGCTGGAGCAGGTCAATCATTTGCGCCAGCGAAAAGAAGCAGCCACGACTGCCCAAGTGGCAATGGAAGCCGAAAAAGCCACCCTCGAAAAAGCCGAACAACAATTAACTCGACACCGCAAAACGCTACCCCTCCACCCCACCCTTGTCCGGCTGGACGACAAGTTGAAAGAGGTTGCCTCGTTGGAAAAATCAGTAGCACAGTTGACTGAAAATCAAGCGGTTGAGGAGCAGAAAGTTCAAGCAACAACCTCAGATTTTGAAGCGCAAAATGCCATATTGGATGCGCTGAAAGCTGGACAGGGAACTGCTATGCGGCGCTTCGATGAGGTACTGCAAATGGACGGGCGGTTGGCCTCGCTTGCCGAAAATCTGGCTAAAGCCAAGGAGGAGCAATCGGCCAACGAGAAGCGCCGTCATGCAATTGTGGAGCAAAAAAAAGCATTGGAGACAAAAGCAAGCGACCATGAAAAGGTAGTTGCTGAATTGCACAACTGGCTTAAAATCAATGCGATATGGGCAACACTGCCTCAAGACTTGCCTGCAATCACGATTCATCGAGACCAACTTCGGGATAATTTGCGAAGCCAAAACCGCCTTCGGGAGGAAGCTCAAAACTTGCTTCAACTTGCCGAAAAGGCACGAATGGAAAGCGAACGCCTGGACACCATTTTGACCCAAGAGAAAAATGCACTTGCCGTGCTACTGGAGGATTTTGAAAAAACGGCACCGGAATCCTTCGTGCCGAACCGCCAAGAAATACTGGAGCGATTGACCCGTGAAATTGACTCATTGGGCGAGCAGCACAAGAATTTTTCGCAGTTGAACGCTCTCAACACCGACTATCGGGCTGCCCTCACTGAACTCGCCAACCTCGAAACCAGGCTCGCCGAGCTGCGCCAAATGGAACTTTCGCTCGACATGGCGTTGCTGACGGCCCACGAAGAAGCTGAGGAGTGGGAGCAGGTGCTCGAAGTTCGACGGAGCAATTACCAACTGCAACAGCTACTGGCCAACTACGAAAAAGACCGGGCGAACCTGCGGGAAGGTGACCCGTGTCCACTCTGTTTGTCCACGCACCACCCGTTCAGGCTGCACGAGGTGAAACCCTTCGTGGACGAAGCCAAAGCGGAGCTGCTCACCGCCGAAAACCAGCAGCGGCAAAGGCAACAGCAACAAAATGCCCTGCTTAAGCAACTCATTGAAGTCAACTCGCAAATCCAACAAATTGAGACCCCAAGTAGCGGCGAACGGGACAAGGCAGAGGCTCGAATTTCAGAACTTGAACAACGGCTGGCAGCGATGTTGCCTGGCCTTGATGGAGACGATTTCAGCCGTTCGTACGGTGATTGGCTATCTCACAGGTTGGGTAGTTTTGAGTCGGAACTGGCAGGGAAAAAGGCCGTCCGAGCACAACTTACCGCACTGAATGGGCAGATTTCGGCAAAGGAGGAGGCTGTAAGGCAACTGGAAAACCAATTGAAAGACCAAGGTTTTGCAGAACAGCAACACGAAAACAGCCGCACTGATAGGGAGCTTTCGCTGAAAGAATTGGCGTCGAAATTTGCGGAATCTACGGCGGAGCTGGATAGGCTTGTGGGCAAATATGGCTACCAATTTTCGATGGAAAATGCCGGGGAAATGTTCAAGGTTTTTGAGGCTAGGGAAAAGGAGTTTGCTACCAACGAGGCTAGATTGACAGAAACCGAACAGGAATTGAAGTTGGCCCAACAAGAGCTTAAACAACTAGGCTCTATGCTCAGCGAACTGTCGGAAAAGCGCAGTTCGCTCGATGAACAGTTGGCTCGACTGCAATTCGATTTCGATGAGCTGAGGGCCAAAAGGTTGGAAGAATTTGGTGACAAAAACCCAGTGTCTGAGCGGGAAAAATTGCTGCAAGCACTTGATAATCAGGAAAAAGCGCTCAACCTGGCCCGACAGGATGCAACGCAAGCGAGAGAAAGGCTGGCGATGGTTCGGCAACAACTCGACAGCCAAACCGAACATTTGAACCAAAGCAAGCTAACCGTTTTGGAGTTGGAAAGTAGCCTGCTTGGTGGTTTGGAGAAAGCAGGATTTGAGAGCTTGGAGGCATTGCGGAGCGCCATTTTACCGGGGGGCGAAGCTGAACGAATTGAGAGGCAAGTGGAGCAAATCAAGCACAAAGAAGTAGCTGTGGCGCAAGAAGTCAAATCCGCAACGGAGGCGCTGGAAGCAATCGTTGCGAAGCAATTGACAACAGAAAACGAACAAGCGCTCACAGAAAAAATCGCCAAGCTAGAGGTTGAAATTCAGAACCTTCAACAGCTAATCGGCGCACTTAGCCAGCAGTTGAAGGACAACGACACTCGTAAAAAAGAAGGCGAAACCATCCTACAACAAATTGAAAATCAGAAAATTATCTACAATCGCTGGGCTGCGGTGCAAGACTTGATAGGCTCACACGATGGCACAAAGTTCCGCAAATTCGCACAAGGGCTAACGCTGCAAAAGCTGGTGCAACTGGCCAACGTACACCTTGAAAACCTTTACGGTCGTTACTTCGTGACGAAACGCCCCGGCGAAGACCTCGAACTGGACATCGTGGACACCTACCAAGCCGACAACATGCGCTCGATGATGACACTTTCAGGTGGTGAGAGCTTTCTCGTGAGCCTAGCGCTGGCGCTCGGCCTCAGCGATTTGGCTGGCCGCAACGCCAACATCCGCTCCTTGTTCATTGACGAGGGCTTTGGCACCCTCGACGACCAGACGCTAGACCTCGCCATCGGCACACTGGAGAACTTGCAGTCAAAGGGCAAAACCATCGGCATTATTTCGCACGTGAAAGAACTAAAAGAGCGCATACCCACACAAGTCAGGGTACTGAAGAAAGGCGGTGGGATGAGCGTTGTGGAAATTGCTTGACGCTGGGGTTTTGGAAAGCTTCCCCTACCCAAACTCATTAATCAAAAACTGCTGGACTTTGTGAAAAAGCTGGTTTTTAGGACTCTCAACAGCGGCTTGGAGCAATGAACAAAACCTTCCCGCCGTTTACGATAAAACTGCACGAACACACATAAACCATTGGTAATGAACAAACTGACTATTTACCCAATTGCCGTAGCCCTAGCTTTCGCTTGCTTTTTGGCACCAGTTTCTGCCCAGTTCAACGTCAGCATCAACGTGCTCAACGGCACATCCACAACCACCTGCACCGACCCAATTGGGGCACCTGACCCACAGTGGGCAGTTAGAATCAACAATGGTGCTTGGGTATCGTATCCTTTCAATGGGCTTTGCTACACGAATTTCCCCAACCAACAATTCAGCCAGACCTACGACTGCTTGCCCGACATCCCCGCCACCATCCCCGTCTGTTTCAGGGCCTATGAAAACGACGCCTCCATTTTCGACCCGTGTACGCCAGTTTACAGTTGCCAAGCCGAGCTTTGCATCAACGTGCCAGTACCGCCAATGGGCACTGTCCCGTTCACCATCGCATTGCCAGCTGGCGGACCTTCAGGCGGCAGTGTCAACATGAACATCGCAGTGAGCGGAGTGCCCGGGGGCATCAACGACGACCTCTGCAACGCCATTCCGCTTGGCTTGCTCCAAACCAACATCCCGGTGGGGTTGCTCGACACCAGCATTTTCAACAACTTTTGCGCTACCAATGTGAACGAACCCGACCCTGGTCCTTTGGGTGGTGGCTGGTTCAACAATCAAGGTGTCTGGTTTACTTTCACCACAGGGCCTACCCCCTCCGACGTCATCTTGGTGGAGGCAAACAGCGACCCCTCCAACTTTGGCGACCCCGTCAATTTGCAGGTTGCCGTCTTCGAAAGCAGCGACAATACTTGTGCGGGAAGTTTCACCTTTTTATCCCAAAACCACAGTCCAATTGATTTCAACGAAGCTGTCGTCTTGAGTTGCCCGAAACCCAACACAACTTATTTCGTGCTGGTGGATGGGGTGTTTTCCTTCGCTAACAATATCGAAGTTGAGGGATGGTTTGGCCTGCAGGTCACCCAGCTCGACGTTTTGGCCGCTTCAGAGCTGAGGTGTACGGCAGAAAACATTGGTACGGTTCCATTGGGAGGCAGCATCAGTTCGCCACTCCGCACGAACGCCTGCTCGATGAACACGAACGCTTCTCCAAATAGCAGTTTTGGGGTGCAAAAATCGGTGTGGTTCACCTTCACGCCGCCCCCAACAGGCCATGTTTTCTTGCAAGGCACTAGCTCCAGCATTGACCCCATCGAGTTGCAAATAGCGGTTTACCGCTCTTCAACAGGCGGTTGCACGGGCATGGTGGAAGTGGCCAGCCATCACACAGCCGCTGATTTGGACGAGTTGATTGAACTGCACTGCCTTGACCCCAACGCGACTTATTTCATCATGGTTGATGGAGCCCTTGCGGCTTTGAATACTGGTATTTTCACATTGACGTTGACGGATGCTGGCAACGAAACACCCACGACTTCACTCACACCTGTGGTTTGTTTTGGAGAAACATTTGCCGCAGGTGGTAATACCTACAACCAAACGGGCATTTACTACGACACCCTGCAATTAGTTGGTGGCTGCGACAGCATTGTGATTACAGACTTGACAGTGCTTTCAGCCATTCAATTCAACCTACAAGTGGTAACACAAGGTGTGGGACTAGGCAACCCCAACGGACAAGTGCAGGTTGCCCCAACTGGTGGTGCAGGCGGGTACAGCCTGGTTTGGTCAGATGGTCAGACGGGCAACTTGGCCACAAACCTCATCGGCGGAGACAATTACTGTGTGGAGGTCACCGACCAAAACGGCTGCCAAAACGACACCTGTTTTGTGATGCCATTCTACGTCAACTTCATCCCCTCGGCAACAGGCAGTGCTGTGCTCTGTCTCGGCGACCAGACCGGCACCATTGAGTTTTCGGCTTTGGGAGGCGTGCCACCCTATCAGTTTGAGTGGTCAAATACTGCAAACACCGTCAGTGGTTCGGGCTTCATCCCGGTTGATGGGCAGGTCATCCAATTGACTGGATTGCCCGGCGGGGAATATTCGGTGCACATCTCTGACATTGCTTTCGACACAACGCTTTGGGTCACCATCTTCGAGCCAACTGAACTCACGGTCAGTATCACCAACCAAACCGATGCAACTTGTGCTGGCGACTGTGATGGTGCAATTTCCGTCAGCGTTTTAGGCGGAACACCACCCTATCAATTCAGTTGGTCAAACAGTGAAAACAGCAGTTCCATTACCAACCTCTGTGCAGGCAACTACAGCCTGACTGTCACTGACAACAACGGCTGTACCGCCACTTTAGATACCGAAATCGAGCAACCACCAGTGTTTTCAGCAGTTGCGACAGAAGTACAGCCCGTGTCTTGCTTCCAAGGGAGCGATGGTAGGGCAACTGTGACCACAAGCGCAAATGCAGTGACTTACCTGTGGAGCAATGGCGAATCAAGCGCCAACATCAACAATTTATCAGGTGGCATCTACACAGTCACAGCAACCAATGCCGCTGGCTGTACGGCAGTAGCCAGCGTTTTGGTCACTGCACCGACTCAGCCTGTGTCCGTTGCGATAGCGGAGTTGCAAGGCATCGCCTGCATGGGAGATAATACTGGGGAACTGCAAGCGACCCCGTCGGGACCGGGAAGCTTGTTCACCTTCACTTGGAGCAATGGCAGCATTCAGTCAATGGCTACGGGGCTAGTGGCGGGAAATTATTCGGTCACCATTAGCAATGAAAAAGGCTGCACGGCCACTGCGAGTGCCAATTTATTGGAACCAACGGACATTCAAGCCGAATTCACCACCAACGAAATCACTTGTCTGGATGCAGCAGATGGCGGCATTATCAGCATCCTGCAAGTCACTGGTGGCAACCCACCCTACACCTACTCGGCAGACGGCTCATTTTTTGGACAGGACACTGATTTGATGGGTTATGCAGCAGGCACTAATAGTTTTTTTGTACAAGATGCAGGCGGATGTGTAAAGGAATTTATGGCAGACATCGTGGGGCCAGCCGAGCTAGTAATTGACCTTGGCAATGACAAAACCATTGACATCGGGGACAGCGTTAAGCTTCAGCTGACGTCAAGTGAACCGCTGTCCAGCTATCTTTGGTCACCAATCGAGGGCCTATCTTGCACCGATTGCTCCTCGCCGATTGTCGCCCCCATCAGCTCTGGCAGCTACTCAGTGACCGTCACGACAGCCGACGGCTGCACCGCATCAGACGAGATTTTCATCACCGTCAACAGCAATCAAAACGTTTACATCCCCAACGCTTTTAGCCCCAACAACGACGGTTTGAACGACGAATTCATGCCGTTCACCGGAAGTTCGGTTCGGAGCATCAAGTCGTTTATAATTTTTGACCGTCAGGGCAATCAAGTTTTTGAAAGCAAAAACATGCTCTTGAATCAGCCCGGGGCTGGCTGGAATGGCGAGTTCAGGGGCAAAGCCATGCAGCCTGCCGTGTTTGTCTGGCTGGCCGAAATTGAATTTTTTGATGGAAAAGTCCAGCGTTACAGCGGGGATGTGACGCTGGTCAAGTGATTTGATTTGATAATATTCACGGAGGCTTGGGCCTCCGTGAATATTATTACTTGCTTGCCGAAACGATACCTCCGCTGACTTTCTCACCATCCTTGAAAGTGTATCGCATCGTGACCTCGCCTTTGTCGTTGTAATAGATATTTTCACCATCCAACACGTCCTGCTTGTATGTCAATTCTTGCTGAACTACTTCCTGGCCATCGTAGTACTTTTTGTAAATACCATCCAGCTTTCCATTTAGGTAATAGCCTTCCTCCATTTTGCGGTTGTTCTTGAACTTGACAAAATACCCCTCCAATAAATCATTGGTGTAGTTGCACGACAGCTCCGTGTAACCATACGGCGTGAATTCGAGGTAAGGCCCGCTCAGCACCCCATCCACGTAGCTGGCAACAGATTTAGGCATATCCCGCTCTTTTTGGTAAACCACCCACGCACCATGTCGTTTGGCGTTTCTGATGGTGCCGTTTTCCAGGATTTTGCCTTTTTCGTTTTTGAACACGGCTCGCTTCATGTCGGAACCGGGGATGTCTGTCAGTTCAAAGGCTTCGAGGTTGAAAGCGGCAGGGGCGGCTGCCTTTTCTCCGCAGGATGCAAGCACAAAGAGGATGGAAATAAACACCAGGTATTTCATGTGTAGAAGAATTTTGGTGGGTAATGGGCAAAATTCACTCCGAAATGAAGCGAATCAATGGAATTTTGAAAATGGGCAGTGAAATACCAACACCAACATCTTTGAAGCCTATTTTTGCACCAAAAAACTAAACGACATGAAGCTTATTTTGAAAAAAACCAGTCTGCTGTTGCTGCTCTTGATCTGTATTTTGACAATTGAAGCAAATGCACAAAAAGCACCTGACTGCGTAAAAACTGCCAAGATTTCTCGGCCAACGATAGTGCTTGTGAGTGTTAGCAAACTGAATGCTTTCTACAGAAACTTCAATGATGAAGCCAGTTTCAAAAGCATGAAAATCGTCAAATCGGAACTAGCGTACTACCTCTTGGCGACGGAACAGAACGGCGCTAGAGTATTTGCCTTTGAACTGGAGCTAAAGGACAAAAAGCTCTACCTCAACAAGTTGCTGCCAGTGCAGACTTGCTCGGAGGGCGAATTCTCGTTGGACACTTTTTTACAGGAAAACGGAAAGATTACCGGCTGCCGGATGGGCGCTCACACCATCAAGCAAAAGCAATAAAACAGAGGTCGTTTAACGCCAAGACCTTTTTCCTTCCAACCTGTCAACGTATTCCACATCGCCCAAACGGAACTTAACAGGGAAACGGGCTACTTTTTCCATTTTCACCTCCAGTTTGCAGAAAAGGGCTAGGTCGGAATAGCACCATGCCTGTGGGATGGGCATTTGTTGATGAGCGCTGGATGCGTTGATGAGTTCGAAAAAAGCTGAATTGGAAGTCGGTGCAGCCGCAAATTGCCATTTGGGGTCAAAGGACAACCCAACTTTTTGAGCACTTACAGTGACGAAAGCGGCTAAAGCCAGGCTAAAAACAAATGTTATCCTCAAAAGAATTTTCATCCAAGTGCGCATTTACCAGCCCAAATCATCAAGCCCAGCGTGATGCAGCCCTTTATCGTAAAAAAAAGGATGCCCGCCACCCCCAATCGCTTGAGCCAAGACTGTTTCTGTTCAGAATTTTCCGCTTCCATCTTTTATTATTTCAGTGAATCACTTGAATTAAACTTGAAAAACGCCAACATTAAACCGCTCAACGGGTGAATGGTTCGCCATCTCGATGCCCGTCGAAATCCACTGTCGGGTCTCAACCGGGTCAATGATGGCATCTACCCAAAGCCGGGCAGCAGCGTAGTACGGCGTGGTATGTGCATCGTATTTTGATTGGATGGTCTCCAACAGCTTCTTTTCGTCTTTGTCCGAAATCTCCTGGCCCTTTGCCTTCAACGAAGCGACCTGAATTTGCAACAAGGTTTTGGCTGCCTGCGCACCACCCATCACCGCAATTTTGGCAGTTGGCCAAGCCACAATCAATCGGGGGTCATAAGCCTTGCCGCACATGGCGTAGTTGCCAGCCCCGTAGCTGTTGCCGATGACGATGCTGAACTTGGGCACGGTGGAATTGGAGACGGCGTTGACCATTTTTGCGCCGTCTTTGATGATGCCCCCATGCTCGCTGCGGCTACCGACCATGAAGCCAGTCACATCGTGCATGAACACAAGGGGTATCTTTTTCTGGTTACAGTTCATGATGAAACGAGCTGCTTTGTCAGCCGAGTCGGAGTAGATGACGCCACCAAACTGCATCTCGCCTTTGGCCGATTTGGTCACTACCCGGTTGTTGGCGACGATACCAACCGCCCAACCGTCAATCCTGGCATAGGCGCAGGTGATGGTTTTGCCGTAATCCTTTTTATAATAGGTCAGTTTGGAGTCGTCCACTATCCGCTTCAGAATTTCATCGGTATCGTATTGTTTCCCGGCATCTTGTGGGAAAATCCCGTACATCTCCGCTGGCTTGAATTTGGGTGGCGCTGGCGCTGCCCTGTCGAAGCCCGCTTTGTCAAAACTACCAAGTTTGTCCACCAACTCACGAATGGTATCAAGGCATTCTTTGTCGTCCTTGACTTTATAATCACAGATACCTGAGATTTCGGTTTGTGTTACTGCCCCACCGAGGGTTTCTTTATCCACGTCTTCTCCGATGGCAGCTTTGACGAGATAAGGCCCTGCCAAAAAAATGCTGCCGCTGCCCTCGACAATCAGTGCTTCGTCGGACATGATGGGCAAATAGGCCCCGCCAGCTACACAACTGCCCATAATAGCTGCAATCTGAGGGATGCCCATGGCCGACATTTTGGCATTGTTCCTGAAAATACGCCCAAAATGCTCCTTGTCCGGGAAAATCTCGTCCTGCATAGGCAGGTAGACCCCAGCGCTGTCCACCAAGTAGATGATAGGCAAACGATTCTCCATGGAAATTTCCTGCGCACGCAGGTTCTTTTTTCCTGTGATTGGGAACCATGCACCTGCCTTCACGGTAGAATCATTGGCCACGATGACACAAAGCCTGCCGCTCACCTTGCCCAAAGCCACTACTACCCCACCCGCTGGGCAGCCTCCGTGTTCTTCGTACATTTCAAAGCCAGCAAATGCTCCAATTTCCAACCAATCCGCCCCTTTGTCAACCAAGTAGTTGATGCGTTCACGGGCCGAGAGCTTGCCTTCCGATTGCAGTTTTTCCAGTTTTTTGGTGCCTCCGCCAAGCCTGATTTTCACCAAGCGGTGCTTCATCAGCGAGATTTGGAGCTTCATCGAATCTTCGTTCTTGTTTTTCTCGATATCCATCTGAAGGTTTTGAATGAAATTAAGGGCTTTGCCAAATTTTGGCTT
>CAYTZS010000134.1:0-15216 GCA_964442355.1 uncultured Saprospiraceae bacterium | reverse complement strand
AACCAAAGCCCTCAAAATCAGCCAGTTCAGCAATCCATAAGCGAGCAGGTGCCCAAGTTTATCTCCTGAAATGATTGAAGCTGGCATTTGAATTCCGGCATCAATTGACAAATAGAAAATAACCGCTGCCCAAACTGTAACTGGCAAAAAAGGCTTCATGTCAATCAACTAATAACTACTAGATGCAGCTCTTGCTAATAATTGGTGTGCGCACTGAAAAAAAATTAACCAATCAACGCACTGTAAGCTGCTGCATCGAGCAGCGTGTCCAATTCTGATGTATCAGTCAACTCTACTTTGATTATCCAACCATCACCGTACGGGTCGGAATTCACGAGCGTTGGGTCATCACCGCCGTTTTCGTCAATGGCAGTATTGAACTCGACAACCTTGCCTGAAACTGGCATGAAAAGGTCAGAAGTCGTTTTAACAGCTTCCACTGTTCCGAACACTGCTTCTTTGTCCAGTGATTCACCTACGGTTTCTACTTCGACATAAACGATTTCCCCAAGTTCGCCCTGTGCAAAATCCGTAATGCCAATGAAGGCGATGTTGCCGCCTTCAACCCTAATCCATTCGTGGTCTTTGGTGTACTTCAAATCTGATGGTACGTTCATTTTAGTTAGGCTTGTTTTATTGAAAAAATTACTTGGCCAGTGGCTATTACCAACCTTGTTTTCAACAACATCTAAAGGGTGTAACAGTGCCTATTCTGCGCAATACTATAATGATCCAAAGTATCAAGCATCCTAAAAGTCACCGAAAGATTGTTGATGGAAATAAAACGGTTGGCCGAACATCAAAACAACCAAGTGTTCACATTTTGAACCGCCCAAATGTAGCGCATTTCTGAAAACTAAAAACTCCAAAATAAAAAAACCGGGCTTGAGCAAAAATGCTAGCAAGCCCGGCGAAAACACGCTCTCTCTAATTTTTATGCTGCTAAGGTATGGCTTTTTGTAAAAACCAAATCCTTTGGAGTGACTTTTATAAAAAAAAGTTCTAAAAATTTTATTCTGCCCCAGAACCAATTTGTCTGACAATTCCTCCTAAAAATTTATTTCCAAAAAATATCATCGACAAAAGAGCCTATTTGATTTTATAAAATTTTTTTTGGATTCATCAAAAAAAACAATGCCAAAATTGACAAAAAATGCCAAGTCTTGAAAATTCTGTTTTACGACAATGTTTTTTACACGTTGGAACAATAAATTGACCATTTACAAGAGAGTTTCAAAAGCGAAAATGGCTGCTTGTCTACCTAATTTTTGACCAAAAAGAAATAATATTTCAAATGTATTCACTACTCGTTTTGCAAAAATGGAAAAAGAACTATCTTTGCTCGCTAATTTTAAAATTGAAAAAAATCTGACATGAAAAGTGATATCCATCCGAAAAATTATAGGAAAGTAGTTTTCAAAGATTTCTCATGTGACGAAGCTTGGATGAGCTACTCCTGTGCGCAAACAAAAGACAGTATTGTTTGGGAAGACGGCAATGAGTACCCACTCGTGAAGCTTGAAATTTCTGCCGCTTCACACCCATTCTTCACTGGTAAAATGAAATTCGTTGACACGGCTGGCCGTATTGACAAATTCAACAAGCGTTTCGCTAAGTTCGCAAAGCCAACGGAAGCTGCTGAGTAATTTACCCAGCCCTTCTATTTTGCAATACAAAAAGCCTCAACCCCATGGTTGAGGCTTTTTTTGTAATATTGCCGCTCGAACTGCCCCATTAATTTGGGCATGACGGCCCAAGCTGAAATGCTACCCAAGCCTTATTTCAATGAAAAATCTCATTCTGTTTGACAACGAAACTAGGGACCACCTACTTCCCTTCACTTTTACCCGGCCCGTCTGTGAAATCAGGCTTGGTGCATTGACTAACCGGGAACGCTGGGAAAAATGGATGAACGGCAAGGCTTCTTATATCACACAGGATTACCTCTCCGAACGCTACGACATCACCATCTCTGAAGTAAACTACCTCATCAATGGTTCCGTGTTGCCCACGCACGACATTGTTTCCCTGATTTCGCAGATGGAAAACGGCGGGGCCATGTTGCTTGATGGCGAACTGGTGGCTGCTGTGCTCGACAGGGACCAGTTCAATCGGTTGATGTACGACGATATCGAAGACCTCAACAGCTTTGAGGTCAAAGACACGCCAGTGTTGAAGCTCAATGAACTTTGGGATATTTTCCTGCTCAATGAAAAAGCCATTCTCTCAGACTTCAAATTGCTCACCGCAGGCCAACAGAGCCAACCCCTCAGCAGAACAAACACGGTCATCGGCGACGGCCCAGTTTTCATTGCGGAAGGCGCAACCGTGGAAGGTGCGACTTTGAACGCGACCAAAGGCCCCATCTACATCGGCAGAAATGCGGAAGTGATGGAGGGTGCGCTCATCCGTGGGCCATTTATGCTCGGAGAAGGTGCGGTGGTGAAAATGGGCGCTAAAATTTACGGCCCCACGGCCATTGGCCCATACTGCGTGGCGGGCGGCGAAATCAAAAACGTCGTGATGTTCGGCCACTCCAACAAGGGGCATGAGGGCTATCTCGGCAACTCCGTCATCGGAGAATGGTGCAATATTGGCGCTGACACCAACTGCTCCAACCTCAAAAACAACTGGAACGAGGTCAAACTCTGGAACTACGCTACTGGCCAAATCGAGCAAACCGACCAACTAAAAATCGGCATTTTCATGGGCGACTATTCCATGTGCGGCATCAACACCATGTTCAGCACCGGAACGGTCACGGGGCTTTGCTGCAACATATTCGGCAGCGGATTCATGCCGAAGTTCATGCCCTCCTTCTCTTGGGGCGGCACCGAAAACTTCACCACCTATATCCCCGAAAAGGCTTTCGAGTCGGTGGAGCGCATGATGAGCATCCACGGCCATCACCTCGAAGCGGAGGACAGGCTGCTATTAATGAATGTGTTCGAGGAGACTGCCAAGTACCGCCCGTGGGAGCAAAAGGAGGAGACCGGGCGCAAATTTTTCAAGCTTTTTGAAAACAAATCATAAAATCAAGCCCAACGAGTCTTGCATTTTTTAAAGAAAATCTTCAGCTATTTCGTTGATATTCAATTGGATAAGGCTTCGACACCACTGAACCCCGTGCTCGACCTGTCACTGCGCCAAGGCCGCTACTACCTTACCACTAAAAATGCCGTCTATTCCTTCGGCGACCTGTACGACAATTTTTCCAAGACCTTTAAACGGGTAGATTTTTCCAAAAACAGCATCAACCACGCCCTCGTGCTTGGCTTCGGAATGGGCAGCGTGCCCTTCATGCTGGAGCATGTGTTCGGCCAAAAAATCAACTATACCGGTGTGGAGGCCGATGCAAAAATCGTTGAGTGGGCGGAACGATACACCCTGCCAAACCTCCACTCCCACGTGAAATTGCTGCACCACGATGCATTGGACTTCGTTGAAACCTGCACATCGAAATTCGACTTGGTGGTGGTGGACATCTTCCTTGATGACCTCGTGCCCACAGAATTCGAGTCGCTTGCCTTTCTGGAAAACACAAAAAAACTGCTCGCCGAAAATGGCCTACTGCTCTTCAACCGACTGGTCGATACAGAGGTTGCGCTCACAACTACGCAGCAATTTTTTGAGAAAAAATTCAAAGTGGTTTTCCCCGAAGGAATTTATTTGGATGTGGATGGAAATTGGATGCTCGCTAACCGGGCAGCATAGGTTTGATTCCATCGCTAGCATCAAAATTAAACTCCAACTGCACCCCCTCCCCTGCCCCTTCCCGCTCCAAATTTGAGACTGAAATGCCCAATAGCCGCACAGATTCGACCTCGTGCCGGCTGGCCTCCAAAAGCTCAAAAGTCACTTGCTGCAACGCATCCAAAGTCCGAATCTCCCCACCAAACGACCTGCCGCGGCTAATGATTTTGAACTCCGGCGTCTTCATCTTCAGCGTTACCGTCCGCCCGAAATTGTCGTACTTGGCCATGTGGTCGAACACAGTCTGGATGATGGGCACGAGGCGTTCTTTCATCTCGGTGGTGTCGCTCAGGTCCTCGAAAAACGTGCGCTCCGCCCCGATGGACTTGCGTATTCGGTTGGGGTTCACGGGGCGGTTGTCTTCAGCTCGCACGATGCGGTAGTAGTAGCGCCCCGATTTGCCGAACCGTTGGGAAAGTTCGATTTCGGTCAAATTGCGGAGGTCACCGCCCGTGCGGATGCCCATTTTCTTCATGCGCTCCGCCGTCACCTTCCCGATGCCGTGGAACTTCTCGACGGGCAGTTTGGCCAAAAAATCAAGCGCTTCTTCCGGCAAAATGGTCTTCATGCCGTTCGGCTTGTTGATGTCGGAAGCCACTTTTGCCAAAAACTTGTTGAAGGAAACGCCAGCCGATGCCGTCAGCCCGGTCTCCGCTTCGATGCGGCGGCGGATGTCAATGGCGATTTGCATAGCGGAATTGATGCCTTTTTTGTTTTCGGTCACGTCGAGGAAGGCTTCATCGAGCGAAAGCGGCTCCACGAGGTCGGTGTAGTCGAGGAAAATGTCCCTGATTTGTCTGGAGGCCTCCTGATAAGCACTGAACCTTCCCCACACTAAGATGAGGTTTGGGCAAAGCCGCTGCGCCGTCATGCCGGGCATTGCGGAGCGCACCCCGTAGCGCCGTGCCTCGTAGCTGGCCGAGGCCACCACCCCCCGCTTTCCGCCGCCACCCACGGCAATGGGCTTGCCCCGTAGTTCGGGGTTGTCCCGCTGCTCGATGCTGGCAAAAAAAGCATCCATGTCGATGTGGATGATTTTGCGGTAGAGTAAATATGAAGGATTGTTTAACACGGTCACTGTTCCGTGTAGTATGTCTCAAGCAGGTTCTTGATGTTCAAATTCAAACCATACAGAAGTTCAAAATCTTCCTCCCAATTCCCCGTTTCCCAACGTTTACCGGTCTCAGCCAGCATGAATTTCTCCGTTTTGGTAAAAACCCAAAGCACTTGCTTTACCCCAAAATGCAGCAATTGGTCGGTCTTTGTATGGAAATAGTCCATTGGGTCGGGCATTTCCTCCAAGTCGGCCTTGGTGTCCACTTCAATGACAATTTCCGGCGGGATGGCGGCGTATTTATCCTCATTTTTTACAGCAAGCAAGTCCTTTTTCAAGAACACGGCGATATCTGTGTTGCGCCATGACTTTTTGGAGAACTGGATGCCCAATTCGCTCGAAAGAACAGTGTATTCTTTGCACAATTGCAGTTTAATGGAATCCTTAATTAGTTCAATGAGCAAGGATTGGAGGATGCTGGTTCCCATGATTTGTTCGAGGGTTTTTGTTTTGTTCAGAACGTCCTTGTAGCCACGGTAGTAGATGGGCTGGCCTTCATCCATTTCGTAAATCAACGAATCTGGAACGAGCTTCACTGGTGGGGACGATAATTTTTCACTGACCATTTGAATCGAATTTTAACCAAAGATACAAACTTGGGAATGGATTTTCAAACTTGCCAACACCCCCTCCACTTTCCCCAATTTCTCCCTACCTTCGCCCCCCGAAATTCAGCAAATGCGTCTCAAGACCCTCGAAATAAAAGGCTTCAAGTCCTTCGCCGATGAAACGGTCATCCATTTCAACGAGGACGTGATTGGCATTGTCGGGCCGAACGGCTCCGGCAAGAGCAACGTCGTGGACGCCATCCGCTGGGTGCTGGGCGAACAGAAGAGCAGCGAGCTTCGCCTCGACACCATGACCTCGGTCATCTTCAACGGCACCAAGACCCGCAAACAGGGCGGTATGGCGCAGGTGACGCTGAGTTTCGAGAACACCAAGAACCTGCTGCCCACCGAGTACAATTCCGTCGCCATCACCCGCCGACTCTACCGCAGCGGTGAGAGCGAGTACCAACTTAACGGCGTTGTCTGCCGCCTCAAAGACATCACCAACCTGCTGATGGACACTGGAATCGGCTCCAACAGCTACGCCATCATCGCCCTCGGCATGGTGGACGAGATTCTGGCGGATAAGGAAAACGCCCGCCGCAAGATGTTCGAGCAGGCCGCTGGCATTTCCAAGTACAAAATCAGGAAACGGGAAACGCTTCAAAAACTGCAAGCCACTACCGCCGACCTGGAGCGGGTGGACGACCTCTTGTTTGAAATCAACAACAACCTCAAGTCGCTGGAACAACAGGCCAAGCGCACGAAGAAGTATTTTGAACTAAAGGAAGAATACAAGGATTTGGCCATCAAACTGGCGGCGCTGAAATCGGAATCCTTGAAGGCCAAGTACAAAGAGGTGAAGGATTCGCTGGAAAAAGAGGAGGACCGCTACCGCCAACTCGAAATCGAGCAACGGCAAATGGAGGCGGGCCTGGAGCAGCAGCGCAAAAGCAACCTCGACCAAGAGCAGGCCCTGAGCGAGCGCCAGCGGGAGATGAACCAACTCGTCGGGCGGATACGGGATGCTGAGAACGAGCGCCGGGTGCTGGAGCAGCGCATCACGTTTGTGGAGCAGAACAAATCGAAGTCACAAGAGGCGATTTTGATAGCAAAATCACGCATTTCGACACTGGAAGAAGAAATCGCCAACTACCGGGAGACGTTGCAAGAAGACCGCCGTTTGGAGGGCAAATTGGAACAACAACTTGAAGCCGCAGAGAAAAAGCTGAACGACATCCGCCAGAGCCACGGCGAAATGAAGGCTGGCTTGGACGCCATCATGCAGAACCAGCAGAAGGTAGAGCGGGAACTATACGAACTGGAGAAATCCAAGGCCGTCAACGCCAACCAGATGGAGAACCTTCGCCACGACATCGCCCACGGCGAAGAAGAGGTGAAAAACCGCAAGACGGAAACCGAGTCGCTGGGCGCTAAAATCAAAGAACTTGAAAAAGAGGAAACCGAGCGCCGCACTGCCCTCGAAAGCCTCGAAAAAGCGGAAGAACAGCGCCGCCTCGATATTGCCGAAGGCGAAAACAAACTGGACGAACTCAAAAGCCGCATCCAAAAAATACACCGGGAACTGGACGCCAAGCGCAACGAATACAAGCTGACCAAGAGCATGGTCGAGAGCCTCGAAGGCTTCCCCGAAAGCATCCGGTTTTTGAGCAATGCGAAGAACTGGACAAAGCAGGCACCGCTACTTTCCGACTTGATTTACGTGGAGGTGGACTACCGGGTGGCCATCGAAAACTACCTCGAACCCTACCTTAATTATTATGTGACGGAAAACATCGAGGATGCCCAACAGGCCGTACAATTGCTGCAATCTGCGCAAAAAGGCAAGGCCAATTTCTTCGTCAACGACAGCTTCAAGGACTTCACGCCGAGCATCGCTATGCTATCTGGCGACATGCGGCCTGCAACCGATTTTGTGCAGTGCGACCCTGTCTACCGCAACCTCATCAATTACCTTTTGGACAACGTTTTTGTCCTTGAAAAAGAAGAAGTTGCGAAGCAATTGTCCACCGAGAGTATGACGTTGTTGGCAAAGTCGGGCCGCTTCATCCAGCGCCGCCACAGCCTAACGGGGGGCAGCGTGGGCTTGTTTGAAGGAAAGAAAATCGGGCGGAAAAAGAACCTCGAAATCCTCGACAACGCCATCAAACGGGGCGAGGAAGAAGAGAACGTGCTCTCCACCGAGATGTACAACCTCAAGACGAGCATCGAAAACCTGAAGGCCAAGCAGTCACGCCAAGCCATCCAGCAGGAGCAGCAAATGCTCAACAAAGTCTCGCAGGAGCGGGTGTCGCTGGCTGCCCGTTTGGAGAGTTTCGAGTCGTATATCCGGGATGTGGATGCCAAAAAAGCGGCGACTTTGGAGCGCATCAAGTCGTTTGAAACGGCGAATGCGGAGATTGAAAAGCAGCTCGAAGAAAAGTTCCAAGTGGCCGACGAAGCACGCAAGCAAATCAGCAACACGGACGGCAGCTTCCGAAAGGTGGCCGAGGAAATGAGCAACGCCAGCACCGATTTCAACAACAAGAACATCGAGTTCATCAAGCAGCAGAACAAGGTTTCGGCGCTGCAACGGGAGCTTTCCTTCCGGGAAAAACAACTGGATGAGACCAAAGCGACCCTCGCCACCAACCAGCGCCAGCTTGACCAATCGGGCAGCGAGGTGGCGCAAATCAATGACGATATCGAGAAATTGGTGAAGGGCTTGCAGGAGAATTATGCGCTCCGCAAAGCGCAGGAAGGCACACTATCCGCCGCCGAGCAGGCGTTTTTTGGGGCAAGGAACAGCATCCATGAAATCGAAGACAAGCTGCGCCAACTCGCCCGCCAATCGCAGGATTCGCAGATAAAAATCAACAACCTTCGGGAGAAGTTCAGCGACACGAAGTACCAGCTCACGAATATTGCGGAGCGTCTCAGAATCGAGTTCAACCTGAGCATCAACGACCACGATGCACTGACTTTAACGGATGAGCAAAAAGTCGGTTTGGACGAAAACGACCTACAAATCAAGGTCGAGCGCATCAAAAACCGCTTGGACAACTACGGCGAAATCAACCCGATGGCCGTGGAAGCCTACGACGAAATGAGCGAGCGCCACACCTCCATCACCACGCAGCGGGACGATATTTTGAAGGCAAAGGACGACCTGATGGAGACCATCAAGGAAATCGAGGAGACAGCCACGGCGCAGTTCCTCGAAGCCTTCGGCAAGGTGCGGCTCTACTTCATTGACGCCTTCCGCAGCCTGTTCACCGCCGACGACGCCGCCGACCTCATCCTGCTCGACCCGGAAAGCGGCATCGAAATCGTTGCGAAGCCAAAAGGAAAGCGCCCGCAGAGCATCAGCCAGCTATCGGGCGGTGAAAAGACGCTGACGGCCACAGCCCTGCTGTTCTCGCTCTACTTGCTCAAGCCCGCCCCGTTCTGTATCTTCGACGAGGTGGATGCCCCGCTGGACGACGCCAATATCGAGAAGTTCAACCATATCATCAAGGATTTCAGCAAGGACAGCCAGTTCATCATCGTCACCCACAACAAGCAAACGATGGCGGCGGTGGATACGATTTACGGCGTTTACATGCCGGAACAGGGCGTTTCGGCGGTGACGCCCGTGGATTTTAGGAGCCTTAAAAACGATGTTATCTTGTCAGAGGTGGAGAATTGATTTGTATTGCAGCCCTTGCCGAATTCTACTTTATCAGCGCTCCATTTTCACTTCGCTACTGTTATCCCAAGCCTTTACGGTACGCCTATCCCTCGCCTTGTGCCTTTCGAAATACACTTCAAACAATTTGGCCCGCTCGACCTCACTCAACCTGAAAGGCTCGTCGTAAAAACCCTTTGCATTGCGCTGTCGGAATGCCTCGTAAAGCGTCACCGCACAGGCCACCGAAACGTTCAGGCTCTCGGCCATTCCAACTTGTGGTATGATAAACTTCCCATCAAGCAGTGGTTGGGAGACCGTCGAGATGCCCCGATGTTCGTTCCCAAAAAACAAGGCAACTGGTTCGGTTAAATCCAAGTGATGGAAATCGCTGACGCCCTCTCCAAGCATGGCTCCCAACACCTTTCCGTATTTGGTGCGCAATTTTTCAAAGCAAGCCTCCGCATCCGTGAAGTAGTGCGCATCAACCCATTTGCCAGAACCCATCGAGGTGCGTTTGCCGATTTTAACGAACTTGGTCTGCAAATGGGCATCTGTGTTCAGCACGAATATTTCACCAATACCTACCGAGTCAGCAGACCGAATCACCGCACCGATATTGTGCAAGTCCGTCACGTTCTCCAACACGACGGTCAAGTCGGGCTGGCGTCGGTTTACCACCATGTGGAATTTTTCTAGTCGCTTTTTTTGCATAAAAAACAGTAGCCGGAAGTTGTGCTTCCGGCTACAATTTGTCATTTGTCATTGGGGTATCAATCGTCTAACATCTTAGGTCTAATCTGCTGGCTGCAAATGAAATTCCTGAAACTTCAGAATGTGGACAAAAGTGTTTTCCAACTGGTCAAAGTAGTCGAGGTCTTCCTTGTGCTGCGCTGGGTTCAACACCAGCCTGCTAAACTCAAAGCGGCCATGGAGAACGTCTGAGGGTTGGGTGTCAAGTTTTTGGGAGAAATCCTTGCCATGCTTGGCCAACATTCTACCAAAATAAAGCATCACGTCGTAACCGAGGTAAGCTTCATCGTTGGGGACGGTGCCGTAAGCATCAAAGTATTTTTGTTTGAACTGCCTGACCCGTTCGTCGTTCGGGTCAACATAGGAAGCACTGCTAACGTGCAGGCGCAGTTTTTCAAAATACTCAAAATCAATCTGCTCAAAGTCTAGCCACATGTTCATGCCGTACACAACAATATCTTCACCCTCACCTTGTTTAGCCATCAATTGGCGCAGGAGCGAGTAAATAAAGGTCTGGTTCGACCAAGAAGGCACCACAAAAACCGTTGTAGCACCTGGCTTGAAGTATTGGGCGATGTTGATGGTGTGGAAGTTGCTCGCTCCTTCTGGAACCAGCAATTCTTTGAATTTCTTACCGGTTTTGCCTTTCTCTATCAAAGTGTTGGCATCCTGAAAATACTTGAAACGGGCCTTTTCTTCCGCTTTGTCCAAGGCCACCAGCACCACGTTCTCTGGTTCGTGCGACTTGCGAATGTGCTTCGTCATCGCTTCGCAGTGCGTTTTTAGCGAGGGGTTTACCTGAATGTAGAACGGATTGTCTTCGGCCATGCCCATTTGTGCAGTGTATGGTACAACGAGGGGCACCTTTTCTTTTTTGGCAAAGGCTTGCATGATTTCCACATTGTCCCGCTTGTAAGGGCCAATAATCAGGTCAGATTTCGGCAAATCACCCGACTTCAGCAGGTTGTTGACCTTGGCCGCAGATGCCTCTGAGTCCATCACCGACACGTTGAACTTGGCACCGTCTTCCTCCAAATCATCGTATGCCAACCTTGCCCCAGCGTAAAAACTCACTGCCCACTGCGAATTCTCAGGCACGCCCGTTGAGGAGGTATTTGCCATGAACGGCAGCAAAATTGATATATCGCCTTTGCCCGTACCGCTTGTCGTACCACCAGTGTTGCCCGAAGGTTTATTGTCGTTGTCAGGTTTCACGCCGCCGCCGGTCATGGGGCTGTCAGTCTTGATGGGTGGGTATTTTTCCTCAGAAAGCTCCGTCCAGCGAACGGTGTCCACCTTTCCGTTGACCTCGTTCACGGTGCGCCAAGTCCCAGTTTCAGTATCAAAGACTTTGCCGCCCTGAATGTCCCCAATCTCTTCGTCTTTGTACACCTTTTCCTTGTCCGAGTCGGTAGCTGGCCTCAACCAACCACATGACGGGAGTGCGAATGACGACATCATCAAAAATGCCGCAATTCCCAAGAACCTAAAATCGACCGTATTTTTTCTCATGTCGTTGTTTTAATGTTGAAAAAAGGTCTTGCAAATCCTTCAATCATTCGCCTACTCCCACTCAATTGTCGCAGGAGGCTTGGTGCTGATGTCGTACACCACCCGGTTGATGCCCTTCACGTTGTTCACGATTTCGTTGGACACCACCGCCAAAAATTCGTGCGGCAAGCGACTCCATTCTGCCGTCATGCCGTCGGTGGAGTTCACGGCACGGAGCACGACTGGTTGCTCGTAAGTGCGCTCGTCGCCCATAACGCCAACAGATTGGATAGGTAGCAGCACTGCTCCCGCCTGCCAAACTTCGTCATAAAGGCCGAATTTCTTCAAATTTTTGATAAAAATCGAATCTGCCTCTTGCAAGAGCGCCACCTTCTCCGGAGTGATATCGCCGAGGATACGCACCCCTAAACCTGGCCCTGGGAACGGGTGACGGTTCAAAATGTCTTTCGGGATGCCGAGCGCCCGCCCTACCCTACGCACTTCGTCCTTGAACAAGCTGCGGAGCGGCTCCACGATCTTCAACTTCAGAATGTCGGGAAGACCACCCACGTTGTGGTGGGACTTGATGGTGACCGATGGCCCGTGCACCGACACCGACTCTATAACGTCAGGATAAATCGTGCCCTGGCCCAGCCAAGCGATGTCCGTCAGTTTATGCGCCTCATCCTCGAATACCTCGATGAAGACCCGACCGATGATTTTGCGCTTTTTCTCAGGCTCAGTTGCTCCGGCCAGTTCGGTGTAGAACCGCTGGCGAGCGTCAATGCCGACCACGTTCAAGCCCATTTCTTTGTAGCTCTCCAACACTTCCTCAAACTCGTTTTTGCGGAGCAAACCGTTGTCCACAAAAAAACAAATGAGGCGGTCGCCAATGGCTTTGTGCAACAACTCTGCGGCCACAGTGCTGTCCACGCCGCCACTGAGACCCATGAGCACACGCTCATTGCCGATGGATTTTTGTAGTTCCGAAATTTTTTCTTCGATGAAATGTGCTGGAGTCCAGTCGCCCTTGCAACCAGCAATATCGTAAACGAAATTGCGAAGAACGGTCATGCCGTCCAAGCTGTGTGTGACCTCCGGGTGGAACTGGATGCAATAAACAGGCTGCGCAAAAGCTCCCTCTTTGGCTCGATAAGCGGCAACTTCTACGCTCTCGGTACTGGCCATTAACTCAAACTGTTCGGGCAGTTTCACGATGGTATCGCCGTGCGACATCCAGACCTGCGAATCGGTGGGCACTCCTTTCAGGAAAGCATCGCTGGAGTGGATCTTCGTGAGGGCAGCTTTGCCGTATTCTCGTTTCTCGGAGCGCTGCACCTGCCCACCGTAGTAGTCGGCGATAAGCTGCGCACCATAGCAGATGCCCAGCACAGGACGTTGGCCTACGACCGCACTGAGGTCGAGACGCAGGGCGTCTTCCTGTCGCACCGAGAACGGGCTGCCGCTGAGGATGATGCCTTTCACGGTATCGTCGAGGGCAGGTACTTTGTTGTAGGGAACTATTTCGCAGTAGGTGTTCAACTCCCGTACACGCCTTGCAATTAACTGTGTGTACTGTGAACCGAAATCAAGGATGAGTATTTTCTCCGTCATGCGGGCAAAGGTAGGGCAAAAGCTCGAAAAACTAGCAAGCGCTACCCATCCTGATTCATTGGTATTTAACGCTTGAAAGATTTGCAGAGTGAGGTCTTTGACAACCCATCAATTTTCAATCTTCCATCATTCAAAGTCGTAATAAAGCAAATACTGC
This sequence comes from uncultured Saprospiraceae bacterium, assembly GCA_964442355.1. GTDB lineage: Bacteria > Bacteroidota > Bacteroidia > Chitinophagales > Saprospiraceae > UBA6168. Next base: position 2,119 of record CAYTZS010000134.1, on the reverse strand, counting down.
TTCCGTACCGCCCGAAACTGCTGCAATCCAACCTGCCAGCTTGCCCTAATCTCCGCCTCCGATTTCCCTTCAATGATTTGCTGTTTGAGTTCAGTGCCTCCCGCCAATGCATCGAAATGAGCAGTTTTCAAAAAGAAATTCCCTTTGTCAGGGTAACTATTGTAGAACTCAATTAAGTAACGCAGGTTCAACTTTTTTTGCTGACGCAATGCGTCGACAGACAGCCCACTCAGGTCATATCCTCGGCACGGTTTGCCTTTTTGAGGTGGATTAGTGGCACCCTCTCTTGGTTGTGGGGTGAAAGTGAAGTCGCCCACCGTTGCACCCGGAGCCCCATATACTTGGAACTGCTTATCCGTGCCCCTGCCCACGCTCACCACTGTTCCCTCGAAAAAGCACAGCGAAGGGTAGAGCAAAATGGCCGTCATATTGGGCAAGTTCGGTGATGGCTTCACTGGCAAGTCGTAGTTGGTGCGGTGGTCGTAGCCTGAACACGGCACAACGTTTAGGTCGCATTTGATGCCATTGGCCAACCAGCCCTCACCGTTCACCATACGGGCATACTCGCCTATGGTCATGCCATACACCACTGGCACTTCGTGCATCCCCACAAAAGAAGCATGGCTTTTTTTTAGAACTGGCCCGTCAACATAGTGCCCATTCGGGTTTGGCCTGTCTAGCACCAACAACGGGACATTGTTCTCCGCACAAGCCTCCATCACGTAAGCCAATGTACTAATATAGGTGTAAAACCTTGCTCCCACGTCCTGTATGTCGAAGACTACAAGGTCAACGCCTTCTAACTCAGTAGGGCCAGGTTTCTTTTTGTCGCCATATAACGAGACAATGGGCAGCCCCGTCAAGGGGTCTTTTCCACCCTTGACTTTCTCGCCGTCACTGGCCGAGCCCCTGAAGCCATGCTCTGGTGCAAAGATTTTCACTATGCTCATCCCTGAGCGCAGCAACGTGTCCACCAAATGCACCTGACCGACCATTGAAGTATGGTTCACCACCGCAGCGATGCGCTTTCCCTTGAGCTTAGACAGGTACTCCCCCACCCGTTCGGCAGCAGGCACTGGCTGCCCGCTCACCTGCGGTTCCACCTTGGTTTCCGGCAAACCTGTGGCATGTTCACTTGTTTTCTGGCCGCAAGCCAACATCATCGAAAAGACAATGAACGGCATTGCAACAAATGTTTTTAACTTTACCATCATTTTGTTTGATTTCAATTTGAATATGGATGAATCCCATCCTTTTATGGAGCACAAATATGCAATTGTAGACATCGAAACGACCGGAGGCAGAGCCATCCGGGACAAGATTACGGAAATCGCCATTGTCGTTCACAATGGTACGGAGGTATTGGAAACATTCGAAACCCTTTTGAACCCTGATATGCCCATCCCCTACGGCATCACCGAGCTCACGGGCATCACCAACGACATGGTGCGCACCGCACCCCGCTTCTACGAAGTCGCCAAAAAGATAGTAGAGCTCACCGAGGGGGCCATCTTCGTAGCCCACAACGTCCGGTTCGATTACAGCTTCGTGCAAGAAGAATTCCGGCGGCTCGGCTACACCTACACCCGTCGGCAGCTCTGTACAGTTCGGTTGTCGAGAAAGGTTTTCCCCGGTTACAGCTCTTACAGCCTCGGCAACCTCATCGTTGCAATGGGTCTGACCGCTGGTGACCGCCACCGGGCCATGGGTGACACGATTGCGACCGTTGACCTTTTCGAGCGCATCCTTTCCCAATCAGGCGCAGCCAGTAAAGAAGTGAAGCAAATGGTCAACTTAGGCGTGAGGGAGTCCAAGCTGCCAAAGAACTTCAGCTTGGAAAAGCTGCACACCCTCCCCGAAGCCTGTGGCGTCTATTATTTTCACAACGAGGCTGGCGACGTGGTCTATGTGGGCAAAAGCCTGAACATCAAAAAACGCATTGCGGAGCATTTTTCCAACCAAACAGAGAAGGCTGCCAAACTCCAAGCTCAGGTGGACGATGTCTCGTGGGAAGTAACGGGCAGCGAGCTGATTGCCCTGCTCAAAGAGTCACACGAGATAAAGATCATGCGCCCCCCCATCAATCGGGCGCAAAAGGTGCGGGAGTACCCATTCGTCA
>CAYTZS010000133.1:0-15331 GCA_964442355.1 uncultured Saprospiraceae bacterium | reverse complement strand
AAAACTTTGAAAACCAGCCTTTTACAAAGGTTCTAATCCAAACCTCACGTTAATTAAAAGATAAACCATTTGAAGGCAGGTGAAATTATTGCCAACTTGCCATTCTCGTGGATATAGTCCCTCCCGATTTTTTCTCCGAACTTTGCGAAGCAACAAAACTGGAAAACATGAAGCAGGCGTTACTCGTTTTTTTTATCCTCCTTCTTTATGGCCAGTGCCTGCGGGCACAGTCGGATGTGCTAGACGTGTACCCCGCACCTTGGGAAAATACCATTGAGTTTGACCTCAGCAACACTTACGACTTAGCCACCTGCCGGGTGCGCCTCAAAAACAACAGCCGCCAAACCCTCAACTTGCGCTGGGAAATCATCGTGGATGAGGCCCCACAGGGCTGGCGTTTTTCCGTCTGCGACCAAAATACCTGCTATTTCACCACCAATACCACCAACGTTGACCCGTACGACCGCATCCCGTATGCCCCGGTCATCATGACGCCCGGCGACACCGCAAAGCTTGAGCTAAACGTCTTCCCCATTGGGCAGGCAGGCTCCGCAAATGTCAGAATCAACCTCTACGACCTTGCCAACCCCAAAGTGCTGCTCAACACGGCCTATTATTTCGTGACGGTAGAAGGGCTGACGCCTCTCACGGAAGGCGAGAAAAACAAGCTGCGTATTTACCCCAACCCCGTCTCTGACTACCTGACCATCACCCGCAACACATTCGTCAAACAACTCTGGATTTCCAACGTGCTCGGCAAGCGGGTGCGTACCTTCGATACCAGCTTCGGCAACAAGTACGACATCGCCGACCTGCCCGATGGCATCTATTTGGTGAGCATGGTGGATGCCAACCTAAAAGTGGTCAAAACCGTGCGCATCAGCAAGCGCAGTATCCGACCGTAAAATTTGTTCCGGGTTTTGGGTTTCGTAGGGTCTATCCTGACCCCCCAAGCCCAAGGTCCTGAAACCAAGAATCGTCATGTCCACCCTCCGAGACGAAATCCTTCAGGAGCATTCCAAAGCACAAACCTTGCGCATCCTACACCGCATCGGCGACGACCGTGCGGCCTTCGACGAGTTGATGCAATGCATGCTTCACGACGACAAACTGGTGGCACAGCGTGCAGCTTGGGTCGTCAGCTACTGCCTCGAAGCGCATCCCGAATGGGCGCAAACCTACCTGCCCGACCTGCTCCGTAACCTCAAAAAACCAAACCTTCACGATGCCGTGCGACGCAACACTGTGCGTGCTTTGAGGGGCATTGCTATCCCAGAAGAACTGGCGGGCGAAGCTGCCGAGACACTCATCCAGTACATCGCCGACCCACGGGAACCAGTGGCCGTGCGCTGTTTTTCAATGACGGCTTTTTTCAATCTTTGTAAAAACGAGCCTGACCTGCTCGAAGAACTGCGCCTCACGATTGAGGACATTTTGGAGAATGAAACTGCTGGAGGCTTGCAGTCGAGGGGCAGGCGGACGCTAATGGAAATTGCCAAAATCACTAAACAATAATCACTTTCCGTTGAAAAACAAGGCGAGAAAAGCCAAGGTCATTGGCAGAAACCCCAGCCACGTCCATCGGATGGCAGCCCCGTAGTTGCCCTTGCCAAACTGCACCCAAGCGAAAATATCGGTGACGACGAACGCAATGGGGGAGGTCATCATCAGGTAAACAAAAGCCCAAAGCAGCGTGGACTTTTCACTGCCAGGAGCATCCATCGCCATCGGCGAAAACATGGCCATGAAGCCCGTAAGTAGCGCCATTCCAATATTGCCAATGCAAAACAGTAGTGCAATTATTTTCATCGCTGAATGTTTTGTTGAACGATTTTGGCAAAAGTACTTCACGTTCATTTGCCTTTGTCCTTTTGTTACATTTGCTCCGCAATGACCATCCAGCACCACAACGAGCAATTCCTTCGGGAACTGGAGCGCCTCAACCCGGCGCAACGGGAGGCCGTGGAAACCATCGAAGGCCCCGTGCTGGTCATCGCCGGGCCGGGCACAGGCAAGACGCACATCCTCGCAGCCCGCATCGGCAACATACTGCTGCGCACCGACGCACAGCCGCACAATATCCTCTGCCTGACCTTCACCGATGCCGGGGTGCAGGCCATGCGGCAGCGGCTGCTCTCGCTCATCGGGCCAGATGCCCACAAGGTGCATATCTTCACTTTCCACTCGTTTTGCAACACCATCATCCAAGACAATCTTGACCTGTTTGGCCGCCGGGAGACCGAGCCGTTGAGCGATTTGGAGCGGGTAGAAACCATCCGCCAACTGCTCGATGAACTGCCGTGGACGCACCCCCTCCGCCGGGGCCGATCCGATGGCTACCGCTACGAGCAGCACCTGACCGAGCTATTCCGGCGTATGAAATCGGAGAACTGGACACCCAGTTTTATCGAAGAAAAAATAGGCGTCTATCTCGCTGAACTGCCTCAACGTGAGGAGTTTATCTACAAGCAGAACCGGGGAAACGTAAAAAAAGGCGACCTGAAAACGGCTGCCATTGAGGACGAAAAGCTGAAAATGGAGCGGCTGCGCTCGGCAGTGCAGTTGTTCCCCCGCTACGAGGAAATATTGCGGGAACGCCGTCGCTACGACTACGAGGACATGATTCTGTGGGTGCTGCGGGCCTTTCGAGAACACCCGTTTTTACTGGCCCGCTACCAAGAGCAGTACCTCTACTTTCTGCTCGACGAGTACCAGGACACCAACGGCGCACAGAACGAAGTCCTGCACCGGCTGACCGAGTTCTGGGACGCCCCCAACATCTTCATCGTCGGCGACGACGACCAGAGCATTTACGAGTTCCAAGGGGCGAGGTTGAAGAATATCACCGATTTTTACCATACCCACCACGACGACCTGAAGGTGGTAGTGCTGATCGAAAACTACCGCTCTACGCAGCACATCCTTGACACGGCGGGCACGCTCATCGGCACGAACACGCTACGCATCGTGAACCATCTGCGGGACTTGGGGCTGGAAAAAATCCTCACCGCAAGGCATCCCGACTACGCCCAGTTGCCCATTTTACCTTCGGTAAACGCCTACCCGAATCGCTTGCAGGAGGAGGTGGCCATTGCGGAGCAACTCGAAACCCTGATGAACGAGGGCTTTCCACTCAACGAAGTGGCCGTCATTTTTGCGAAGCACCGACAAGCCAAGCGTTTGATGGCACTGCTGGAAAAAAAAGGCATTCCGTACCAAACTCGCCAGAGCATCAACGCCCTCGACCTGCCGCTGGTGCAGAACTTGCGGCTGATGCTCGGCTACTTCGTGGATGAGTTTCACCGACCGTTCAGCGGGGAGCAGGGTCTCTTCCGCATGTTGCACTTCGAGTTTTTTGGAATAAAACCGCAAGACATCGCCCGCCTCTCAATGTGGCTAGCCACCGAAGGCGAAGGCTGGACGGGCATGGAAAAACTGCCGACCCGACCCGGCGGAAAAGACGTTTCGCTCTATTTGCGGAGCGCCATTTCCAATAAAAATCTGCTGAAACAAGCAGGCATTGAAGCGACGGGGGCGCTGCTGCAACTGTCTGATTTCGTGGAGTTTATGCTCGGTGAGTACGCCAACCTGAGTGTGCCGCATTTCATCGAAAGGCTCATCAATCGCAGCGGGCTACTGCGCCACGTGCTCGCCTCCGAGCGCAAGGCCGAGCTGCTGCAAGTGCTGTTCGCCTTCACCAATTTCATCGAAACCGAGGCGCTCCGCAACCCCCGCCTCCACCTCACGAGGCTGCTGGAAATCTTTGCCAGCATGGATGCCAACAAGATTCAGTTGGCAGTTCGACAGTCGGCGAGCGTAGCGAGTCGTCCCGATGAGGCACGAATCGGGATGGCAGTTGGCAGTCTCCCAAGCGATTCAAACGCTTCAAACAAATCAAACTCTCCAAACCCCTCAAACAACCCAACCCAAGCCGTTCAACTCCTGACCGCCCACAGTTCCAAAGGATTGGAGTTCCGCCATGTCTTCCTGCTTGACTGTGTGAAGGACCATTGGGAACCGGCCAAGCGGGGCGGGTTGTTCCAGTTTTCATTCCCCGACACGCTGCACCTCAGCGGCGAGGCGGATGCGATGGAAGCCCGGCGTCGCTTGTTTTACGTGGCGATGACGAGGGCGAAGGAGCGGCTGCACATCAGCTACGCCACGCAGGGCGACGATGGGAAGACGTTGCAGCGCACCCAGTTTTTGGACGAGATTTTGGGCAAAAACGCCGTGGAAGAACAACCCGGCAGTGTCGGATCAGTGGCCATTTTGGAGGCACAGGCGGCGCTGCTGCTCGAGGGCAAACCGACCGAGGGCGTCGGGCCGCACGACCGACAGGCGGTGCAGATACTGCTGGAGAAGTTCACCCTCAGCGTCACGGCGATGAACAAGTACCTGCGCTGCCCACTGAGTTTTTACTATGAAAACGTGCTTCGAGCGCCCGCCGTGGCGACCGAGGCGGCGTTCTACGGCGTGGCAATGCACAACGCTTTGCGCCGGGGCTTCGAGCAGATGCTGCGGGCTGCGCCGGGCAATCGGCACTTCCCGTTTGCGGGCGAGTTTGTGCAGTTTTTCGAGTACGAGATGCGGCGCCAGCAAGGGTTTTTGAGCAAAAAAGACTTCGAGCGGCGGCTCGACCTCGGCAGGCAGTACCTCGCCGATTATGTGCGCCACCACCAAGCAAACTGGCCGACGAACTGCCGGGTGGAGCAGGAGTTCAACTTCGTGGTGGTGGAGGGTGTGCCCATCATGGGCGTCATTGACCGGATTGACTACCTCGGCAAGAGCGGCCAAGAGGCACATATCATGGACTATAAGACGGGGGCGGTTGACCCGGCTCGGCTGCGGAGGCCGGATTTTGAGGTGGCAGTTCGACAGTCGGCGAGCGTAGTGAGTCGTCCCGATGAGGCACGAATCGGGATGGCAGTTGGCAGTCAGGACGGCAGTTCGGCAGTGGACAGTCCACAACTCACAACTCGCAACTCAAAACTCGAAACTATCTACGGCGGTGCCTACTGGCGTCAGCTCGTTTTCTACAAAATCCTTTTCGACAACTGGCGACGCAATACCGCCCGTGCCGTCAGCGCCGAAATCAGCTACCTCGAACCCGACGCACGGGGCCATTTCGAGACGAAACGCATCGAGTACCAGCCGGAGGACGTGGCCTTCGTGAAGGGTCTCATCACCGACACTTACGCTCGCATCATGCGGCAGGAATTCTATGAGGGCTGCGGGCAAGAGGACTGCTCGTGGTGCAGATTCCTGAAGGCGCAGCAGCAGGTGGACAGTTTTGCGGATGTGGAAGGGGAGGGGTTGGATGATTGAACCTGTCAAGAGATGGTCAAACAATCGCTTCAATTGTCCGTAAATGTTCCCAAAATTAGTGTTCAATGACTAAATACGACGCATACGAACCCGTCATCGGCCTCGAAATCCACCTGCAATTAGCCACGCAGAGCAAGGCGTTTTGCAGTGACGACGCCAGCTTTGGCGGCGAACCGAACACGCACGTCAGTGCCATCTCGCTGGGACATCCCGGCACGTTGCCCCGTTTGAACAAAAAACAGGTGGAGTACGCTGTGCGGCTCGGCTTGGCACTCGGCAGCCGCATCAACCTGCGCAATTGCTTCGACCGGAAGAACTACTTCTACACCGATTTACCAAAAGGCTACCAAATCACGCAAGACCGCCTGCCCGTCTGCGTCGGTGGCTCGATGGAACTGCAAATGGACGGCTACCGCCGCACGGTGCGCATCCACCACATCCACATGGAGGAGGACGCCGGGAAAAGCATCCACGACCTCAGCCCTCGTCATTCGATGATTGACCTGAACCGGGCTGGTGTGCCACTCCTCGAAATCGTGAGTGAACCAGACCTGCGCAGCGGCGAAGAGGTGGACGCCTTCATGACCGCCATGCGCCAACTGGCCCGCTACCTCGGAATCAGCGACGGCAATATGCAGGAAGGCTCGATGCGTTGTGACGTGAACGTTTCCGTGCGGAAAAAAGGCGAAACCCTGCTCGGCGAGCGCTGCGAAATTAAGAACGTAAACTCCATGCGCTTCGCAAGGCAAGCCATCGAGTTTGAGGTGAAAAGGCAGGTGGACTTGCTGGAAAACGGCGAGGAAATCGTGCGCTCCACCCTCAATTTCAACCCCGTAACGGGCGTTACCTCGCCCATGCGGGACAAGGAAAGTGCCCACGACTACCGCTACTTCCCCGACCCCGACCTGCCGCCCGTGGTGTTCACGCAGCAGTGGGTGGACGAGGTGCTGGCGCAATTGCCGCCGCTGCCGAAGGTGCTGTTCGAGCGTTTTGTCAATGATTTTGGCTTGTCGGAATACGATGCCAAGCTGCTGACGCAGGAGCGGGAGACGGCTGAATTTTTTGAGAGGACAGCAAAAGTCTGCGCTTCACAAGGCGTTTCGGGCAAGGCAGTGGCCAACCTTTTTATCAATAAAATAAGCCCGTGGCTGTCTGAAACGGCCAGCAGCATTGAAGATTTCCCGGTATCAGCGGAACAATTGACGGCCTACCTCCAGCTCATCGAATCGGGGCAGGTGAGCGCCAGTATCGCCAACCAGCGGCTCTTCCCGGAACTCGTGAAGTCGCCCGACAAGCCACCACTCGAACTGGCGCAGTCGCTGAACCTGCTGCAAAACTCGGATTCGAATTTCCTGGAAAAAATCGTGGACGAGGTGCTGGCCGCCAACCCGGACAAGGTGGCGGAGTACCGCAAGGGCAAGAAGGGCCTCATCGGCTTCTTCATGGGCGAAGTGATGCGCAAATCGCAGGGCAAGGCCGAACCGAAGGCGACGAATGAGCTGGTGGCGAGGAAGTTGGCGGGGTGATTTATACAAAAATTAGCGGTGGTGCGTTTTTTAACATTGCTCCGATAAAGCCTTAATTTTGTACCACTTTTTTTCAAACTGAAATCTCAAACATGAAATATCCCGTTACGTGTTGGTTGTTGCTACTGGCCTTGAATCTATTCGCTCAGTCACCCAGTCCCGACAACCTCATTCCCCGGACGCTTTTTTTCAAGGAAAAAACCAAGCAGAACGTGCGCCTCTCACTCGATGGCAACAACGTGTTTTATCAAAAAAAGGCCGACGGTTCCGACAGTACACTTTACTACATCCAAGAAAAATACCCGCTCAACGAAAAAAAGCGCCGCTTTGATGGCAAACTGGCCTACTGGCACCCGCTGCACGAAGGCGGTTTACTGGCAGTCGTGCAGCAGGGCAACGACTTTGCTTTGTACAGCACCACCATTGCCGCCAACAAGCTGCGCAAAGTGAACGTGTTCCCGTTCAAACGGCTATCCGTCATGCACCTCAGTAGCCTCTTCCCGAACAAAGTGGCCGCCAATATCGAAGCGGTTGACCCTTCTCAGAGCGGGATTTACCAACTAGATCTCATGAGCGGTGCCACCAAGCGCCTCGGGCTCATGGGCGATTTCCAGCAGGTCTTTTTTGACGAAACCTTTGGCATGGTGGCCGCCTTGAGCCAAGACTCCAATGACGTTCGCACCCTCTGGCGGAAGCACGAGGGCCAATGGAAAGAAGTGTTCCGCTATCCGGTGTTACCCGACATTTTCATTGGCGGCATGTCTAAAATAGTGTCCGTGAGCACGGACGGCAAGACCATCTACGCAATCGACAACACCGGTAAGGACAAGACCAGCCTCGTGGCCATCAGCACCGAAACGGGCGAAGTGACCGAATTGGCCAGCGACCCAGATGCCGACATTTACCCTGGCGCTTTCACGCTCGACCCAACTGGCAAACCTACTTCCGTGGTAGCGCTGTTTGGCAACACTCGTCGCCAGTTCATTGGCGATGCCGCCAAGGCTGATTTCGAGTTTTTGGAAAAAGAACTTGGCAACTTGGGCTTCGTCGGGGCCAGCCAAAACGACAGCACCTGGCTGGTGCGCAAAATGAACGGCGGCCCCTTGGTTTACTACCTCTACAACCGCTCGACAAAGAAACTGACCGAGCTTTTCAACGACTACAAATACTTCGACGGATACGACCTGCCCACCCGTAAAGCCTACACCGTGACGACCCGTGACGGAATGAAACTGCCGATCCACGTCTATGTGCCCTTCGGAATGAGCCGGGCAGACGGTACGCCAAAGACGTCGCTCCCGACTGTCATCTACGTGCATGGCGGCCCCTGGGTGGGTGTCACGCATTGGAACAGTTGGTTTCACAACCGAAACTTCCAGCTACTGGCCAACCGGGGCTATGTCGTCATCAACATGGAGTTCAGGAGCACGACGGGCCTCGGCAAAAAGATGCTCGATGCTGGCGACAAGCAGTGGGGCGAGGCCATGCACTACGACATCGTGGACGTGGCCAACTGGGCCATCAAGCAGGGCATTGCCCACCCCAAGCGCCTCGGCATCTGGGGCTGGTCGTACGGCGGTTATGCTGTGAACTATGCGATGGGCGCTGCACCCGACCTGTTTGCTTGCGGGGTGTCCATGTACGGCTTGGGCGACCTGCCAGGTTTTTGCAAGCTGCCCCAACTGCAAGGCGACAGCCTCTGGATTCAGCGCACAGGCGACCCCAATACGCCAGAGGGCCTTGCCCTCCTTGAAAAGCACTCGCCGCTCACCTACGTAAAAAACGTAAAAAACCCCATCCTGCTCACCACTGGCAGCCAAGACCAAATCGTGCCACAGGAGCAATCCGACAAGTTTGCCTCTGAACTGAGCGCCGCCAAGAAAGAGGTGGTGTATTTCTTTTACCCCGAAGAAGGCCACGACTATGAAAAACCCGAAAGCTGGGTGTCGTTTTGGGCCATTACGGAGTATTTTATGCACAAAAACCTCGGTGGTCGTCGGGAGTTGCGCAACAACGACATCGAGGCAGGCACTTTCGAAGTGATGTTCGGAAAGGAGTTTATTGACAAGATTGACTGAAGTATGGAGGTGTGGAGGTACACATAATACCTTCATGCCATTCAAACCTCCAAACCTTTGTATCTTGCCCCGCTTTACGACAGAACCTGCATGATAAAACCGCTATTCAAAATAAGGGAAAACGGAAAATTCGGCTTCATGAATGCCATCGGTGAGGTGGTCATCGAGCCACAATACACGGAGGCCGAGGACTTCTACAACGGCTTTTCCCGGGTGCGCCTCAACGACCGAATGGTGCCGCTTGACAGCTTGGGGCGGTTGTTGCTCCGCAATATTTTTAGTTATGTCGGGTTGTTCGAGGAGCAGCTAGCCAAGGTGAAACTTGTGCAAAAATGGGGTTACATGGACGAAAGGGGCCGCTTGGCCATCCCCGTCCAGTTCGACCAAGCAGGCGATTTCAGCGAGGGCCTAGCCCCAGTTTCCATTGACGGACAATTTGGTTTTATTGACCCTTCGGGCAATTTTGCGATCATGCCCCAGTTCGACTGGGCAGGCGAATTCCAGAGCGGCCTTGCCCCGGTCACCGAGGGCGACCTTGCGGGCTACGTGGATGCCAGCGGAGCGTTCGTGATTGACCCACTTTTTGATGATTGCCAAACCTTTCAGGATGGCGTGGCCGTGGTCGTGCGACAAGGCCGCTGGGGGTTGGTGGACAAATCGGGCAAGCTGCTGGTCAAGCCCCAGTTCGACCTGCTCGATGATTACGCCAACGGCGAGTTCTTCGATGGCATGGCCGTGGCGGTGCAGGATGGAAAGTACGGCTTCGTGAGCCAAGCAGGCGATGTCGTGGTGCCCCCGCAGTTCGACTTCGCTGGCGACTTTGGCGAGGGGCTGGCGCTGGTGGAAACCGATGGCAAGTTTGGTTACGTGGACAAAACTGGCAAAATGGTCATCAAGCCCGGCTTCGCCGATGCCGGTGTATTCTCCGAGGGCATGGCCCAAGTGAAAGACCACCACGAACAGTGGGGCTTCATGGACCCATCAGGCCGAGTGGTCATCCAGCCCATGTTCGATGCCGTGATGCCATTTCGGGACGGCCTGGCTTGGGTCGTTGTGGACGGCAAATGGGGCTACGTGAACGGCTGGGGAGACTGGGTTTGGCGGGAGCGATAATCCGCAAGCCACCACCGCATTTTACAAGCACTCCTGATTTATTCCCAGCACATATTTTTCCACCACTTTTATTTCGATGGCAGTCTCTGCTCCTTTGAATCCGCCGATCATGTCGTCGGTGAGGGTGCGGGCGGCGAGGTCAGTTAGCTTTTTGGCGACTGGGATGTACGACCAGTGCCATTTTTCCTCGTTGTACCCGTTGGGACGGGCGTCGCCTTTTGGGGTGTAGGGCTGGCAGAAGCCGTACTCGTGGGCGTGTTTTTGGAGCCAATCGTACACCTTTTTGCCTGGGCCTTGCTCGAAGGTGTAGTTGTCCAAATCATTGAGGTCAATATCGGTGCCCCAGTGGTGGCGGCTGCTACCGGGCATCGAGCTGTACTCCAGAATCTTGAGGGCACGGGTTTTCGGGTCGGGGTATTTCTTGGCGGCGTTGGCGCCGTTTTCGATGAGGCGGCTGCCCGACCATTTGCCCTCCCAAATGGCCCGCTGCCGCTCGAAGTTGCGGGTGGCCGAAACGATGGTCAGCGTAACGCCGTCGGCTTTGGCGGCTTCCCACATTTTTTCGAAGCTGGCGTAGGTTTCTTTCCGAAGGAAATAGCCCTCCACGTCGGCGTATTTTTTATCCACTTTCACAAAATCGGGGTGCTGCGCCGGGTCGAATTTGCCCATGATGTAATTGGCGTCAAAACTTGGCTCCTCCTCGGCAGGTGGCGCTGGCTTTGCTTCCTCCATAGGCATGGATTCAGGCGTTTTGGGCATTTCAGCGACCATTGGCATCGGTTGCGATTGCGCAACGGGCTGTTCATTTTGTGCCGTGCCTTGCTGCGTGCAGGCATAGGCAAGTGGGAGGAAAATGAGAAGCAGAAGGTATTTCATGTTTTTCCAAACGTTTGGATGGTGGTGGCGAATTGCGTCCGCCACTAAGGTTTTGTGAATTCTTCCGTGAAGTGCTGCCTGTGCTTTGGCTGCGCAAACTTCTCGGCGTTGAAGGCCGATGACCCGCCCCTCGGGATGGAGAGCGAAGCCCATTTTTCGTTGGCCGCCATTTTGCCGATGAACACGATTTGGCCGATGTGGTACGGGTAGTGCGCCAGTTGGCGGTTGATGGCCTCCAGCACCGTGTGGCCCTGGTTGCGGATGTAGATGATTTTGCCGAGGTCGTCGTCCGTCAGCGGCGCGATGGCGCTGAAAAAGCAGTCCCAGCCCTCGTTCCATTTGGCCATCAGTTCTTCACGGCTGCTGATGTCGTTGTCGAACTCGTCTTCCCGGTTTCGCCAATCCTTTTCGCCATCTGAGGTCAGGAAGTCGGTCCAACGGGAGCGCATGTTGCCCCAGAGGTGCTTCACGATGGTGGCGATGCTGTTGCTCTCCGGGTTGTACTGCCAGAAAAGCGCCTCGTCGGGCACCTGCGCAAAGGTCTTCTCACCGAGCATTTTGTAATACTCAAATTGTTTGCGCACGCTGTCTAAGTAGTTTAAAGACTGCATATCGGGTGATTTATGAAAAAAATGAAGTCGCTCAATTGTCCGAAAGCTCCAGCCACCGCATTTCCTTTTCCTCCAAGCTGCTCTCCACCTGTTGCAGTTCCTTCGTCAGTTTGTCAATGTCAGCGAGGCTGAGGTTGGATTGGGTGAATTTCTCGTGGAGCTGCGCCTTCCGTACTTCCAGTTCCCCGATTTCCCGCTCCAGTTTCTTCAGTTCGTTTTTCTCCTTGTTCGTCAATCCTGCACCCGTGCGAACCTGCGGCGCTTGCTCGGTTTTGGTGGACGGCGAGTTGCTTTGCTGCTGCCGCAATTCCTGCGCTATTTCCAACTGCTCCGCCCGGTAGTCCATGTAGCGGCCATTGTAGTCCTTGATTTTCCCATCGCCTTCAAAGACAAAAAGGTGGTCACAGAGTTTGTCCAAGAGGAACCTATCGTGCGAGACGATGACCACGCAGCCGGGGAATTCCTGCAAGAAATCCTCCAGCACGTTCAGCGTCATCACGTCGAGGTCGTTGGTCGGCTCATCGAGGATGAGGAAATTCGGGTTGCGCATCAAAATCGAGAGCAGGTACAAGCGCCTGCGCTCACCCCCGCTCAGTTGCGAGACATAGACCTGCTGCTGTTCTCTGGTAAAAAGGAACCGCTCCAACAGCGAGGCCGCCGTGAGCTTTTGCCCCTTGTCCAGCGGGATGTACTCGGCGATGTCCTTGATGAAATCAATCATCCGCTTGTCCTCCTTGCCGAGGTTTATACCTTCTTGGGTATAATATCCAAACACGACCGTTTCACCAGAAACGACCCGCCCCGTGTCTGGCCGCTCCTCGCCCGTGAGCATGTGCAGGAAGGTGGTTTTGCCCACGCCGTTCTTGCCCACGATGCCCACTTTTTCGCCCCGCTTGAACTTGTAATGAAAATCGGTGACGAGTTTCAGGGAGCCGTAAGCCTTGCTCACATAGTGCATTTCGAGGATTTTGCCGCCGAGGCGCTGCCCCTTGATGTCGATTTGAATGGCATCGGCGTCGAGGCGCTTGCTGGCCTTGTCCTCGATGTCGTAGAAGCGGTCAATGCGGGCGTTGGCCTTGGTGCTGCGGGCCTGCGGCATCCGCCGCATCCATTCGAGTTCTTTTTTGTAAACCTTCTGGGTCTTGTCCAATTCGATGGCCTCGTTCTCCATGCGGAGCGCCCGTTTTTCGAGGAAATCCTTGTAGCCGCCCGTATATTTGAACAATTCGCCCCGGTCAAGTTCGAGTATGTTGTCGCAAATGCGCTCCATGAAATAGCGGTCGTGCGTGACCATGAACAGCGTGAGGTTGGGCTGCTTGAGGTACACCTCCAGCCACTCGATCATGTCGAGGTCGAGGTGGTTGGTCGGCTCGTCCAGAATCAGGAACTCCGGCTCCTCGATGAGCAGCTTGGCCAATGCAATGCGCTTTTTCTGGCCGCCAGAGAGCGTCGAGACGGACTGCTCCAAGTTCGTGATGTTCAGCTTGAACAGGATTTCCTTCACCCTCGATTCGTAGTCCCATGCCTTCAGGTCGTCCATGCGGCTGAGGGCGGCTTGCAGCTCGGCCTCGTTATTGGGGTGCAGCAGTGCCAGCTCGTAGCGGCGGATGGCCTTGATGGTCTCCGTTTCGCTGTCGAGCACGGCCTCCAGCACATTGTGGCCTGCGGCAAACTCCGGCTCCTGCGGCAGGTAGCCTATCCTGATTTCCTTGCGGAACTGAATCTTGGCGTTCTCCCCCTCACCCGGCTCAGTGCCAGCGATGACCCGCATCAGCGTGGTCTTGCCGCTGCCGTTCTTGGCGATGAGCGCCACTTTCTGCCCCTTGTTCACTTGCAGGTTCACGTTGCGGAACAAGGTTTTTTCGCCGTAGCTCTTGGTGATGTTTTCTAAAGTTAGATAATTCACTATTAGGTGATTGGTGATTAATGACTGTTGATTGGGGCGGCAAAGGTACGGGGGAATTGGTGAATAAGGTGGCTGCCATCGGCTTCGATTTTTTTGGGTAAATTCGGGCTTTCAAAAGCACAAATAGCACCGCATGACACAAGAAGACTTCGCAAAACAAATGGAAAAGGCGTTCAAAGATGCCCTCCAGCAAGCCGATGCCATCACCGCCAATGCCGAGCAAATCCGCAAGCAGGCTGAGGAGGAACTAGACGCTGCCAAAGAAGCCCGCCGCATCGCCGAAAGCACGGGCGAGGAGATGGCCAATGCGTTTTACGAAGGCAAACGGGCCGAGTTCATCGAGGCCACCCGCACCGAGCTGCTGCGTGACCTCGCCCGGCTGCACATCGAAACCGGCAAGGACAACCGGGAGATTTCCCTCTGGCTCAATGTGCCGCAGGACTTCGTGCAAAGAATCCGTGATGTGGTGGAGCGGGCGAGCAAGTACCGCACCGACAAACCAAAAAGAACGCCGCTAGAAGGCAGCCCACAGGTCTTCTTCAACGAAGACCGGGACGGCAGCTTCATCCGCTTTCGAAACATGGAAGGCAGCTTTGAATTTTGGTGGGAGTATGGCAGTGGCAATGCTGTGGCCCTCATCGGCGTGCCCCGCCCCGAGCACTGGGAGGCCAAGACGAAAATCCCGCTTGAGCGCCGGGAAAAGGTGCTGACCTATATCGCCGAGTTTGCCATTGACGCAAAACTGGAAGGTAACGGCTCGTTTTTGATTGGAGAAGATGTACTGACGATTTACCGAGAATAGTAGCTACACGTCGAGGGGCTACCTTGTTTACCCACCAATTTTACCCTCCATTTGTGGCCGTTCCCCCAACCCGCCTGCCGGGTCGAGCTGTCTAAGTTGTTGAAAAATGAAAACGGCCAACATGGGCCACAAAAAATCTACAGCTTATGAAATTAAAAAACATCCTCTGCCTTGCCCTGCTTTGGGCAATGGCCAATGTTGCGCAGTCCCAATGCAGGTTTGACCCCACCGTTTCGGGCAATTTGCTGCTCTGCCCCGGCGAATCCACGACCTTCACTACCCAAGTTTACGACAGCTACCAATGGTATCGCAGGGTTTACCCCGATGGTTCGCCGGAGCAAATCCCCGGGGCCACCCAGCAGTCGCTGGCGATTGACGAGAGCGGCCTGCTTTACTTCTACTGGGTAGAGGCGACCCAAGCTGGCTGCACCGAAGCCTCGCCGGAGGTGCTGCTCGACGCCTATGTTTTCCTGCTGCCGTACGTCATCCACACGGGCGACTTTTCATTTGACCCCGATTCGCAGGCCTTCAAAATCTGCCAGGGCGACACGATGTTCCTCAATTTCAACTACGAAGCCAATGTCACGTGGTACAAAGACGGAGCGCCCATCCCCGGCGAAACTGGTTTGACGCTGGCCATCACCGAGCCGGGCACCTACACCGTGGAAGGTGCGCCAGGTTTTTGCCCCGATTTCATCCAACCCCTCGGCCTGTTGATTGATGTAGTGGTGGTGAACTGCACATCGCCCACCAACCCAGCGCCCGTGCTGCCAGCTATCGCCGTTTACCCAAACCCTGCGGGCGATTGGCTGACGTTGGAGAACAGTGCCAACCATCCGTTGCAGCGCATCGAGTTGGCCAATGTGGCAGGACAGGTGGTGCGCACGTTTCAGGCAAATGATGCATCCGTGCAACAACTTTCGCTGGCAAACCTGCCGAGTGGGATATACTTTCTGCGGATGCAGCGGGCTGGGGTAGTTGAGGTGGCCAAAATCACGAAGACGTAAGCAAATTATTTGTTCCAAATAAAACATGAGTTATCCCGAATTTTGAGCAACTGGCTGGTTCAAAAATTGGGTTTTCGGCGGTTTTGC
>CAYTZS010000132.1:0-15391 GCA_964442355.1 uncultured Saprospiraceae bacterium | reverse complement strand
GAGTCCAATTTTCTTTGAAAGGTCAAGGTTGGTGATTTTGCAATTCTCTTGGAGTATTTTCAAAATCTTGAGGTCGGTGCGATCAAGTTTATCTGCCATGTTATTTTGCGATTGAGATATAAGTTTTTTTTAAAAATCGGCGCAAGATAGGAAGTTGTGGAACAATCTGCAAAATATTTTGCAAAAAACCTGCATTAATTCCTATTTTTATAGTTTTCGGATTGGAGAGGTCAATAAAATTCGGAAAGCAGCAATGACTTTAGTCAGTCTTCCTTGCGTTTAAGGCGCTTTTTTTCAATCGGGCCGCAAAGATAGTTTTTTTTACCTTTGCAACAATTAAAACGGTTGGGTTGTTACTTCATCCGCTGTACATTTTTCACAAAAATCAAAATTCATTAAAATGGCATTTGAAATAACTGATTCAAACTTCGAGAAAGAAGTAATCGCAAATGAAGGCGTCACCGTCCTCGATTTTTGGGCTCCATGGTGTGGTCCTTGCTTGGCCATCGGCCCAGTTATTGAGCAACTCCACAAGGACTACGACGGCAAGGCGCTAGTGGGCAAGGTCAACGTGGACGACAACCCAGAAATCTCGGTAAAGTTCGGCGTTCGCAGCATCCCAACCATCCTCATCTTCAAGAATGGCAAAGTGGTTGACAAGCACGTAGGCGTTACCACACAGGCTAACTTGGCTCAAAAAATTGAAGCCCAGTTGCAGTAATTTTGAAAACTAGTACACTGTTAATCAGTGATTTAGCATAAAAAGCCCTGTCGTAGTTGTCTGCGACAGGGCTTTCTTGTTGCATCAAATCTTGAACTGCATCGCCTCGGCGACCTCTTTCACAGGTGGCGGCTCGGCTCCTTCGGTTGGCGCTGCTGCCTCGGCTTCCTCCACTGACCTACTCACCAGTTCGATTTCTTCGAGTTCTGTCTCCGCTGGTGGCTCGGCAGGCTTTGTCGAAGCGTCCACCAAGCCCGTGGTGGCAGTATCCAACTCGACGATGGGCGTTTCATGGTCGAATAGCTCCAGCAAATCCTGAATGCTCACATCGTGGTTTTTGCGGTCAGCCTCCGTCGGCATGTTGTACAGTTTGAGCACATCGGCAGCGATGTACTGACCCAACTGGTAGTAGGATTCCCACTGCACTTTATCAAAAAATTGGTCGGCTGTGCTCTCGTGCGGAAAATCCGGGTGGTAGATTTTGTACTTGAAGGTTTCAAACTGGAGGTTCACGTCTCCATTTTCATCGTACTGCGATACGAAAAGCTTTCTTGGCGACGTGACGCTAGACTTGATATAAACCAAGGTGCCAATCTTGATTTTTTCCATGCCCTTCAGTCCGGTTTTGGCAGCGAGCTTTTGACGCACTTGCTCCTCCACTTGTTTTCGCAGCGAGTCGTAGCGTTCCTGACCAATTTCGTACGGGAAGGCCTTCAAGTCAACTTTAAATTGCAGGAAGTTCGGGTCTTCTTTTGAATAAAAGTAGTTGACCAATGCCTCCAGCTTTTTGCCCTTTTTCAGTATCGTGCCCTTTTTGTTCTTGATGTCAAAAATGACGGGGGCCCCATTTTCCAGTACCTCGAACTCCTCCCAAATTTGCAACAGGTCTGCAATTGCAAAGCGCCGTTGGGCATAGCCGCTGGAGGCTTTGGGGCGAATGGTGTCCAGGGGGTCTTGCCCAGGCCGGAAGCAGATGTCGATGCCCATTTCGTTGCGGGCCCGGATGGTCAAGTTCTCGAAATCGGCGAAGGTGCTCTGCGGGTCGGCACCAGCATCCACGGCCATGATGAGACGGCACTTGCGGCGCAGCAGCTCGTACACCGCAAGGTTCTCGATATGGCCGCCGTCCGAGATGTTCAGCTTCCGGTTGTCTGTGCCGATTTTTGAAAAAAGCTCCTTGAAAAAGAAGCTAGGCCACCAAACCGTGAACGCAGTCCAATTTGGCAATTCAATGCCGAATAGTTTCCGTGGTTCTGCGGAGGGGTTGTTTACCCAAAACCCAAGCCGGGCATTGAAGAGCGTCATGAGCACGCTCAGTAGCTTGTTGGAGTAAATGCCCATGCCGGGGTTCACAGCTGCTGCCGAGATGGTGAGGGCCGCAGGTAACGTCATGTGCCTGTAGCCGGGAAAGGTGGCCGTACGCACGTACCTGGACAACTTTGACCCACACCACAGCGGCGAAAGCAGAAAGTAGTCGCTGGCTTTTGCACCTTTGAATTTGTTGTCGCCACCTGGGTTTTGCAGGTTCAGGCAGGTGTTAATGAGTGGGTAAGGCGCACGGGCTTGCACCTTTGTGCTTTCATTGACTTCCTGTGGAAAAACCTCCCGCAGCAACAGGTTGCGGCACTTTTTGGTGTGCCGAAGAAAGGCGTCGGCCAACTGCTTTCGGTAGTAGCGGTGAAAACTGAGCGAGTTGGGGTTGAGGATGAAACCCACCAAGAACAGCGCCAATGCACCAGCCGTCAATATCAGGCAGTTTTGGTAGTTGTCTGGGCTTGCGCCTTTGAAAAGATTTAAGTTGACGACCAGCAGCGATAAACCAAACACCAAAAACACTTTGGCCACAATCAGCTCCACTTTGGTAAACCATTTGGAAACGTTTAGGTCGAAATTCCACAGGAGGTTGGACAGCATGTGTATGCCTACCAAAATTGCCACACCAATCAAGCTTAACCGCATTAATTCGCCCACAAACTCCTGGCCGTTTGGGCTCCCCAAGTCTAGCAGCAGCCCCGATGTATGAAAAATCTGAAAGCTACCTAGCATTTTCACGACTAGGTAAATGGCGGCTACCACCGTCGCCGGGCTTAGCAGGCTCATCGCAAGGCTCACGAGGTAACCGACCACCAGCATCAGCGTATTCCACAACTTGTCCAACTTACCCTGACCGGGAATGAAGTAGTCGCCGTACTCCCGCAGCCGATTGATTTTTTCATCGCTGAAAAGCGTGTCGAAACCACCCTCTTCCTTCACTGTGGCTTGCACGTATGCCCCAGTGTAGCCTCCACCGGAGACCGTGGAGAGGTAGTCCGCCTTTTCGAGCACCCTGAATTTGTTGAGGGTGTTCAAAAAACCGAGGTTGATGGTGGCAGATCGGATACCGCCACCGGACATGGCAATGCCGAACTTCTCCGCCTCGAACCTTGCGGCAGCTTCCGGCCCTTGCAACAGTTCCCGCCGTTTTTTCAACTGTGCTGCTTCATCCTCCAGCACTTTTTCTAAATCAAAATTTTCCATGAATGGGAAGTTAGTATGACTGAATCTTTGGACAGCAGTTCACCAGAAACCCTACGACCTACTTGCCATCAACAGCCCCAAGTCTGTGTGCTTGACACTGAAACGACGACCCAAGTAAGCATTAGTCAGGCGGCCCTTGTAGGCATATACGCCATTTCGCAGGCCATAATTTTCAAAAAGCAGTTCCTCCAAGCCACCGCTGTTGCTTGCGTTGATGAGCATTGGGGTGAAGATGTTGCTGATGGCAATGGATGCCGTGCGAGGCACTTTCGAGGCAATGTTGGGCACGCAGTAATGCACCACACCGTGCTTCACGAAGGTTGGGCGGTCGAGCGAGGTGATTTCGGAAGTCTCGAAGCAGCCGCCCTGGTCAATGCTCACGTCCACAATGACAGAGCCCTGCTTCATTTTTTCAACCAGCGACTCCGGCACGATGACCGGAGAGCGCCCAGTTTTCGAGTGTACAGCCCCGATGACCACGTCGGCGTTGAGCAGTTCTTTTTCTAGCTGGAAGGGGTTCAGCGTGGAGGTGTTCACCTTCTGGCCAACGTGGCGCTGCAACCGCATGAGCTTGTAAACGTCGTTGTCAAAAACCCGGACATCGGCACCCAGCCCAAGCGCCACACGCGTAGCAGATTCACCCACAATACCTGCTCCGAGCACCACCATTTTTGCCGAAGGCACCCCGGCGATGCCACCGAGCAGCACGCCCTTGCCGCCGCCCGTGGAGGTCATCAGTTCGGCAGCTGACAGCACGACGCTGATGCCAGCCAGTTCGCTCATTACCCGCACGAGCGGGAAGGAGCCATTTTCGTCTTTGATGTACTCCATTGCCAGCGCAATCACCCGTTTTTCTAGTACCTTTTTCACAAACTCAGATGTGATGGCAGGGATGTGCAGCGGCGAAATGACGAATTGATTGGGGCTGAACATCGCAATTTCTTCCAGCGTTGGCGGGGCCACCATCAACAGCACGTTGGATTGGAAAACCTTGTCCCGGCTGTAGCAAATTTCGGCACCCGCCTCTGAGTAGCGGTGGTCGGAGTAGTTGGCTTTTTCACCAGCCCCCGTCTCCACCAGCACCGAGAAGCCGAAGCCAGTCAATGCAGCAACGGCGGACGGCACCAGCGCCACCCGGCTTTCTTGCATCACTTCCGCTTTGGGTATGCCGATGGTCATGTTGCCCGCCTTGGGCTTCACGGCCAGCATTTCGGCCTGTGGTTGGAGTTGGCCCTCGGTGAGGGACTTTGGAATGGGTATTTTCTTAGTCGTTTCAGACATGAGTGAGAAAGTATAAATTGCTATTGCTTACTTCGCAAAATATTGACAATCAACTTATTGCATTAAAATATTTGAAAACAAAAACAGCCTGCTGCCATCCGCTTGTGTCTCAATTTTCACAAAAACCGTGTCATCCGGCAAAAGCCCCTCAATGATTTCTGGCCATTCGATGAAGCAGTAATGTTTGTCGTCGAGGTAGTCCTGTACGCCAATATCCAGCGCTTCATCAAAGCTCCGCAGCCGGTAAAGGTCGAGGTGGTGAATGATTTGCTCCTGCTGGTTTTCGTCCAAAAAAACGTATTCGTTCACAAGGGCAAACGTGGGGCTGGACACATTCTCGACTACTTTTTTCCTTCGGCAAAATGCCTTGACAAACGCCGTCTTGCCCGCCCCAAGGTCGCCAGTCAGGGCTATTTTCCGGCGGCCTTCGGCAAATTGGAGCAGGGCATCCACCGCCTGGTCCAGCTC
This sequence comes from uncultured Saprospiraceae bacterium, assembly GCA_964442355.1. GTDB lineage: Bacteria > Bacteroidota > Bacteroidia > Chitinophagales > Saprospiraceae > UBA6168. Next base: position 10,404 of record CAYTZS010000132.1, on the reverse strand, counting down.
CGACTCCGACCGCACCACACAGAATTCGCTCATTTTTTCCTTTCGTTTAAAAAAGCCAGCACCATTACCGCCATCACTGCCAAGAACACAACCCACGACCATGGTTGGCACTGCACCTTGAACGCTGCGCAGTAAAATGCTGCACCCAACAAGCCACCCAGCATTGGCCCAACGATGGGTATCCAAGCATAGCCCCAGTCGGAGCTGCCCTTGCCGTGGATGGGCATCAGGAAGTGCGCCAGCCTCGGCCCGAAATCCCTCGCCGGATTGATGGCGTAGCCCGTCGTGCCGCCCATCGACATGCCGATGGACACTACCAGCGCACCAACCACGATTGGGTTCAGCCCTTCGGCAAACTTGTTGGCGCCGATGAACAACACACCCGCCACCAACACGAATGTGCCAAGGATTTCACTCAGCAGGTTCGACCAAGTGCTGCGAATGGCGGGGCCTGTGCAAAAAACGGCGAGCTTGGCAGCGGGGTCTTCGGTGCCCCGCCAGTGTGGGAGGTAGTGCAGCCAAACGAGTTTGGCACCGAGCATTGCACCCAGCACTTGTGCAAAGAGGTAGCCGGGCACTTTTCCCCAAGGAAAACTGCCCTCGGCGGCAAGACCAAGCGTTACTGCGGGATTTAGGTGTGCCCCACTGATTTGCCCAACGGCGTAAATAGAAATGACAACGGCCAAGCCCCAAGCCAAACTGATGACTATCCAGCCGGCATTTTCAGACTTCGTGCCCTTCAGAACAACGCCAGCGACGACACCATCGCCGAGTAGTATCAGCAACATCGTGCCGATGAGTTCTCCCCAAAATGCGGTCATAATAGGTTATTTCGTTTTGAAAAAACACCTTGTAGAACGAATGTCAAATAAACCACATTCCACTGACTTGCAAGCAGTTGGGCCTAGTTTTTTGCATAAAAAAAACGGGAAGATGGCTTTGGCCACCTTCCCGTTCGCAGTTTGCTCGGAAATGTCGAACTATTTTCGCCTGTTGGTTCGATTGCTACCGCCTCGTTGCTGGCCAGCACCGCCGCCGCCACCGCGGTTGCGGTTGTCCTTTCCGCCACCGCCGGTTCTTCCACCGCCACCGCCACGTTGGCGGCCACCACGGTCCCTGTCACGATCGCTCCCACGGTTGTCGCCGGGGCGGCGTATGATGCCACCGCGACTGAGGTTGTCCAAAGAGGCATCTTCCGTTACCTTGAGCTTGCCGCCGGAGAGGTGCTCAAGGTCCTCAATGATGATGTCATCGCTGACGTAGTGCTCACGGTTCCATGTTTTGTAGGCCAGCTTCATGTACGAGCCGATTACCTGCACAAAGCCCTCTTTTTTTGGGCCTTCCTCCATCTGGAGTGCACGGGCGATGAGCTTTTGCACATTGTGGCCATAGTGCCGGAACTTGGTCTCCTTGACTGGGTAAGGCACTTTTTCTGGCCGCTTCCGGCTGTCTTCCGGCTTGGGAATTTCGCCGTTGGGGGGCATCACGTCAAGGTTGTATTCGGCGATGCGAAAAACGTGCTTCCACATTTTGTCCCGGTAATCTTCCAAGTTGCGGTTCTGCGGGTGCATCTGCATCATCAACGCAACAATTTGCTCGATGTAACGCTGCCGCATAGCCCTGTCGGGCACTTCCCGGGCGTAGCGAATCATGGCCTGCACATTGCGGCCGTACTCGGGAATGATGAGTTCTTCTTTATTTGAATTATACTCCATTTTGAGAGTTGAGAGTTATGGGTTGGAAGTTATGAGCGATGGCCGACATGCAACTCATCTCTCATAATTCATATTTCATAACTATTCTACGGTTACTGATTTAGCTAAGTTTCGAGGCTGGTCTACGTTGCAGCCACGCATGACAGCGATATGGTACGAGAGCAGCTGCAACGGAATGACCGATAACAGCGGTGTAAACGGCTCTTCCGTATCGGGTATCTCGATGGTGTAGTCGGCAATGCGGCTGATTTCGTGGTCGCCTTCCGTAACGATGGCTATCACGATTCCTTTGCGGGCCTTCACCTCTTGGATATTGGAAACGATTTTGTCGTTCAGGCTCTTGTTAGTCGCAATCACGATGACCGGCATGTTCTCGTCAATCAATGCAATTGGGCCATGCTTCATTTCTGCCGCAGGGTAGCCTTCTGCGTGGATGTACGAGATCTCCTTCAACTTCAACGCTCCTTCGAGCGCAATCGGGAAATTATAGCCGCGGCCAAGGTACAGCGAATTGGGTGAATCCTTGATTTCCCCAGCGATGTATTTGATTTTATCGTTGCTGTCGAGCACTTTTTTTACTTTTTCTGGGATATTTTCCAGCTCGGTCAGCAGTTGTTTGAAATATTCGTCAGAAATGGTGCCACGCTCTCGCCCGATTTGCAGCGCCATCAGCGTCAGCAATGTCACCTGTGCAGTAAAGGCTTTGGTGGATGCCACCCCGATTTCGGGGCCGCAGTGGATGTAGGAACCAGCATCCGTCAACCTTGCGATGGAAGACCCCACAACATTCACGATGCCGTACAGCAGTGCGCCATTTTTCTTGGCCAATTCGAGGGCGGCGTAGGTGTCGGCTGTTTCGCCGGATTGTGAAATGGCAATAACCACATCCTTGTCGGTGATGACAGGGTTGCGATAGCGAAATTCTGAAGCGTACTCCACCTCAACTGGTATTCGGGCCAGGTCTTCAAACAAGTACTCAGCGATGAGGCCTGCGTGCCATGAAGTGCCACACCCAAGGATGATGAAGCGGGATGCATTTTTCACCTGCTCAACATGGTCGTCCATGCCACCGAGGCGCACCCAGCCTTCTTCCGCATTGATGCGGCCACGCATGGCGTCCATGATGGTGGTAGGTTGCTCGTAAATTTCCTTGAGCATGAAATAGTCGTAGCCGCCTTTCTCCATGCGCTCAATCTCCATGTTCAGTTCGTCCACGAACGGTGTGTGTATCTCGTTGTTTATCGTGCGTATCTCGTACTCGCCATTGCGGTGCAAGGTGGCAATATGCTCGTCGTCAAGGTAAACCACCTTCTTGGTGTACTCCACAATGGGCGTGCCATCGGAAGCAAGGAACAATTCGTCTTCGCCAATGCCGACCACGAGTGGACTACCTTTGCGAGCAGCCACGAGCTTGTCGGGGTCTTGGCGGTCGAGCACGACGATGGCGTAGGCACCGACCACTTGAGTCAAAGCTACCCGTACGGCCTCTTCGATGGGCAAGTCGCCATGTTTTTGCACCTCTTCAATCAGGTGTACCAATACTTCGGTGTCGGTTTGGGACTTGAAAGAATGGCCCTTATTTTCAAGCGCCTGCTTGATGGGCGCATAATTTTCGATAATGCCGTTGTGTACCAATGTGAGGCGACCGTTGCCAGAACTATGGGGGTGGGCATTTGTATCGTCAGGCTTGCCGTGGGTTGCCCAGCGAGTGTGGCCAATGCCTGATGTACCAGCGACATTGTGGCCCTGAGCAAAGTCAACCAAGTCTTGAACCTTCCCTTTTTTCTTGTAAACATGCATATCGCCGTTCATCAGGGCAATGCCTGCGCTGTCGTAGCCGCGATATTCAAGTCGTTGGAGTCCTTTGATTAGGATTGGATAGGCTTCTTGTTTGCCAATATAAGCGATAATTCCGCACATGATTTGTGAGTATTGAGTGTGACCGAATATGGATTGAAATAATAGTAATTACTGGCTCTCAAAGTCGTGCCATGTTTATGTCGAAATTTCCTGAAATGTTCACAACATCTGGCACAATTGGCCAAAAGCCGAAGTTCAATTCATGCAACAGGAGCAAACATAACCTGCTATGAAAAGGTCTTGATTTAATACCTCGTGTAAGTTATTTTCAACTTAGCCGGACTCACGGAGTGGCTTGCCCCACCCAATACCACACGAGCCATCCGCTCAGCCCTAATGTAAGGTGAAATGCGGATTTTCTTAGTCACTTTGCCTTCTATCATTTGCTGGAGATGCGCAGAAAGGCTCAATTTGTAAGTATCATCATCCTCGACATTTCCACCAAAGTAATTGCCAAAATCACTGATTGAATACCGCAAGGAGGCAAAGTAAATGTCATCAATTTCGGCCAAACTGGTATCAGATAGCACTTCATTGGCATACATCTGCGCCGTTGGGTCGAATTCATCTGAGTCTTCTGGCAGCGACATAATTGGCAGCACAAGTTCAGCTTTGTTGATGATGATGCCGCTCAACTGTTCAGGAAATGGAATTTCAAATTCGATGTCAAGGCCTTTCATGCCTTGCAAGAACAATAAGCTGTCGTTGCGCTCTTGGCCTTGCTGGCTGATGTACTGCTCTACCAACGACCCCGCGTAATAATTGCGCTGGTGCATCGTAACGGGGTTGCTAGCGTATATCCTAAAGTCGTAAAAAGTGGTGTCAGTGGCGTTGTGGTAGTAAAACCGAAGATTGGTATTCGTGTTTCGCATGGCGAAATTGAGCATCCCTGCATTTTGAGAAGCTGGTTTAAGCCAAATACCCTTGAAGCTTTCCAAGAAGCTGCTGTCGTCTGCCAAGATTACCGAATCCAGCTGCATGATGGAGTTGCCAAAAGCGTCGTCCAATCGCACTCGCAAATGCGGAATCAGTTTTTTCTCAATCGTCGAGTCGCCCGATGGCTCTACGACCGTCACGCTGTCCGTGATGTTTGGCTCGAAGGTCAGCGTCCCAATTGGAGTTTGTTTAACAGCAAAGCTGTCTGTGGTGTAATAATCTTTTTCTTTGTCCAATTGCTCATCCAACTGGTACACCTCCATGGTGTATTGCTCGTCCAATTTACCGTAGCAGAGCGATGGGGCATAAGCCAACATCAGCACCACGGAGTCCAATACGGCGTTGTCGCCGAAGTCCGGTGCCGAGGTGTTGGTCACCACTTGTGCGTAGATGCTCGTTACCGACCGACCAAAAATGGGGTCTTGCATGTCGCCAAAAGAGAAATTCTGGTACAGCACACCGTTGTCGCTAGAATCCCAAATGAGCACCGAGTCACTGGGCACCGTGCGCGCCCTGAGCGTCAGCGTGTCCGTGAAGGCGATGTCCAATTCATCGCCAGAGAGCAGGTCGGAGCCAATGATGGAAGGGTCATTGCAGGAAAACAGTGCAACGAAGGAAAATGTCAGCAACCAAAGTGCTGAGTTGGTAATTTTTTTCATGCTTATGAAAGCCGGTGATTTTTTCGAAAAATGATGTCGGAAGGAAAGTGCTAACAAGTTCGGGAAAGGTTGTTTGTGAATGTCGGCCAACTGGTCATTAGTCATTGAGCTTTTGAGCTTACCCAACCGCAACAGTGACTAATGACCAATGACGAATATCAAACCGCCTCTTCCTCCACCAGCATTGAGTTGTAGAAATCCATGTAGGCAGGCAGCATTTCCTCCTCGCTGTGGAAGGCAAGGGAAGGCTTGCCAGACTCAACAATAAGCTGCTCCACAGCTTCTGGTAGGTGCTCGCTTCCCCGTATGATGGCATCCGCGTAAGCAATGGCACCCTTGTGCAAGAAGACATCTTCGCCGTTAAGGTAAGCATCAAGGTCTGCCCTTCCGAGGTTATTGATGCTAGCTTTCTCGATGAATGCGTTCGAGAAGTAGCTGTCCATCATGGTATCGTAGGCAGAGTAGATGATTTTAGCGTTTTGGAAAAGCGGCTCTGTCTTGTACGCCTCCCGAATATAAAGCGGGATAAGGCTTGTCATCCAGCCATGACAATGGATGATGTCTGGTGGCCAGCCGAACTTGCGCACCGTTTCAATCACGCCCTTGCAAAAGAAAATCATGCGGTCGGGGTTGTCTTCGTAAGGTGTGCCGTCTTCATCGGCGAAGCCCGACTTGCGCTTGAAGAAATCGTCGTTGTCCAGAAAATAAACCTGTAGCCTAGCACCTGGCAACGAAGCCACCTTGATTATCAATGGATAGTCATCGTCGTCAACGATGATGTTCATACCTGAGAGCCGAACTACTTCGTGCAGTCTGTGCCTGCGTTCGTTGATGATGCCGTACCGGGGCATCAGCACCCTTATCTCCATCCCATTCGATTGGGCATATTCCGGTAGTTTTTTTACAATTTCCGACACCTCCGTGATGGCCGTATAGGGGTCCATCTCCTGCGTCACAAATAAAAGCTTCTTCTTTTCTACCATGTTGTTTTGAGTTTTTTTGAAAAAAATCCATCTCAATGAACTGGCCGCAAAGATACTAAAAAAAAATCCGGATTAATGCACGGTTCAGCCACATATAATTTCTGGCAACCCCCAAATATCAGACTTAACACCGTGTCATTCAGCCTGTTTCATTCCCGAAAACATCTACATTTGCCCAAAGGTTGAGGAGCGTGTCCAAAAGGGCGTTTTTCGGTTTTCCCAAGATAAACGTCCTTTGGCCCAAATACACAACTGACTGACATTCATGTTCTTATTCAAGAAAATTGCAGACCTGCGCCATTTCCTCGGTGCCCGCAAGCACAATGGTCAAACCATCGGCTTCGTGCCCACGATGGGCGCCCTGCACCAAGGTCATGCTACGCTCATCAAGCAGGCAGCAGCCGAAACGAACGTTGCTGTTTGCAGCATCTTCGTCAATCCGACCCAGTTCAACGAAGCCTCCGACTTGGCCAAATACCCCCGCACTCCTGAAAAGGACATCGCCCTGCTAATTGAAAGTGGCTGCTCCGTACTGTTCATGCCGGAGGTGGCGGAGGTTTACCCCGATGGCCAGCTGTCGCAACTGCAACTCGATTTTGGCTACCTTGACCAACCGATGGAGGGCGCTCATCGGCCTGGCCATTTTGCGGGCGTGGCACAAGTGGTGAAGCGACTGCTCGACATCGTGCAGCCCGACCAGCTTTTTATGGGGCAAAAGGATTTTCAGCAATTTGCAATTGTGCAGCACATGATTCACGCACTGAACCTACCCGTGAAACTAACGATGAGCCCCACGGTACGGGAAGCCGATGGCTTGGCCATGAGTAGCCGCAACATGCGCCTGACTCCTGACCAACGGGCCATCGCACCACTGATTTATAAGGCACTGAGCAATGCTAAGTCAAAGATGAAAAGCGATTGGCCAGATGCCATTAGGACTGCTTCCATGCAGGAACTTACCGTGCCAAGCATGGCACCGGAATACTTTGAAATCGTGGATGGCCGCACACTTCGCCCAGTCGCTATTTTCGAAGACCACGATTTTGTGGTAGCCTGTACCGCCGTCCGGGTCGGCGAGGTTCGACTCATAGATAACTTGGTGATGAAAAATAGTGAAAAATAGCGGGATGGGTAGGCTATAAATTGTGGAAAAAATAAATATGCCCAACATCTTGCGATTTGTAAATTCTGATACCTTTGCGCCCTCGAAAAAGGAGCCCCTTTTTGAGAAGTTAGACGAGAGACCACGAACACACATTACGGAGAATTACATTTCCTAACTTCCTAATTTGTTATTTGAAATGACACAGGAATACCAATTCATGGTGGATTTTTCGCTCCCTAAAGTATTATCCGAAGAATTCCTACGCCAGATACCGCACCAGCGGGCCAAAGTTAACAAGCTTTTCCGGGATGGAAAGCTCATCAATTATGCCCTTTCACTTGACAACTCAAAGATTTGGGCAACGGTCAACGCCAATTCCGAATTGGATGTGCTCCAACTGATTTCGCAGCTGCCACTTACCCGTTTCATGCAGTACAAAATCAACCTATTGACGTTCTACTCTGGGGTAAACGCCGACGCACCAGTTTTTTCGATGAATTGATGAGTCAATGCTGGCAGAGATGAGCCTCCGCCAGCATTGACTCATTAATCGTCCAGCGCTTGGTAAATCATCTGGCGCATGTAACCGCCCGTCTCATCGGAGACCCTGCCCTGCGTCTGCTTCATCAATATTCCAATGATTTTTTCTTGTGGGTCGGCGAAGTAGCTGGTATTGAAATAGCCGCCCCAGTCAAAGGTACCCGCACTTCCATTGCCACCTTTGGCCTCTCCCTTTTCGTTCAAAACGCCAAAAGCGAGGCCAAAGCCCTTGCTGTCGTCCCAAGCAAATAAGTCTCCCACTTGGTTGGACAAAACAGCGTCCACCGTCGTTCGGCTGAGGATGCGCTTGCCGTTTAGTTCGCCGCCGTTGAGGTACATCTGCAAAAAAGTGGCGTAGTCTTTAGCCGTACTAGTGAGGCCCGCTCCCCCAGAGAAGAAACGCTTTGCGCCTTTGATGGGATAGTCCGTGTCATAAAAAGTGACCGGGTAGCGCATCCACTGGCCGTCCACCGGCTGTTGCACGCTCACGAGGCGACCCGCTTTTTCTGAAGGCAGGTAAAAATAAGTGTCGGGCATACCCAGCGGATCGAAGATGTTTTTCTTGAAAAACACATCAAGCGGCTCGCCGGATACCACTTCGATAAGGTAGCCGAGCACGTCAATACCCTCTGAGTAGGTGTACTTCTCACCGGGATAGTGGTGCAGGGGCAGCTTGGCCAGCTTCCGCACGCTCTCACCGATGGAGATGTTTTCGGTGGTAAAAAGGTCGGTTATGCCAGCTTTGTGGTACATCAGTTTGAAGCGCTCGTCGCCGTCAATGACGCCATAGCCAATGCCGCTGGTGTGCGTCAGCAAATGACGAATGGTAATCTCTGACTTGGCAGGCTCGGTTGCCCAAGTAGTGTCGGAGTAATTGAACGACTTGAGCACCTGCGGGTCTTTGAACTCAGGTATGTACTTCGACACAGGCTCGTCGAGCTGGAACTTGCCCTGCTCCCAGAGCATCATCACAGCGGTGGAGGTTATGGCCTTCGTTTGAGATGCGATGCGGAAGATGTCGTCCCGCTTGAGTGCGCGCTTGGTCTGGTTGTCGGCCATGCCGAACGCCTTCCAGTACACAATTTTTCCGTTGCGGGCGATGAGCATAACGGCACCCGGAATGTCGTTTTCGGCCACAGCTTTTTGCAGCATCGCATCAACCCTGCCCAGCCGCTCTGTGCTAAAGCCCTGACTTTCTGGCATGGCCTCGGCAAGTGGCGGCGAGTTCTTGCTGGACTTGGTTTGTGCCACTGACAGCAGCGAAAACAAGGAGAAAAGCAGGAAAAACAAGTGTTTTTTCATAACAAGTGGATTCTATTTAGTGCCAAACATGAAAGCATTTGACAAAGGCAAAGTAAACTAACGCCAAAGTATTTTTGGCAAAACACCTGAATTATATCCAGTGCAAAAAAATATTCCTGAAAAATGCTCCTACCCTGACTTTTATGGACAAACTTCCATAAATTTGCGCCCCATTAAGAAATTTCAGAATCCAGCCAAAGGCACTGAAACTGAAAAAACCAGTAAAATCAGACCTCTTGGCCATTAAAGTACAATTTTTCAACTTATGCTGATTGTAGAAATCAAAAACGGCGAATCTATTGACCAGGCGCTCAAACGCTTCAAACGCAAATTCCAGCAGACGCAGACCCTGAAAGAACTGCGCACACGTCGGGAATTCACGAAGCCATCCATTACCAAGCGGGCTGAGTACCTCAAAGCTGTTTACAAAGAGCAAAAGAAGCGGGCAGAAGAAATTTAATTCTTCGGCATCCAAATATAGGCATTGGCAAGTCACTAACAATTCGCTGATTTTCAGCCTTTTGTAACCAATCCTGCCACCTGCTGTTAAAAACAAACAACCGGACTTCGTTGGCCATTTCACACCTCGCTGGTGTATTTGCCACCGAAGCCCGGTTGTTCTATTTGAAAAACTGCCGACCAATGGCCGAAGTAAAAATCGCTTGCCCCAAATGCAATTGGGAACCCACTCCTGCCGATATGTGGGAGTGTACCTGTGGGCACACCTGGCACACTTTCGACACAGCGGGCCGTTGCCCTTCTTGCGGGAAACAGTGGGAGGAAACTTGCTGCCATCAACCCAGTGTGGGTGGCTGTGGCCAGTGGTCTCTGCACTTAGAGTGGTACCGCAACCTCGATAGCTGGCTACTAAAAGAAATCAAAAAAATTAGGATCCGGGTTCCAGAAACCATTGATTGATTGCCAACAAGGCCTCCATCTGAGTTTCACAGGCATTTCAAAATGAAATTTTGAAGCGCCAGCACTGACTAGCTGTCTTTAAAACGGTTTTGCCCAGCTATTTTTGCCCCCTTCTTTCTCTCGTTTCAATTTGCACCCATGCTTTAAACATGCTTATCAGCATTGTTGCAATGCAAATCCAACCAAGCTCTACCTTATCCGCTTTTTACATCTATGCTCGGCGCTAATAGCTTATTTTGTGAAAATCAAAAATTATGCGCCGCGGCCCCTCCTCGCCGCCTTCGGCGGCTCGTCGGGGGGGAGGGTCTCTTGGGGCACCTATTTGTACAAAACCTATTAGTGTGTAGTACAGTAAGGTTTTTCATCGAACTTTTGCACCTGTAACC
>CAYTZS010000131.1:0-15583 GCA_964442355.1 uncultured Saprospiraceae bacterium | reverse complement strand
GGTTTTGCGGAGCAAAACCGCCGAAAACCCACAAATAATAACGGCGGTGGCATCGAAGATGCCGCCGCCGTTATTATTTGTGGCAAAAGGATGCATTGCAGCTTATTCCTTCACCACCCTAAACACACCCGTCTGCCCATCTTCCGCTTGCAATCGCAGTAGGTAAAGACCCGGCGTTAGGCTGCTGAAGTCGGCCAAATAACGCAACTCTCCGCTGCCCGATTTCCCGCTGTGCAGCAACCTGCCTTCCACGCTGTACAATTTCACCGAAACAACAGACTCGATGCCCTCGCCCCAAGTGGCCGTCAAGCTGCTGCTGAACGGGTTGGGGAAAACGGTGAACTGCCCATCGGCGAGCAGCCCGTTGTCGCCGCCGGGCAGTGTGATGCCGTTGCCGCAGTAGGCGGGGTTGTTGGAGACGGTGATTGCCATTGCATCGGTGGAAGTGCAACCGTTGCGGGTCACGGTCAAGCTGACCGTGATGACGCCCGCTTGGCTAAACACAACGGTAGGGCTTGGCTGATTAGCGGTGCTCGGTGTGGCCCACGGCCCAAAGTTCCAAGCGTAGGTAGCACCAGTGCCATTCGGAGCGGCGGAGAAGGTGACGGGGTCGTTCACGCAGACTGGACCGGGGGGCAGAATGTCCGCCACGGCCTCTGTGCCGACAGTGATTTTCACCACGTTTGACTCCAGCCAAGTAGTGCAAGTGGCCGATTTTGCGCAGCGTACAAAATAGGTGGTCTGCGAAATTGGGCCGGGGTCGTAGCTGGGGCCGTTGGCGCCTGGCACGGTCGTCCAACCACCGCCACTCACAGGCGTGTTGGAAGTCGAGTACATCCAGAGGTACAAGGTAGCACCGCCGCCACCGCTTGCTGGTGCAACGGAAGTGATGGGCGCAGGGTCGTTGCCGGGCCCGCAGAGGGTCTGGTCGCAGCAGATTTCGCCGGTGGTGGTGATGTTCAGGCAAGCGTCGAAGAGGCCGCCGTCCACGGTCAGGCAGCAGTGGCCTTCCACGAGGCTTACCACACTGCTGAGGAAAGTGCTCGTGCTGAAATCGCTGTCGAGCGAGTGGTCGCCGCAAGCAATCGGCTGCGAGAGGCTCATGCCTGCTGGCAGCTTGATTTTGACGAAATAATCGCCCGGTGCTAGTCCCTCAAAAATGTACTCGCCGTTGATGGCCGAAGTAGTCGTGTCCGCCACCGCTTGCCCCCAAATGCTGGTGCCGGAGAGCGTGAGCGTCACGTTGCCGATGCCCGTTTCGCCGGGGTCTTGGCAGCCGTCACGGTTCATGTCGTTCCAGATTTTGCCGCCCGTGCAGGCTGGCAAAAAGAGGTTGGCGGTGGCAGTGGCTGTGCAGTTGTTGGCGTCCGTCACGGTCACGGTGTAGGTGCCGGAGGAGAGGCTGTCAATGTTGGGCGTGGTTTCGCCATTGCTCCAAACAAAACTGAACGGCGAGGTGCCACCAGCGGTGGCAACGGTCAGTTCACCGCCACCGGGTTCGTCCTCGGTGACTGGCGAGACAATGTTGATGCCCACAACGGGCCCAAGTGCGCCTTGGATGCTGGCAGTTGCGGAACTGGAGCAGCCGTTGGCATCTGTCACGGTCACAGTGTAACTGCCTGCGGTCAAGCTGTCAATGCTGGTTGTGGTTTCGCCATTGCTCCACTCAAAATCATATGGCCCAGTGCCGCCGCTGGCGCTGGCCGTGACCGAACCGAGGGTGTTGCAGCTGATGTTTTCGGTTGAAAAATCTATGGAAACGGTGTTCAGCGAAAGCACGATGGTATGCGTGGAATCGCAGCCGTTGGCACCGTTGAAGGTCATCGAGTAGGTACCTGCCATGCCAGTAGGCGTACCAAAAACGTCCACCGTTTCACCCTGACAAATCGAAATATTTTCTTGGGTGGAAACAGGGTAGAGCAGCCCCACGCTCACCGTGACGATGGAGTCGCAGCCGAGCTGCGAACTGAAGGTTTGCGAGAACTGGCCATCGGTGGTGACTGCCATTCCGAATACAAATGCCGTGTCGCCTTGGCAAATGCTGATGTCTTCAAAGGATTCGACGGTGGGCAAGATTCCCACGCTGACGGTGACGATGGAGTCGCAGCCACTTTGCGAAGTGAAGGTCTGCGAGAAAAGGCCGTCCGTGGTCACGGACATCCCGAAAACGATGGCAGTGTCGCCCTCACAAATCACCACGTCCTCAAAGGACTCCACCACGCCGCTCACGTTGACCCGTACCGAATCCACGCCGATGCAACCCGTGGCAGCAGTTGCCACCAAGGTGTAGGTGATGTTTGCCGTTGGCGTAGTAGTTGGGTTGGGACAGTCCGTGCAACTCAGGTAGTCGGCTGGCGACCACTGGTAGGTGACGAATCCCGGAACATTGAACGTGTAGCTGCTGCCAGCGCAGACCCCCACATCAGGGCCGAGTTCGAGGACGGTGCTGCTGTCCAGCGTGATTTGCACCGCATCGGATTGTATGCCGCCGCAAGCATCGGTGACCGTAACGCCGTAGGTGCCTGGGGCAAAGGCGGTCAGTGTTTGCTCGATGCTGCCATCTTGCCAGTGGTAGCTGGCAAAACCGGGGCCTGCATCGAGCACGGTCACGCCATTTTCACACAGGAATACGTCGGGGCCGAGTTCGAGCGTCGGGGCAGTGAAGTTGAGTATAAAACTGCCGAGGTTGTTGGTGTAGTCACATTCCATCACATCGGCCATGAAGTCGGCGAGCGAGAACGGCCTTGGGGTAGTTCCATCATCGTTGAGCATGACGAAAATGGTCGTGTTTGGCGGTGCCAAAATTGTGAATTCGAAGCTGCCGCAACTGTCTTTTTGCAGGTTTTGCGGGAGCAAAACCGTGCCGAGCAGCGGTGCGTTCGTCGTTGTTGGGTTGCCGAGGTAGAAGCTGACGGGTGTGCCCGCTGGCAGGTCGAAGTTGCCGAGGTTGCAGGCCGTCAAGCTCACCACCAGACTGTCACCGAGGCAGGTTGCGCTGGCGGTTTGGAACAGGGCATCGGGCACCACGTCGCAGCTGTCGAGGCAAGGCTCGAAGCAGACGGTGGTGGACTGCACGGCGGTTTCGGTGACGATGGCATCGTCGAGGAATTGTCCCCAGTTCAGGCCGAGATCGGTGAGGTTGTGCTGTGCGTTGTACGGGTTGACGTAGGGCATTGCCGTCATGTTCAGGTCGCTGAACAGGTTGCAACTGTCGAGGGCCGTAGCTGTGCCGTCCAACCCGATGTTGGCGAGGTACAAGTCCTCGGTGGCGCCGGGTGTGGCGGCTTTGGTTTTGCCCGTAAAATAGATTTGCCCATTGGCGTAGAGCATGTCGTAAGCGTCTTCCGTGGCTGCGTTACCGTAGGATTTCGACCACAGGAGCTGTCCCTGTTTGTCTGTTTTGAAGACAAAAACATCCTTGCTGGAGGCGGTGTATTGGCCAAGGCAGAGGTAGCCGTCCGGGAGGTTCAGCAGGCGGGTGGTGAACTCCGTGTTTGCGCCGGGTATGTCGTAGTTCATGGCCCAGAGCAGGTTGCCGTCGTTGTCGGTTTTGTAAAGGAACAGCGTAACATCGGAAGTGCTGGTGCCTGCATTGTCGCCGTGACCAAGCACGACGAGGCCGTTGTCAGGCACGATGTCCGTGGAGTAAAGCCTTGCATTGGTGGCAGGGGTGACGCCCCGCAGGTACAACTTTGACCATTGCTGCACACCGCTCAAGTTCATCTTCGTGATGCCCGGTCGCATTCGAGCGGTTCCGCCGCCATCAAAGTTGTAGCGCCCCGTGGTGTAAAAACTGCCATTGTGCAGGATGGTGCGCTGGAAGGTTTCGCAGGAACCCAATGTGTAGTGGTGCTGCCAGACGTTGGTGCCCGTGTTGCGGTTGAGCTCCAGGATGATGCCATTGCATCCCGAACCACCCTGCAACTGGTCGTACTCGCCCGCCACGATGTAGTTGCCGCCGGGCGATTTTTCAAAAACGGAGTAGTAAACTTCATGTGCCGGGTCGTTCAAGTCTAGTTCGTTGATCCAGAGGATGTTGTTGGTGGCGATGTTGTACTTGAAAACGAAGCACTCGATGTTGTTGTCCGGTTCGTTGCGGGTCTGGCCGGAGCCGATGACGTTGTTGTCGCTGTCGAAGCTGAGGTCCCAAATGAAGTCGTCAGCGCCGAAAGTGGCATCGAAGGCCCGTGTCCAAACGATGTTGGCGTTCACGTCCAATCGGGTGATCATGGCGCTGTCGGCCTTGCCGCCGCCGATGAGGAAGCCGCCGCCGAGCGCTGCCGGAATTTCAACGATGGCATGTCCAAGCTCATCGTTGTTGGGGGTTCCGTAGGTTTTGAGGAAGGAGGTGTCGCAAGCTGGCGTGTACTCCTGACACTCGCAGCCGGGGAGGTAGTTGTCGTTGAGGGTCGTGGTGGTCGAAGTGGGGGTGAAGTTGTTGAGCGGGAAGGTGTCGGGCAGCGGTGTGAGCGGGTGCTCCCCGTCGTAATTCTGCTTGACTGTTGAAACGTTTACATTCAAGTTGTAAACCATGTCGCAGTCGTCGCCTAGCAATTCCCCATCCAGCGACATTTTGCCGAGGAAAAGGTCAGTCCCTGTTCCGTTGGTGCTCATGGCGCCGGTGAGGTAAATGAATCCATCGTGGATGACCACATAGTTGCCCCACGCATTTTGCAGGTTTTTGATGGATTTTGCCCAAACCAAATTGCCCAGCTTGTCCACCCGCATCACAAAGTTTTCGGCTGCCCCAGTGCTGTTCAGCACGTGATTCCCCTGTAAAACATAGCCATCGGGGATGGAGAGCAGGCTGCCCGAAAACTCGGTGGTGCTGCTGGGTATCTCGTACTTTTTTGCCCACAGAAAATCCCCCGACAGGTTGGCTTTCATCAGCAAAAGCTCCACATCCGTAAAGCTGCTGCCCGTGAGGTCGCCCCGACCATAAGCCACCAGCTCATTGTTTTCCAAAAGGTTTTCGTAAAAATAAGTTCTGGCATTTTCCGAGAGGGAATTGAAGTAAAAGCGGGTCCAGAGTTGGTTGCCGGATAGGTCGAGCTTGGTCATCGAAGCCCGAATTTTGTCGGTGCCGCCGCTCCGCTGCACGCCCACCGAGTAGATTTCGTTGTTGTGAACCAATGCGCCGAGAAAGTGGTCGGTATTGCCAAAATTGAACAGTTTCATGTTCTCCACCGCCCCGCTGTTGCGGTTGACTTCCATGAAAATATTGTTGTCACCAGCCATGCCCATCACGATGTAGTTGCCGCCCGACTGTTTTTCCAGCAAGATTTCCAGCCTTGTGAATCCGGGGTTATCCATTTGTTTGGACCAAAGGATCTGGTGGCTTTGCAGGTCGTACTTGAAGAGGTAGTTGGTGCCCACGGCATTGACTTGATCCCGGCCCGTGACGAGCAGTTTGCCATCGCTGTCCAGCATCATGGCAAACACAAAGTCATTGCCCGGCGTCATGTCAATGGTCTTTGACCAAACGACATCGCCCGCAGGGTTCACCATCGTAATCAGGGAGGCGCTGCCTTGGTTGCCCCCAATCAGAAAGTTTCCATCGTTGGTTTTGATGATGGCCTCAGAAGCTTCGGAAACTGCACCATTGCCCAGGGTCTTGAGGAATGCGCCAACACATTCGCCATCCGAAGTGCTTTCAAAAACAAAGAGTTGCTGGCAAAAAGTAGCGGTACACAAGCCGTTGGAAGCCTCCAAGCAAAGGTTTTGGACGCCCGTAGTTGAAAAGGTGTAACTGAAATTGCTGGAAGTGCCCACCGTTGTTCCATTCAACTTCCAAGCGTAGCTGTTGGCATTCGAGCTGGTGTTGGTGAAAGTCACCGATTGGCCTGGGGCAGGGTAGGGGTTGCTGGTCGAAAAGCTTGCTGCTACTGGGCAGTTTACCGTGATGGTCGTGCAGGTGCGGTCGCTGCAATTGGGGTCGGCATTGCCCACCGTCAGGCACACTTCGAAGCTGCCCACCGTGTTGAAGGCGTAGCTGGCGTTGGTGCTGCTGGAAAAACTGGTGCCGTTCACTGTCCAGTCGGCGCTGGTGGCATTGGTGGAAGTGTTGGCAAAATTGACCGTACCGCCCACGTTCAGTATTGTCGAACTCGTTGAAAACGAGGCAGTTACCGCCGAGGTACAGGGGTCCTGGCAGCCCTGCGATGCCAGCAAGCTGGAGCGGATGGTTTCAACGAACCAGTGCATCCGGTCGGTTTGGCCTTGCGTGAACACCGACCAGCAGTTGAAGTCGCCGTAGTCCATGTACGCTTCGATGAGGTCGTTCTGGTCGGTCGGGAGTCCGCTGTTCGTGTCCGTCGAGCAACTGTTTGCGGTAGCGCCACAAGGAACGGCGGCGGTGCTTTGGTCAGGCGGTGTGTCGCAGACCCGGTCGCCGTCGGCGAGGCAGTCGTTGTTGAAGCAGGCACCCTGGAACGTGTGGTAGAGGCCGAGGTAGTGCCCCATCTCATGGATTTGCACGCCGGAAGCACCTTGGCTGCTGCCGAAATACTCGGCTTCCATCATGATGCCGTCTTCTGGGTTGCCGTGCGAGGAGGGGAAATAGGCATAGCCTGCCACGCCACAACCATAGCCAGTGCTGCAAATTTCCCGCACCAACCAGATGTTGATGTACTGCGTGGGATCCCAGCGGTTGAGGTTTTTCACCGTGATGTCGTCGGATTCCAAGGTCATGTCCGTCAGCGTGGTCATGTTGCGGGTGATGCCGTTGGTAGCATTGCCATCGGGGTCACGCTTGGCTAGGCAGAACTGTATTTTGGTGTCCACGCCCGAAGTAGGGTCGTAGTAGCCAACGTTGGCAAAAGCATCGTTCAGGTCTTGGATGCCCTGCAAAACAGTAGCGTCGGAGATGTTTTCCAAGCCGTTGTTGTGGATGATGTGTACCACGACGGGCAGCACGTACATCGGGGGCAGGTTTTTGGCTGCTTTGTTGGGGTTTTTTAAGTGATTGTATAGCAGGCTTTCCGCCTTGTCGTGGGCCATGCGCAGGGCAGGGTTTTGCCTAAAGGCGGTTTCCATAACCGATTCCTGTGCGCAAAAATGGGTACCAACATGCGGCTGCGCATGTTTTTCTTGCTGAGCGAAGCCATTGTTTGCACAAAAAAGGAGGAGGAAAAAGAAAAGAGAAGTTGTGGTAACGTGTTGCATGTCAAAATGGGATTTAGGAAGTAAGGTGAAAAGACAAATTTAACCGGAAATCCCCGATTCTTCCCTATTCACGTAGCAAAAGGCCGTTAAGTTGGGCTTTTGTCAAAAAATGGGCAAATCGCTTGTGGCCTTGGCTTACCTGTTTTTGAATTTTGACTACTACTAGGCAACTAGGCATTTATTTGGCGTCAATTCAAGGGGGTACTGCTTTCTTTACAAAGCAAATTCCTTGACCCAAACCTTTCAAAACTTGGTTTTATGAAAAAGCGCTACTTTCTTTTGCTTCCAATCTCGCTGGTGCATTTTCAGGTTATCGCTCAACAAAATGGTGGTTACCTGAACTGTGCTTCGGAGGCGATGATGCAATCAAATCCGGTGCTGCTGTCCAACCAGCAGCAGCTCGACCAAATGGCGCTTGAAAAAAGCAAAGCTGGCTCGACCGGAAAAACTGCTGCCCTGCCGCTCGTCCTGCCGCTCGTTGTCCATGTGATTCACCAAAATGGGGCAGAAAACATCTCCGATGCCCAAGTTTTTGCTGCTGTTGAGCACCTGAACCAAGCTTTTGCGCACGAGGGCTACTACGCCGAGCAGGGCGATGGAGCGAACACACAAATCCAGTTTTGCCTCGCCCGGCGCACCCCCGATGGGCAGTACACGAACGGCATCACCCGCACCGAGTCGCCGCTGACCAACATGGTGATGGAAACCGACGACTTGCCCATGAAAGACCTAAGTCGCTGGGAACCAACGCAGTATGTCAATATTTGGGTGGTCAATTCCATTGGCAGCCAGTCGCTGGGAGCGGGAGTGGCGGGCTACGCCTACCTCGCTGCTGCACATGGCCTACCATTCGACGGGCTGGTTTGCGAAGCGCAATTTTTTGGTGTGGATGCGGCGAAGGACGCCGTTTTTATCCACGAGATCGGGCACTACCTCAACCTCTACCACACTTTTCAGGGTGGGTGCCCCAACGACGACTGCCAAGCTTCCGGCGACCGGGTCTGCGACACACCACCCGACCAAGCGACCCACACGAACTGTGTGTTCAACTCGTGCAGCACCGATGCCGACGATGCCTCAGCGAACAATCCGTTCAACGCTGACGCTAACGATGCGACCGCAAATTTTATGGACTACTCGCCTTTCAGCTGCTACCACAATTTCACCGATGGGCAGGGCGAACGGATGCGTTTTGCCATTGAGAATTTCCGCAGCAGCCTGCTCACTTCCGAGGGCTGCAAAGACCCCTGCACAATGCCCATTGCCGCTGCTTTTTCGCCTTCGGCAACGGATGTGGACGCTGGCGAATCAGTCGTTTTTACCAACCAAACGACTGGGGCGACGAGTTTTGAGTGGTACGTCAACGGCAACCTCACAGCCACGACGACTGATTTTAGCAATCAATTTACCAGCACGGGCATTTTCCAAATTACGCTGAAAGCCTACAACGCTGACCCAAATTGCCACGGCACGGAAGCGGCGTCCATACTAGTGCGATGCAATGTGGCCGCAAGTTTTACGACCAATGCGACGGAACTGGAGGTAGGCGAATCGCTCGTCTGCACGAACACTTCGACGGGTGCGACAGGCTATCAGTGGTTTGTCAACGGCGTTGATTTTGGGACAACGGCGGATTTGAGTTATGCCTTCGGAAACGCTGGGACTTACACGGTCGTTTTGCAGGCAACTAGCAGTTATTGCAGTGATGATTTTTCGATGTTGGTTGAGGTGCTGTCCGATACTTCCTGCCGTGATTCTGTTCGGATTAGCAAGCTGAGTTTTACCAACAATGCCAGCTTTCAAACTTACTTCCAAGCACATAGCTACCACCCCGATGGCGGGATTTATGCCGTTGTTTACACCCCCCCAACCGGCTTGGTGGCACGCTTCGATGCGGACGGAAACAACCTGTGGCAAGAGACGGTGGGTGTCGCTTACAACGGCGTTGAGGACATTTCCGTGCTGAACGACGGCAGTGTGGTCTTCGCCAACGACCAAGACCACCGGGTATTTAAACTCAATCCGAATGGCACACTTGCCTGGGCTTACAGCTTTGATTTGCCGCAGTATGCTCCCGAATGGCGGGGCATTAGTTTGGGTGATGGGGCGCTGTTTTACACGAGCAATGGCAACCGACTGTTTTTGGTCAAATTCGAGAGCGATGGTACATTGGCATGGAGCCGGTTGTATGATTTTCCCGAAACAGTTAACATCGTTGGTGCCAACAACGCAGCTGGCGAAGGCGGATTTTGGTTGTCCGGTGGCCTTTCTGCCAGTGTTTATACACAGCCCGATGTAGGCTTGGTGATGAAATTCGACAATGCCGGGAACATGCTTTTAAGCAAAAAATACAGGACTCCCGACAACCACGACATCGTGTTTCTTGCTACCGATTTTACGCAGGATGGTGGGTTTGTGGTGAGTGGTACGTATGACTACGTGCAGGGAGTGGGTCAGAATTACCTCGCAATGAGGGGCAATGCCGACGGCGAAGTGGTTTGGGCAAGCAGGCACACATTGCCCGTTAGCACGGGCTTGATTCATTCCCATAACATAAAAGCGAAGCAGGGCGGTGGTTTTTGGCAACTCACCAAGTTGGCTTTTAATGAGGCAAAATGGGTTTCCTGGTCCGACAATGGCAAAATCCAATACGCAGAAAAACTCAACTCATCGGGGTATATGGATGATTTGGTGAAACACAATGGCAAGTTGACAGGCATGGTTAAGGCAACCATTGATGCCAAGGAAGTAACCCTGTACGAATTAGGGAGTGCTGGGTTGCCAACCTCTTGCGCCGATGTCACGCACACGTTTTTGGAGTCAACCTACATGGACATGGTGGTGGAGGATTATCCTTTCACCTTGGTCAATGCGACTTTGCCGATGACGCCAGTAACAATCAACGTCATCCCACACGCCAACCCACTGAAGCTCAATGCATTGTGTGCTGCACCCTACTGCCCCGAAGTCTGTGACAGCGGCCTCGACGAGGACGAGGATGGCTACGTGGACTGCTTCGACGACGACTGCGAGTGCTTCGATGGGGATGGCTGCACGGCAGATAGCCTTTTTGCCACGGCTCCAATCAGTGGGAAAGTTGAATGGCAAAGTCCAATGGATTGGCCGGGCATCAACAATGTGCCACTTGTGGCAAACCTCGACCCACAAAACGGCGAAATCCCCGAAATCATCGTTGGGGAGGGGGTGCCCAATCATTCCTCTGAGGTTGTAAGAAAGTTGCTGATTTTCCAAGGGGATGGCTCTAATGCTGCCAACCCCGATGTGTTGGACATCCCAGAGATGATGATGGATAGGAACACGGTACCTGCCATTGGCGATGTCAATTCAGATGGCATCCCGGAATTGGCCATTTTCACCACGGATAATCTTGTCAGGGTTTATTCAAGTTTTTCGGCCGGGAATAGCCAAGCCATGACGCTATTTGCCGTTGCTGACTCGATAGCTGCATCTGCAATGTCCCATTTGGGCATGGCCGATTTCGACGAGGATGGCATTCCCGAAATCTATGCTGGAAACTATATTTTTCAATTTGATTTTTCCAACCCGGCAGCCCCGGCTTTGAAGCGAAAATTGGTGGGCAATATGCATGTTGGTTACAGCAGCGCTGCCGGCACCATTGCTTCCGTTGTTGCGGATTTGCTCTCCGTCACAGACTGCAACGGCGACCCTGACTGCGATGGGTTGGAATTGGTGGCTGGGGCCAATATTTACTCGGTTGACCTCGACATTTTCGATGGCGACGGGCTGGAGATAAAAGTCGTTCGGAACTTAAACAACATCGTGAGCAACGGAAACTATCAGGATGGTTTCACTAGCATCGCAGATATCAACCTTGACGGCATACTCGACATCGTTACCGCTGGGCAGTTCGGCGCTGTGCCCAAAAATGGGTGTTATGTTTGGAACAAAAACGGACTAATCCACGAATTCCATTTTCCGGGGTCACAGCCCTTTGACTTTTTGCAGTACCCCACCATCGCTATCGCCAATGTATTCGACGACAGGTCGGTTGGCTTCCAACAAGATTTTCCTGAAATAATTTATCCAGCAAATACAAAAATCACAAGCTTCAGCCTTCAGGCTGCACAAACCAATCCCGCATCCCCGTTTTGGTGGTCAGTGAACAACCAAGACCAAGCTGGTGCCGCTGGGCCATCTTGTTTCGATTTCAATGGCGATGGCTTCGCCGAAATCTTGCTTCGGAACGAACAATATTTGAGGCTGATTTACGGCGGCCCCCTGCCGCTGCCACCCGGCGTTGATGCCGACCGGAACTGGACGAAAATTGAATGCAATTCGCAAACGATAGACGAATATCCGGTGGTAGCAGATGTTGACGCCGATGGAGCTGCCGAAATCGTGACCACGGGCTACTTGTCCCCTTTCGTGTCTGGTCAAACCGACTACCGTGGGCGGCTCTGGGTAGTCGAGAGCGATGGGCTGCCTTGGCCGCCCGCCCGTGCCGTTTGGAACCAATTCAACTATTTCGGGGTCAACGTCAACGACGACCTAACCATCCCCAAGCAAGTCCAAGACCATCACCTCGAACTGCCCAACCTCGGCAGCGGCAAACGGCCCATCAACTATTTTCGCGCACAGCACCCTGTTTTCAATGAAAACTTTGAGCCAGACTTTCCCCTGCCTGATGCCGCTGTCGCGGTGGATAGTTTGGCCTGCGAGGGCGACTGTACCCGCCTCTGGCTCACCCTCTGCAACAACGGCAGCGCTGCCCTGCCCGACAGCCTGCAGCTTGCGTTTTACCAAAACGACCCTCGGCAAACTGGCGCTTTTCTCGTGGGCAACCTGCTCGTGGCAGCGCCCGATTCCATGGGTAGTTGCTTGTCTTTTTCGGTGGAAATACCCGCCATTTTGTCCACTCCCATCTTCGTGGTGGCCAACGACGACGGCTCACAGGCCCTGCCTTTTTCCACCGCCGATTTTCCGGTGACGAACGTGGCAGAGTGCGATTTTGAAAACAATTTTGCCAGCTTCACCCACCTCCACCAAAACACCCTGCTCGACCTCGGCCCCGACCGCAGCTTGTGCAGCAGCAGCGTCACGGAACTCAATGCTGGGGCGGGGTTCAGCAGCTATCGGTGGCAGGATGGTTCTGCCGATTCCACTTTTACCGCCTATGGTGCGGGCACTTATTGGGTGGATGTTTGGGACGCCTGCGGCAATCAGCAAAATGACACCATCGTCATTGCCCTCGAACTTGCAGCAGCTGTCGAGTTGGGTGCTGACCAGACCATCTGCGAGGGTGATTCTGTCACGCTCTCGACGAGCGGGTTCGCCTCGGTGAATTGGTTCCCGGCAGTCGGCCTCTCCTGCGACGATTGCCCAACGACCATCGCCACGCCTGCCGATACCGTCACCTATTTTGTCACCGCTGCCAATGGCGACTGTTTTGTCAGCGATTCCGTCCGCATTTTTACCCTGAAAAAACCAAGCCTCGTGCTGACGTCCCAAGATGGCGACTGCGCAAATATTGCCCAAATAACAGCCACTGCTTCGGGCAGCCCAATGCTGCATTTTTTGTGGTCAACAGGAGAAACTGGTCAGGCCATAAACCCCACGCAATCAGGAGTTTATGTCGTTACCATCACCAATGAATTTGGTTGCGAAGCACAGGATTCTGCCGTTGTTGAAATCACGAACAGCCTGCTGCTCAGCGTCCAAGCGACGCCGATTAACTGCGCTGGTAGCCCAGGCATGGCGTCGGTTGTAGCCAGTGGCGGCTCGATTCCGTACAGCTACCTCTGGTCCACGGGCGACAGTACACAAAGCATTCAGGTCACCACCCCCGGCACGGTAGCCGTCACCGTCACCGATGCCGGCGGCTGCATTTCAACTGCTTCTACGACGGTGGGGGTGGTCGGCCAGCTCTCGTTGGGCATCGTCGTCAGCCCCATCACTTGCCACGGCAGTGCCGACGGTTCTGCTGCTGTGTTGCCCATCAACGGCACGGCGCCGTTCGCTTGGCTTTGGCAGGGCGGCCAGACAGATTCCATGCTTGCGGGGCTGGCTGGAGGGAGCTATGCCGTCACTGTCACCGATGCCATCGGCTGCACCGACGAGCTTTCGTTTGCCATCACCGAACCCTCGGCTTTGGTACTGTACATTGGCGGCAACCCCGTCACCTGCTTCGGGGAAACGAACGGGGAGGCCACCGTCACGGCCAGTGGTGGAACCCCCGGCTACCAGTATTTTTGGAGCAATTTCCAGACTACCGCCACGGCGATTCAGCTCCCTCCTGGCTGGCACAGGGTCACCGTCACCGACGAAAACGGGTGTGCCGACACGACCGGGTTGCTACTCACCGAGCCACCGTTGCTGCTCGTTTCAGCGCAAGCTGAGTCGCCGACAGTTTGCCCCGGCGAAACCACTTCCGTGGCCGCCATTGCCGCTGGGGGCACACCACCCTTTTCGTTTTTGTGGAACACCGGCCAAACGGACAGTTTGCTTACAAGCATTGCCGCAGGCATCTACTCCGTCGTCGTCACCGATGCCAACGACTGTACGGGCATGGCCTCGGTGCTTGTCCAAACCCAACAGTTGGGGGTGCTCGTGCTCGATTCCATGGTGGCGGCAAGCGGCCCGACGGCTGCTGACGGCAGCATTTTTGTCGAGTTTACGGGTGGGGCGCTGCCATTTACCTTCCTTTGGAGCAATGGGGCCACTAGCCAAAATCTTGAATCGGTGCCTCCTGGTGACTACTCGCTCACCATCACTGACGACACTGGCTGCGAGCAGGTTTTCCAATTTACAGTGGATTTTTTGAATGCTGCTTCGCAAAAATTGGAGGTGAGCTGGTACGCCAATATTTACCCCAACCCCGCAGCGAGTGGGGAGGGAGCGCAGTTGGCTGTTTATGCAAATGCCGCACAAGTCATTGATTGCCAGATGTTTGATGTAACGGGTAGGCTGCTGCGCTGGGAACGGTTCGATGTGCCAAGCGGCGGTATTGTCAGGCCCATCACAGCGCCAGACATGGCCGGACTTTACTTGGTCGTGCTGTCAAATGAGCAGGGTGTGGCTTGCCTAAAATGGGTGGTGTTGGGCATTATCGGGGACTAGGTTGGAGAAGGATTTGTACTTTCGCCGCTCATCAATCACGACGCCATGCAGCTCAAAATATTTTCAGATTACGAAGCCCTGTCCAACTATGCCGCCGATGTCATGCTCGCCCACGTGGAGCGCAAGCCGGACTGCCTCATCGGCATCGTCTCCGGCGACTCGCCCCGGCTTGCTTACGACCTTTTTGTGCAAAAAGCTGTGGCAAAAGGCGTGGACACCAGCCATGTGCAGTTCGCTGGCTTCGACGAGTGGGTGGGCGTTCCGCCCGGAAACGAGGGCAGTTGCCATGCTTTCCTGCATCGCCACGTGTTTGCCCCGCTGCATTTGCCGAAGGCCAATTTCCATGTTTTTGATGCGCTGAGCGCCGACCTCGACGTTGAGTGCGAGCGCATGAACGCCTTCATCGCCGAGCGGGGCGGCCTCGACCTGTTGCTGGTTGGCGTGGGCATGAACGGCCATATCGGTTTCAACGAGCCGGGCGTTGACTTCGGCAACTACGCCCATGTGCAGCTGTTGGAAGAAATCACCCTCAACGTCGGACAGAAATACTTCCAATCGGCCACTGAACTCAAATACGGCATCACCCTCGGCCTGCGCCACCTCACCGAGGCCGGACAAGTGCTCATGCTCGCCAACGGCCGCAAAAAAGCGGACATCATGCAGCAGGCACTGGAGGATGAAATCAGCCCGACAATGCCTGCCAGCATCATCCGCACCCACCCGAACAGCGAGGTGCTGCTGGATGTGGAGGCCGCTGCGTTGTTGGCAAACCAGCCGAACAACCATGCTGGTGGTTCTTTTTGATTCAGTGTTGGTTTTGGAAATCTTGTAGAATCGAGCGGTAGGCAGGGGTGAACAGACTCAACTCCCCTGTTGTACTATGGCATTTTATCTCCCCATTTCCTCAATTCGAGGTATCGGCATCCACCATTTGTGCGATTGGATAGCTGCGGGATGCAGCCTATTCACATCAACGTGCTATTTCAGCGTGGCTACCCACGCCCCCATCTTTGCATCATCAAATTAATCAACTTATCAGCGGTTTGGCAGTCTGAGGTTTGAGAAAAAACAGACTTCATGGCAAATCAAAAATATCCAAGAGACCAGAAACCAATATCACCCGATTTTTCAAGTTTCAAGACAATCTACAAATGAAGACCCAGCGTGAAAAATTGATTCTCAACTACTTCTCCCCGCACAAGGCGATGGACGTAGTTGACCTCTACAACTGGCTCGACCCCGAAGTTACGATTGTAGAGCCGGAAGCACTCCCTTGGGGCGGTAGCTACCACGGTTTGAAAGGCGTCGGTGCGTACATGAC
>CAYTZS010000130.1:0-15976 GCA_964442355.1 uncultured Saprospiraceae bacterium | reverse complement strand
CTCAATGAGGAAATTTGAAGATTGCAAAGGAATATGAATTATCGCAAACTTAGAAGTAATGTACCTCGTCAAGCCAAAAAACACAATTCTACTGGATGGAAGGTGTCGCAATAAATTAGCAAACGGTACATTTTTTGAAATTCTTAGCATAACTCCCCATATCGGCCCATTTTTTCGGAACAGACCTACCACTTGGCCGTATTTTGCACGGTAATCCATTCCCCACCCACTCTTTGCTTATGAACAGATTCATACTCATTTCTTCCATGCTGCTGCTTTTGTTGCCCATCTTTGCGCAGCAAGCACCTGCAACCATTCAAATCATACCTGACGAATACGCCAAAATCCACCATCAAGGCGAGGTAGCGTTGCTCCAAGCAAAGTACAAGGAAGCGATTTCACACTTCAAGAAAGTGTTGAAGAAATTCCCCGACTTTTCACCAGCACTTCGTAGTTGTGGTGCGTGTTACGAGCTGATGGGCGACTTTGAGAAAGCATCTGTTTACTATTTGAAAGCATTAGAAAACAGCCCCAATTTCTCCCGTGCACTGTATTTTGAATGTGGCAAAATCCTTTACCAATCTGGTCAATACACTCAAGCGCTCAAGTATTTTGAGCAGTTTGACAGTTTGAGAAAAGCCCCTCCTACCATGTTTGCCTACAATGGTTTGGAGGACCGAAAAATCGAAGAAAAGTACTTCGAGCAGTTGGAAGCCAACATTCGGTCTTGCAGAACTGCCACCGATTCTTTGCAGTTTTTGGGAATAAAAGAGGTGAAAAACCTTGGAGGTGCCATCAACTCGAATGGCGACGAATATTTTCCATACATCACCAACGACGGATATACCATCTTCTTTACAAGCCGTCGGAACAATGAGGCAGACGAAAACCTGTTCACATCCACTCGTCCACGTGGCGACTGGCGAAGTGCCGAGCAGGTCAGCGACTTCAACACCGACAGCAACGAAGGCATGATGACAATGGTAAAAGATGGTCGGCGGGTATTCTTCACAGCTTGTCAGCGGCAGGATGTGCTCGGCCCGTGTGACATCTGGGAAGCTACCACCGATGGCCGCCAAATTAACGATGCTGGGCCTGTTGTCGGAGGTACCAACAGCGAAGCTTGGGAGTCGCAGGCAAGCATCAGCTGTGATGGCAATACGCTTTTTTTTGCCAGCAGCAGGGAAGGCGGATTGGGCGGCACCGACATTTGGATGAGCCAGCGAAATACGGAAGGTCAATGGTCGGCACCCAAAAATATGGGGCCAAATATCAACACCACAGGCGATGAGGAAGCGCCGTTTGTCACCAACGACGGCAAGGTGCTGTATTTTTCATCCACAGGCCACCTGGGATTGGGAGAACAAGACATTTTTGTATCTAGAAAACAGGCGAACGGCACTTGGGATTTTGCTCGAAACTTGGGGGCGCCCGTCAATTCTGCTTATCGGGAGCTTGGCATCTTCTTGACCGCCGACGGCAAAACGGGCTTTTTCGCATCGAACCGAAAAGGCGGTCATGGCGGCATGGACATCTACCAATTTGAACTGCCACAGCAACTTTCTAGCGATCCCATCACTTATTTTGAGGGGTACGTTCGAGATTCCATCACGCAACTTCCTGTGCCCTGTACGGTCATGGCCCAGGGACATCCACCGATTAAAACCGACAGCGAAGGACGGTTTTTCCTTTGTTTGTGTGCTTTGGATACCCTCAAAGTGGAAATCCGGGCAGACGATTACCACGCTTACAAAAACAGTTTTGCAATTCCGAAATGGGAGAACCGGACTTCGTACCACATGAACATGTTGCTTGACCCCCTGTTTAGGTTGCCCGTTTACACAGGTGACTTGATGGTGGAAAAAGGAGTGCCCACACCTGCCAAAAGCAGCAACAAGAAAATTCAGCATGAGGTAATGTTCGATTTTGACAAGGCAGAACTGAAGCCGCATGAAATTGAAGATTTGGAAAATTTTTTCAAGGAATCATTCAACGGTAAGACCATTCAAAGCGTTGAAATTGTCGGGTACGCCGATGACATTGGCACCGATGCTTATAACCTTGTTTTGTCCGAAAAAAGGGCGAAGGCGATTGGTGTTTTGCTTAAAAACAAGGGTATCCGTGTAGATAAGATTTACGTGGAAGGCAAAGGAGAAGCCACTGGGAATCGTCCAAAATGGCAAAATCGCAAGGTAGATGTGGTCGTGCATTTAGCGAAATAGCCAATGAATTCGAGCTGAAGCATTTAATTTTGCCCTGACAAAATTGATTTCAAGACATTATGACAAGCAGAATTTTCTCCTTTCTACTTTTGGCGGGTATTGCATTTGCAGCCTGTGGCAATCAAGGCGATGACAGCAATACTGTTTTTCCAGACGCGCCCAGAAATCCCGACCAAATCAAATTGGTGCAAATGATAAACGAGCTTCGTGCCAACAACGTGAGCTGCGGCAGCAGGCAATTTTCAGCGGCCGGCAATGTGGTTTGGAACGACACTTTGGCGATGGTTGCAAAAAAGCACAGCGAGGATATGCTGGCCAACGATAAGCTCAGCCACACAGGCACAGATGGTTCTTTTGTGAACGACCGCATCAAAGCAGCGGGATATGTCTATACATTTTATGCTGAAAACCTGCTGAAGGGAGGCCCTTCCGAAAAGGACGCCATCACGGCTTGGAAGGGGAGTCCTGCCCATTGCGAAAACATGATGGACCCCAACATCAAAGAGATTGGGGTAGGAACGGCTGGGCCTTATTGGACGATGGTACTCGCTAGCCGCTAATGCCAACAGGTTTTACCATTTGCTTAACAGCGAAATCCAAAACCGGATTTCTTTGCGTATGTTATTGGAATAGAAAGTTGAGGGTGCTTAAGAACTCGCAGCTTTTGTAAAAAAACTTCTACGCAATGAAAATCTTATCGGCCATCCTCTTGACTTCTACCATTATGCTTTCTGCTTCGTGCAACCAAGCACAGAGCACAAAGCAGCCCAAGGCCAACGACTTGCCTTACGTGCTTACCCCAACGGGCGACTCGATTCCAAAATTGACAAAAACAGAAGAACAGTGGAAGGCCGAACTTTCTCCAATGGAGTTCAACGTGCTTCGGGAAGCAGGCACTGAGCGTGCCTATTCTGGCGAATATTGGGACAACCATGAAACTGGCCGCTACTTTTGCCGTGGCTGCAATTCGCCGTTGTTCGATTCCGACACCAAATTTGACTCCGGTTGCGGCTGGCCCAGTTTTTTTGAACCAGTCAACGATTACTCAATCGTGGAGTTGAAAGACACCAGTCACGGCATGGTGCGCACCGAAATCCGCTGCGCTGTCTGCGATGGCCATCTTGGTCACGTGTTCGATGATGGCCCGCCACCAACAGGGCTGCGATATTGCATGAACTCTGCCTCGATGCGGTTTGTAAAAAACTAATTCGATTAGGTTAGTTCTATCAATCTTTCCCCAGTCCAACCTTGTATGCTGCCAAGCATCTTTCCCTCGCCATTTTATGCTCAACGATTGGCTTGGGGTAAGCCATCGTTCCAAACTCAGGCACCCAGCGCTTGATGTATTTGAGATCCTTGTCAAATTTTAGTTGCTGCGAGTCGGGGTTGAAAATGCGGAAGTAAGGTGCCGCATCCGTGCCGCAACCTGCTGCCCACTGCCAGCCGCCGTTGTTGCTTGCGAGGTCGAAGTCGAGCAGTTTTTTTGCAAAATACGCTTCACCCCAGCGCCAGTCCACCAGTAGGTGCTTGGTGAGAAAACTAGCCGTCACCATCCGCACCCGATTGTGCATGTAACCTGTGGCATTCAACTCCCGCATTCCTGCATCCACGAGCGGGTAACCTGTGCGCCCTTCGCACCAAGCCTTAAACATCCCTTCATCGTTTTGCCAAGGCACATGGTTGTACTCTGGCCTAAACGGATTGCCGACAACATGCGGGAAATGGCTCAAAATCATGGCGTAAAAGTCCCGCCAAATCAATTCATTCAGGTAGGTTTTGTTGAGCGAGAGCGCTTTCCTTGCTTTTTCCCTGATGCTGATGGTTCCAAAGCGAAAATGCAAGCCTAACCTAGAAGTACCATTGATGGCTGGAAAGTCCCGGGTCTGGTCGTACTGCCGGATGATGCCCTGTGCCACTTCCTTGCTGGGAAAAGTCAATGTTGAAGCTTCAAAACCCATCTCCGCCAAACTTGGGATGGACTGTTGGGCTGCTTTGGCGAGCTGTCCGGCATAGCGAAGGGTAGGGTAGGACTTCAAAAAAAACGAAACCGGCACTTGTTCCCCATTTTGTCCATACAACTTTGACGCGCGGGAATCCAATTTCGCCAGCCACTTCCGGCTGTACGGCGTGAACACGGTGTAAGGCAGCCCGTCGTCTTTTACCACTTCATTTTTTTCAAAAACAACATGGTCTTTGAAAGTTTTAAAGCCAATGCCATGCGTAGAAAGCAAGGATTGAATGGCCAAATCACGCTCCAATGCATAAGGTTCGTAGTCATGGTTGGTGAAGACCGTGTCAATGTTTGGTTGTGCCGCAATTTTCTGCCATACTTCAGCCGGTCGCCCATATTTCACCAAGATAGTACTGCCTAAAGCTTTCAATTCCTCGCTTAACCGCTCGATTTGCTGGTGGATGAACGTTACCCTCGCATCGGTTTTGTCTTCCAAGTCATCGAGGATGTTTTTGTCGAAAATGAAAATTGGCTGAACGGGAAGGCCAGCCTTGAGCGCATGGTAAAGGCCAGCATTGTCCTCCAGCCTGAGGTCACGGCGAAACCAGAAATAGTTGATTTTTTGCATAGCGTTTAAAACTAGGCGATTAACATTGGCCTGTGGAATTGGTTTTGGGAACCCAATTTTTTGGTAAGAAAATCTTGAGGATATTGCAGAGCATGAGCGGTAGGATGGAACTGAGCCATCCTACCGCTCATTTATCAGACGTTGAAGCGGAAGTGCATGCAATCACCATCTTGCACTACGTATTCCTTGCCTTCAACTCCCATTTTGCCGGCTTCTTTGATGGCGGCTTCAGAGCCGTATTTCACGTAGTCGTCGTATTTAATGACCTCAGCCCGGATGAACCCTTTTTCAAAATCCGTGTGAATGACACTAGCGGCCTTTGGCGCTTTCCAGCCACGGTGAATGGTCCATGCCCGTACCTCTTTTTCACCCACCGTAAAATAGGTAATGAGGTCGAGCAGCTTGTAGGTAGCTCGGATGAGGCGGTTAACGCCCGGCTCTTCCAAGCCCATCATTGTCAGGTATTCGTTGCGCTCCTCCTTGGTATCCATCTGTGCAATCTCTGCTTCGATGGCGGCACTCACGAAAATCACCTCGGCAGGTTCGTCCTTCACGGCTTCGAGAAAGCGCTTGGTGTATTCGTTGCCTGAATGCACACTGGCCTCATCCACATTGCATACGTAGAGGATTGGCTTTGCGGTCATCAGCATCATATCCTGGAGCAGTTCGAGGTCGTCGCCTTCGAGCTGCATGGAGCGGGCGGGCTTGCCCTCGTTCAGGTGCGCCATGATGGCCTCACCGACAGTAACAAGGTGAGCATCTTGCTTTGCGCCCGTTTTTGCTTGCTTGCGCAAACGGTCGAGTCGCTTCTCCACCGTTTCTATGTCCTTGAGAATCAATTCAGTATCAATCACTTCCTTGTCACGCACAGGGTCCACGCCGCCATCCACGTGTACGATATTGTCGTCGTGAAAACAGCGCACGACCTGAATGATGGCGTCCGTCTCTCGGATATTTGCCAAGAACTGGTTGCCAAGGCCCTCGCCTTTGCTGGCGCCTTTGATGAGCCCGGCGATGTCCACGATTTCAATGCTGGTGGGTAGCAGCGCCTTCGGGTTCACCAACTCGTACAACTTGTCCAATCGGGCATCCGGCACTGTGATGACGCCAACGTTTGGGTCTTTGGTGGCAAAAGGATAGTTTGCAGCCAATGCTTTGGCGGAGGTGAGTGCATTGAAAAGCGTTGATTTACCAACGTTTGGGAGTCCGACGATGCCTGCTTTTAAAGCCATTTTTATTATGGTTTAGAAGGTTTAGCTTGTTTATAAAATTTAGCAGGCTTTAATCTAAAACTGCTAAACCTCCCGAAACTTCCTAAACCCCCATTGAAAACGGGCGCAAAGATAGGATTTGATACCAATTGATAAAACAAGTGAAGAAATGCATATTTTTTTGCTACTTCGCACGGCAAAAACACCTGCGCATGACCAAAGAAAAATCCGACCTCGTCATTTACTCTACGGTAACAGTGGCCGCACTCGGCTATTTCGTGGACATCTACGACCTGCTGCTGTTCAGCATCATCCGAATCGAAAGCTTGAAGTCCATCGGCGTCACCGACCCTGCCGACCTCCAGAACATCGGCCTCTCGCTCCTCAACTGGCAGATGCTGGGCATGCTCATCGGTGGGCTGGGTTGGGGTATTTGGGGCGACAAAAAAGGGCGACTCTCCGTGCTTTTTGGTTCCATCATACTCTACTCCCTTGCCAATATTGCAAACGGTTTTGTTGAAACGGTGCAGCAATACAAAGTGCTACGCTTCATCGCAGGCATTGGCCTGGCGGGCGAATTGGGGGCGGGCATCACGCTTGTCAGCGAAATTATGTCCAAAGAAAAGCGGGGCTACGGGACGACTGTAGTTGCGAGCATTGGCATCCTTGGAGCGGTGGCGGCTTACTTCGTCAGCAAAGTTTGGGACTGGCGAACGGCTTATTTTGTTGGGGGTGGGCTGGGGCTGGCTTTGTTGCTGCTGCGCATCTCTGTTTTCGAGTCAGGCATGTTCCACAGCGTGAAGGAAAAAATGGTGCAGCGGGGCAATTTCCTGCAAATCTTCCATACAAAAGAACGTTTCTATCGCTATTTGAAGTGCATTCTGGTAGGCTTACCGACTTGGTTTGTCGTCGGCATCTTGGTGACGTTGGCCCCAGAGTTTAGCAAAGCTTTCGGGATGACAAATGCTGTAACGTCTGGCGGAGAAGCTATCATGTGGTGCTACACGGGCCTCACCATCGGCGATTTTGCGAGCGGGATCATGAGCCAATTGATGAAAAGCCGAAAAAAAGCGTTGCTGTTTTTTCATCTTTTCTCAGCCGCCACCATCGTTTGGTACCTGACCTCTGGCGATATCAGTCAGGGTTATTTTTTCCTCAAAATCTTTCTGATTGGTTTCGGTGTCGGCTACTGGGCAGTATTCGTGACCATCGCTTCTGAGAACTTCGGCACCAATCTGCGAGCTACTGTCACTACCACTGTGCCTAATTTTGCAAGGGGCGCACTGGTAGTCATCACCCCTTTTTTCAAGACAATGAGAGAGAGTTTCGGACAAATTGGCGGGGCATACATTGTGGGGGCCGTTACTGTGTGCATCGCATTGGCCGTGCTATACTACCTGCCGGAGACTTACGGGAAAGACTTGAATTATGAAGAGGAGTGAGGTGGCACTGAAATTCACTGTTGCGGCGGAGCCGCCGCAACAGTGAATTGAATGAAAGGTGAAAAATCGCCATTTTGGTGTGACGCTACATAGGTACGCTGGTCAACAGTTTGACGAAAACCCTAAGCAACTAAGAAATCACGCCCAATTCCTTGCCCACCTTCGTAAACGCAGTCACCGCTTTTTCTAGGTGCGCCTGCTCATGCGCCGCAGAGATTTGCACCCTAATCCGGGCTTTACCTTTAGGGACCACTGGGAAGAAAAATCCAATCACATAAATGCCTTCTTCGAGCAGTCTGGCCGCAAAATTTTGCGCCAGCACCGCATCGTAGAGCATGATGGGTACGATGGGGTGTACGCCGGGAATGATGTCGAAGCCTACTGCTGTCATTTCCTTGCGGAAATACTCGGTGTTGCGTTCGAGCTTGTCACGGAGTTCCGTGGTTTCAGTTAGCATGTCCACCACTGCGATGGATGCTCCGGCGATGCTAGGTGCGAGCGTGTTGGAGAACAGGTACGGACGGCTGCGCTGCCGCAACATTTCCACAATTTCACGGCGGGCAGCCGTGAAGCCTCCACTTGCACCACCAAGTGCTTTTCCGAAAGTGCCAGTGATGATGTCCACCCGGTCCATCACGCCACGGTACTCGTGGGTGCCACGGCCCGTCTTGCCAAGAAAGCCCGTTGCGTGGCATTCGTCAATAGCCACCATGGCGTCGTATTTGTCGGCGAGGTCGCAGATTTTGTCAAGCTGCGCAATAGTGCCGTCCATGCTGAAGGCCCCATCGGTGAAAATCATGCGGCGGCGAGCATCTTGGCAGCTTTTGAGTTGCTCCTCCAAATCCGCCATGTCGTTGTGCTTGTAGCGGAGGCGGTTGGCCTTGCACAAACGAATACCATCAATAATACTGGCGTGGTTGAGCTCGTCAGAAATAACAGCGTCCTCAGCGCCGAGCAGTGGCTCAAACAGACCACCATTAGCATCGAAGGCAGCGGCGTACAGAATGGCGTCTTCCTGACCAAGGAAGTCAGCAATTTTACGCTCCAGTGTTTTGTGCAAATCCTGTGTGCCGCAGATAAACCGCACCGACGACAGGCCGAAACCATGCGTTCGGATGGCCTCATGTGCCGCTTCAATCACTTTTGGGTGCGATGACAGGCCGAGATAGTTGTTGGCGCAAAAGTTCAGCACCTCGAGACCCTGATCGGTTTTGATGACCGGGCCTTGTGGCGTGACGATGACACGTTCTTTTTTATAAAGCCCGGCGTCCTTTATTTCTTGGATTTCTTGTTGGAGGGATGTGCGTACGTTGTCGAACATATTTTAAGGATTGAATGAACTTAGAAATTGTGGTTTACAGTGCGGTGGCCAAATTGTACTTTTTCTGCAATTGGTGAAGCATGTCTTTTGTCATGCTTTCAAGGTCGTATTTTGGCTGCCAGCCCCAGTCATTTCGGGCAGCAGTGTCGTCAATGCTTTCAGGCCAGCTTTCAGCTATTTTTTGACGAAAATCGGGGGCGTAGCTAACCTTGAAACTGGGCATTTCCTTTTGGATTGCGGCAGCTATTTCCACTGGTGAAAAGCTCATGCCCGCCAAATTGTAACTCGTGCGCACCTTGATATTGGTTGGGTCGGCGTCCATCAATTCCAGCGTAGCACGGATGGCATCATCCATGTAAATCATGGGCAATGCGGTATTTTCGCTCAAAAAGCATGTGTAATCTTCACCCCGAACGGCATAGTGGTAAATATCAACAGCGTAATCAGTCGTGCCACCACCAGGTTCGCTCTGCCAACCGATGACTCCGGGATAACGCAATGAGCGGATGTCCAACCCGTATTTTTGGAAATAATATTGGCTCCAAAGTTCGCCGGCAGACTTGCTCATGCCATAAACCGTTGTGGGCTTCAGCACAGCGTTTTGCGGCGTCATTTGACGAGGGATGTCCGCACCAAAAACGGCAATTGAACTTGGGTAAAAGATTTTGGCGACCTTTTTTTCCTTGGCGGCTTCAAAGACGTTGAAAAGTCCGCCCATGTTGATGTCCCAGGTTTGAAGCGGATTTTGTTCGCCTTTGGCGGAAAGGATGGCGGCGAGGTGGTAAATCTGCGTAATGTCGTGGCGGTCAACTGCCGATGCGATGGCATTTGCATCCATCACATTCAGCAACTCGAATGGGCCATTGTGCTCATTTGAGGCCCTTATGTCTGTGGCGATTACGTTGCTGCTGCCAAATTCATCCCGAAGTGCCTCTGTCAGCACGGAGCCGATTTGGCCGTTTGCTCCGATGACAAGGATTTTTTCTTTGCTCATAGCGATTTATATCGGATGTAGTGGCGAAAAAAACGCCAACCCATACCGCTTTGGTTAGGTTTTACGGCCGAAAGGTAGGAAATCTACTTTGAAGATTGAGTGGGGAAAATCGGAATGCTGTCCAGAAATTGCCATTGGCCGTGTTCGTAGTCCATTTGGCAACAATAGGTAGTAGGGCCATTTGTCAGCACCAAGTATTGCACTCGCAGTGGCATGTTGTAGGCTGCGATTTGCCGAAAAGTGGCGTCAGAAATTGAAACGTTCGGTGCTTTGCACTCGACTAGCATGAACGGCGACATCTCCCAATCAAACACCAAGATGTCGCAGCGTTTTGTCAACTCATTGACTTTCAGCATTTTCTCGGTGCGGAGGCGGTTTTTTGGATAGTTCTTTTCATCCAATAAAAATGCAAGGAACAGTTGTCGCACAACTTCTTCAGGCGTTTGCACGAGGTGCTTTTTGCGGATGGGGTCATGAATGAAGGTTTGACCCTCCTGCTTGCGAAGGTTCAGTTTTGACTGAAACTTGAGGAGGTCAACGTTTACTTGCATAGTTTTTTGACTTGCTTCAGCATAAATATCGTAACAATAAAAAATGGAGGGCAACGCTGGGTAGCCCTCCATTTTATGTATTTCAACAGCAATTAGCGCAGTAGCGTAACGTCACCTTTTTTGGTGTACTCCTTGCCACTTCCGCCAGTTACTTCATAAACAACCCGATAGATGTAAACATCGGACGGGGCATCCTCATTTTTTTGCTTGCCGTCCCAGCCATCCACCCCACTTTCGTTGTCGTAAACGAGTTGACCCCAACGGTTCCACACCTTGAATTCGTTGATGGTCAGTGGTATCAGCGAAATGATTTTGAAGCTGTCGTTTGTGCCATCGCCGTTTGGCGAGAAGCCGTTGGGGATGCCGATTGGTATGTTGTAGATAACAGCATTAGTGTCCATCGTAGATTCGCAACCAGCTGGAATCGTTATTGTCACGCTAATGTCCATTGGCAAAGAATCAACGATGTCAGCCCCAAAAATCTCCATTGCATTAAGCACTTCGGAAATCGTGTCGTTGGTGGTGGATACCAAGCTGTCACCGACGTACCAATTGTAGGTTGCGCCCGGCAGCGGGGATGGCGATGTAGTAGCAACTAGTACAAACTCTTCCCCTTCGTAAATAATGGTATCATTGGGAGTTGTCTCCTGTGCCACTAGTGATACGATGAAAAAAGAGGAGTTAACATTAACAATCACCTCATCAGTCTCAAGACATCCATTTGAATCCGTACCAGTCAATGTATAGGTTGCATCTTCGCAAGGGGACACGTTGGCCATTGGGCCAGTCCCAACGATGTTCCCAGCTTGGTCAGTCCAAACTAAAGTAATTCCCGGTAAACTGGCGGTTCCAGTCAAAGTAATTTCCTCGCCAGCAACAGCAGTGATATCTGCACCTGCATCCACCGTGAACTCGGGTGAAACTGCCACTTGAACGACTATTGTATGCGAAAAACATGCATTGGCGTCCGATACTTCCACTTCGTAGGTAGTAGTGGCTGTTGGGTTCTGGGTAATAGATGGCTCCGTATCAATTACATCCCCGTTGGCATTCGTCCAAACAAAAGTATAGTTTGATCCAGTTGGGTTTACAGTTGCCGTAAGCGTCACTGATTCTCCCGGACAACTGGTAGGCGGTGTGTCCACAGCCACTGTAAAATCCATTGCAACTGTGACGGTAAGCATATCCGTAGATACGCAGTCGCCAATCGAGGCTGTCACCGTGTAGGTCGTCGCTTGCGTGGGGCTGACGGTCGGCGTGGCAATATCCGGAACATCGCTGCCATCCGAAGCTGTCCAAACATAAGTAGCCTGTGGGTTATTGATGCTGTTTAACAATACTTGGTCGCCCTGACAAATGAATTGGTCTTGCAATTCAAAAACTGGACCTGACGGCACAATCAAAGTCGTTGAAGCTCCCACAGGACACCCCTGATATTCCGCTTGGACATTGTAAGTAGTGGTGGCGCCAGGTGTTGCAACGGGATTTCTGCAGTCTGCGCAACTGAGCCCATTTGGTGGCGACCAACTGAATTCCTCCAAATCATCCGGCCCGTTGATAGTCAAATTCACTGCTTCGCCGGGACAAATGGTGTCCAACGGCGGCACGACCTCAATGACGATGGCTGGGGTTACGATGATTTCGATGGAATCAATGCTGGTGCAAGCATTGACTGTGGTAGTGCGGATATATGTATGTGTTTCAACGGCAATGAAAACGAGATTCAAGAAAGAATCAGGTGTTAAAGCTCCAGGAATTTCATCGTCCCACATCAGCTGTAATCCGGGGAAATTGCCGGGCTCGTAAGTTGGGGACGTCAGCAGGATTTTCTCGCCCAAGCAATAGGTTTCCTTTGCGGGCATAGCCATGATGCTCAAATCGGGAATGGAATCAACATAAACCAGCACCGAGTCTGTGACGGTACAAGTTGGGCCTACGAGCGTTGTGTAGTACCAGGTGCTCACTGGTGGATTAACCACCACTTCTTGCGGGCTAACTTGCGTCATGAAGAAATTGGGTGTCCAGGTGACGCCAACCCCGGCAGTGGTGTTGGTGTTTGTCAAGGTCACGCTCTCTCCCACGCAAATAAATGCCGTGTCTGGGTTTTGGATTTCGATATCAATCGGAATGACGGTGATGGTTACTTCGGCTGTATCCTTGCAAACACCGGTTGCGCTTTCTGCAATCAACGTGTAGGTGGTGGTGACGTCTGGCGTTGCAATTGGGCCAGAAACATCGTTGCCAGGGTCGAGGCCGACGTTGGGTGTCCAAGTAAAGTTGGTGGTAGTCCCAACGATGTCTGTACCAAGGTCAACGCTGTAATTTTGGCAAACGGTGGTGTCGTTCGCCACAACCGGAAAATTGAAAGCATCAATCTCCACCTGAACGTTGTCGGTAGCGATGCATCCCCCCAATTCAACTTGTACCGTCAACGGCACAAACGGGAAAAATGGCGGGGGATAAATTGTCTGAACTGGATTGGTTGGGTCAGGTATTGGAATAAAGAAAGAACTCCATTGCAAATTGCTGTTGTTGACGTTGTTGACTGCCGTGAGCACGATGCTGTCCGTAGCACAAATCGTCAGTACGTCACCTTCTGGGATGATGTTGATTTCCGGGTCTATTAGATTGAGGTAAATGGAATCCACATCCGTACAAAGGCCCAAAGTGCCTGTCACGGTTATCCACATACTCGAATCCGGGTTGGCAGTTGGATTTGAAATGCTTGCGTCCGAAAATATACCAGGTGGTTGCCAGAAGTAAGTCTCAGCACCAGTGGCAGTCATTTGTGCGCCATTACCTGCACAAACCAGCGCCGTGTCGAGTTGGTCTTCAAAGATTTGGACTTGAAGATTATCTTGAAGTTCGATTTCCAAAGTAGCCAAAACAGTGGCTCCGCATCCAAAATCACGTACCAGTTGGATGATAATTGTTTCAGTTCCTTCCACCAAGCCGTCGCTCAGGGCTTGGATGGGGAAAGTGAATACTTCTGAGCCGTTGCTGAAAGTCACTGAACCAGGCAGCGTCAACATGTAATCAACTCCCAAAGTAGCCGTGCCGCCTAAAACGATGTCATAAGTCGCAGGCTGTTCAATGAGCGCATTGAGGCTAATCACAACCTCGTCCGGTATGTTGACGCACTCTTCAACCAAGTATTGAATTCCAGAATTGTAGTTAACCCCGAGGTTGGGCGAGCCACCTTTTATCTCCGAAATGAATACACCGGAGTCATATGCATTGTCTTGGCGGTCGGCAATAGCTAATTTGAGGTGGTAGGTGTTGCAAGGAATGGTCTGTACCCTTGCAGTAAGGCTTTTCTTAACGCCAATCGAATCTGAAGTCAAGCCGCCATAAGCTACGCTTTGCCCATTTTGGTTATCCCGGAAATACTCCCAGTTATTAAGGAAGTTGACGCTGTTGATTTGGATAAATGTGCCATCGGGTAGGGTAGCGATGTTCTGCTGATTGGCGATGTTCGGATCTCCAACAATGCCAGGGCCAGAAACCAAGAAGGCAAAGATGTCATTATATGGAGAATTAACGAAGTTTGGGTACTCCTCAGAACCAAATATGTACTCGAAAGTGATTTCATCCGTGGAGGCGAAAACATCCATTTCGACGATACATGCGTCCCTTGATTCTGAATTGTTGCCGTTGATTTGGGATAGATAGTCCAAGTCAGTGTCGCCAGGGGTATTGACTGCCGTTGAGGCGAAAAATGCACCGGGATTGGAAGCTTGGGCAGCCGAACCACTTGTCAAAAGTATGCCCTTCTCTAAGCCAAGGTCAGTATTGGGGCCAGCTTCAAAAGTGCCAAGTGCTGTGTTGTCGCAATTAATGTTGGTAATGGTAATGGAAGTTTGTCCAGAAACCACGCTTTGGACGATGTCGGCTGGTGAAGAACCAGTTTGTATCGTAATTTCATCCAATTGCTGGCACTCCTCGCTTGTGCATTCCCAGAATCCTTGGAAACCCTCGAATACGGTAGCACCGTTGGACATGAACTGGATGGTCAAACAACCGCTTTGGGCAGCCACCGAGTAGCACACGCCACCAAAATTAGTACCATTGCCGCCACCTGAAATCGAACCAATTTGGGGGGAAGTGATGCCGGGGCCGTCGTAGAAAATGATTTCGTCTCCAAAATTCTCGACATTGTAATATTCCAGAGAGAAATTGATGCAATTATGTGGCTGGGATGGGCAAATGGTGTAAACGAAGTCTTCGTTGTTTCCATAATCTTCGTCCGGGCCACCGGAGTCACTGAGTGTACCACTGCAAGCTGTGGAGCCGCCTTGGTCAACGGTGTTTACGGGCGGTTTTTTAATGACACACAGCTTGAACGCCCCATCGTTGGGAGAGGCCGAGGCCGACCAATCATTGATTCTGATGAAGTAGGTGATGCCCGGCGTAAGGCCGAAAAGGTCTAAGTCAAGAATGCCCTCGCCGTTTGGTGCTGTGGCACACTCCAACAACTGAAGGCCGTCAAACTCACAATCGCCACGGTAGATGGCAATTTGTGGGTTGACCATTGGGTCAATGTTCCCGTTGGGGTCTGGGCAAGCAGTCACGGTGACACGGTAGTCAAGAATGGTGTCCACCGCTACGAACGAAAACCAGACATCCCGCTCCGGATTGCCGACCCAGCAGGAAGGGAAGTTGTCGAAACCGATATTGCTTTCTGTTGCATTCAGGTTGTTGTAAATCACATCGGCAGGGCAAATGGGTGCAGGACCAAGGTTGATGATGCCTGGGCAGTCGTCATTGGCAGGCTGCGCAAACAAGCGGATGGAAGACAACAATAATGCAATCGTCAAAAAATGCTTCATAATCTGTTCTTTAAACCCTTTTGAAAACGCCCACGAATCACCAGCAAGCAACTGAAATTCAATAACTTACGGATAAAAATCAGGGCAGTTTGTCGTGTTTGAATTATCCAATTTGATGGCTTTTCCCAAAGAATGGACAATGACAAGCGAAGGTAATTGCTTTTGATGGCCAAAAATAGAAATGCAAGTTAAAACGTTGTCGGTCAGGTAGCATTTGTTGAAAAATAAACATTGGTTATTGGCATGTTCACCGATTTGATGATGCCAAAACCCGGCAATTCCAAACCAATTTTTACCTTCGGCAAAGTTTTCACCACCAAATTTTTTCAAATGAAAAAAACTATCAAATACCTGACTGTCGTGGCTGCTTTGTTGGTGTTTTCGAACATCATTTCGGCCCAGCAATTTACAATCACTCCTGAGAAGCCAGTGGGCGGGGAGCGGTTAAGCATCAGCTACAACCCCAAGGGCGGCCCACTTGACGGTGTGGCGTTCGACGGCGTAGCCTACATCTATGATGCCATTGGTGACCCCAAAGCGCTGGATTTGAACTTTGACAAGCAAGGCGATGCACTTGTCACACAATTGACCCTACCTGCTGGCGCAAAGGCGGTGCTTTTTTCCTTCGGGAACGATGAGTTGGAAAAGTCGGACAACAACGGCGGCAAGGGCTATAAAACCTTGGTCTATCAGGCCGACCGCAACACTGCCGTGACAGGTGCGCTTGCGCTAAAATCTATGTTCTACAATGGCACAGGCCGCACTGCTGGCATTAAGGACGATGCTGAAAAAGCCTTCAACCTTGCGAACCAGGCGCTTGCAGCACA
>CAYTZS010000129.1:0-15984 GCA_964442355.1 uncultured Saprospiraceae bacterium | reverse complement strand
GCTGATTCGATGGTGGTTTGGAAGAACTCCTCGGCCAGCCCGACCGAATCGGCGAAGACGACGTTGGCGGGGTAGTCACAGTAGCTCACCATGTAGAACAGGTTATCGGCAGTCTTTTCGTCCGTTTGCAGGAAAAAAGTGTGGTACACCAAATGGCCAACATCCGTTTTGACGGAATCAACTTTCTCGGTGAAAGTGCCGGGAACCAAAACTTGAAAACGGCCATCAAGATTGGTGAACGATTGCCAAGCGTTTTGGATAAAAAAAACGGACGAGATTAGCAGCAGGATTGAGTTCATGCAATGATTTAAAAAGCTTGGGATAATGAGGTCTCAACTTGCCAAAAGGTTGTAGGCATCAGCGTTCCACCAATATTTTACCCTCAAAAACAACCCCTTCTTGCCCAATTCCAACCACTTGGTACATGCCAGACGGTTGCTGATTCAAGTCAATTGCAATGCTGCTTGTTCCCGTAGTTTCGACTATTTTTACCAAAACAAGCTGGCCAAGTTGATTGAAGATGCGCAGCTCCATGTCCTGCGCCCATTTGCCAATGCAACATATTTCAACATCCCCACTGGTCGGATTCGGATACAACTTGAACCCCTTCAATGCTTGATTTTCAGTCACATCCAGTGCCAAGTCAACGAAAACCCATCGGATTGTTTCGCAAAGGTTGGCATCCTGAACAGTGACACCATAAGAACCAGAAGGCAGGCCTGTCAACAAGGAATCTGTCATGCCATTTGTCCATTGGTACTGATAAGGCGGCGTACCGCCCGATGGCGAAACCGAAGCCGTTCCGTTTGGTGGATTGAGCTGCGTTTGGGGCGAAGCCATCATTGCAACATCCACAGGTGTCGGTGTTCCCAATTCAAAATTGGCGGTAAAATGACAGCCCTCACTGTCAAATATGGAAAGCAGGTAATCGCCGGCAGGTGCATTCGTCAGGTCTTCTTCCGTTGAAAAGTTGTTCCAGTTGAAGTTGTAGCCAGCAGTACCTCCCAACACCAAAATGTCAATAAAACCATCACTGGCGCCGAAACAGCTCACGCCTGCGGAGTCAAGCACATTGACAGAAATAGGTGCATCTGGCCCTAACACCGCATAATTTGCAATGCGCTGGCAGCCATTGCCGTCAACGACCGTGAGGGAGTATTGGCCACTTGGCAAATTTTCAATGCCTTGGGTGAACGCCATGTTGCTCCATTGGTAAACATAAGGGGTGTCGCCACCCGATGGCATGGCCAAAATGCTGCCCGTTTCCTCGCCAAAACAAGCGATATGGTCAATAATCGGCGTATTTAATATAAGCTCCGTGTCCGGCTCCAGTACCAAAGTAGCGGCGTCGCCTGTACAGCCAATCTGGTCAGTGACGGTCACGAGATACATGCCCGCCATCAGCCCATCAATATGCTGCGCATTGGAAATTGAGTCACCAAAGCCATTTTCCCAGTAAAAAGTATAAGGTCCCAAGCCCCCGATTACATTCAGCGGAACCGCACCGTCGTTTCCAAATTTGCAGCGAACATGCTGCACTTGGCTGTTCATGATGGTCGGTGTGACTTGGCCATAAGTGGTTATCGGCATGGCCGTCGAAACCGCCGTACATCCCGTGTTGTCAGTGATGGTGACCCTGTAGTTGCCAACAGGCAATGCCTCATTGGTCAAAAATTGGGCACTTGTTTGCCCGAAATATCCGTTGCTCCAATTGAATTGGTAAGGTGCAACCCCGCCCTGAATAGCCACAGCGACCTGTCCAGTCGTGTCGCCAAAGCAGACGACTTCCTGTCCAGTTGGCACTTGTTGGGTGCTAACGGCCGTGTATTGTTCAGGCACTTTGATAGACATGAACTCAAGCGTACAACCTGCTGCATCGGTAATGGTAACGTGGTAGTCCCCAGATGGTGGATTGAAGATGCAGTTGGTGGTGTCGCCAGCATCCCAAGCAAACTGGTAGGGCAATATTCCACCCGTCACCGAAACGCAAACTTCGTCCACCTGCACG
Organism: uncultured Saprospiraceae bacterium; assembly: GCA_964442355.1. Lineage (GTDB taxonomy): Bacteria > Bacteroidota > Bacteroidia > Chitinophagales > Saprospiraceae > UBA6168. The sequence continues at coordinate 13,976 of CAYTZS010000129.1, read as the reverse complement.
GACTGGCAGGCATTCACGGGGATGCCCAAACTAGCGGTGGCACCAAGTGGCGCAGGCGATGCAACCAACAGGTTGTTCAACTCAATCGTACAGCCGTTGTCGTCGGTGACGGTTACGTGATAGTTGCCTTCGAAAAGGCTGGCCAAGTCCTGTGTGGTTGCCCCGTGCGACCAATGGTATTGGTACGGAACTGTTCCACCGTTTACGGCGATGTCAATAGCCCCTTGGTTTTCACCAAAGCAACCGATTCCATCCAGATTTTCCAGCGAAATGGTCAAAGCAGTGGGCTCCATCAGTGGAATAATGCCCAATGAATTGGAGCAGCCAGTTGCATCCGTGACGGTGGCTGCATGGTTTTGTGCCAATAAATTGGAGGCAACGAGGCCCGTTTGCCCATCGCTCCAAACTACTTGGTAGGGTTCCGTTCCACCTGCAACGGTCAATGCCAATTGGCCAGTCTGACCATTGCAAAGCGGAGGAAACATCTCGTAGCCCAATGCCAATACTTGAATGGAGTCCAAAACGGTGGAAAGGACGCTCTCACAGCCGTTTGCATCGCTGACGGTCACGGTGTAGGGGCCATACGGCAAATTGAAGAGTTCAGGTCCGGAATCATCGGTACTCCAATTGTAGGTGTATGGCGGTAGCCCACCCCCAATCACAAAAGCCTGTACCGAGCCCTCGTCCCGACCGTTGCAAGGTGGGTCGGTTTTGTTGATGCCAATGTTGAGCAATTCTGGAGATGCAATTGGGCCAAAAACCGCAGCATCTGTGCAGCCATTATCGTCCGTCACTGTGACGGCATACGTACCGTTTCCAATGGAAAAAAGGTCGGGGGTTGTGGCCCCATTTTCCCAGAGAAAATAATACCCACCTGTACCACCAGCTACTTCGGTCGTGATAAAACCCGTGTTTTGTCCTGCACAATTGGGGGGATGAACTTCGTCAGCATAAACATCCAACAGCGTTGGCTGTGCCAAAATGATGGTCTGGCTGATTTCGCAACCGTTGTTGTCACGGATGTGGACGGTGTAGCTGCCAGCGTCAATGTTTGACAAACCTGTTCCAAAACCGCCATTGCTCCAACTGTAGGAATAGGGCGACGCTCCTCCCGCAGCCGCCACATTGATGCTGCCATTGCTCAACCCAAAACAGGTAGGTTGCTGCGCATCGATGGAAGACAGGGAAAGTTGTGCAGGTTGGTTCACCGGTATTTGCGGCAGCAAGACCTCGCAGTTATTGGCATCCGTGACGGTGAGGCCGTAGAATCCGGCAGCGAGGTTCTCCAAAATTGCTTCCGTAGAGCCATTGTCCCAAAGGAAGCTGATGGGCGTCGTACCTCCGAAAACACTGGCGCTGATTTGCCCATTGTTGCCGCCAAAACAGCTCACCTGCTCAATATCCAAGGTTGTCGTGAGCAACTCTGGCTCAAAAACCGGAATGCTGATAATGTTTTCACAACTTCCTTCCGTTACCGTGGCGGTGTAGTTGCCAGCCGTGAGGTCACAGATGTTGGCACCGGTCATGAAGTTGCTCCATGTAATCGTCGTATTTGGCCCACCAATTACATCCAAACTGATGCACCCGTTATTGCCGCCGTGGCAAGCAACATGCTGCACAGACGACACTTCTACACTGGCTGCTGGGCCATTCACCACGACCACTGGCACGACCGCCCGGCATTGCTCAGGCGAACTGTCCGTGACGGTGAACCCATAGGAACCCTGCGCCAAATCATTGACCACCAACCCGCCTGTTTGATTGTTGACGGTGCCGCCCGCCCACTCGTAGGTGAAAGGCGCATTGCCTCCCAACGGCGTCACACTGATGCTGCCATCGCTGCCATTGCAGACCGTTACGGGCGTACTCGATGTGATGAGTTGGTCAATGTTGTCAATGGTTGTGACGGTCAGCGTATCGGAGCTATAGCAACCGTTCACATCGGTGATGGTCACGGCGTAAGTGTTCTCTGTACCGAGGTTGTTGTCGCTGAAAATCTGGATGGAATCGGTCGCCGCCCCCGTGTTCCAAGCGAACTGAAAAGGTGCCGCACCATTTCCAATGTCGGTGACGGAGATTGTTTTGGAGGAATTCCGGCAAAGCGTCGGGGTGTCGGGGATGTGCGCAACGGGGCCGGACTGCACGAAGTACGTCACCGTGAGCGTGTCACGGCAACCACTGGCAGCTTCCGAAACAATGTAAAAGTTCGTGGTGACCATCGGCATCACCACAGGCCCCACTTCATCGCCGGGGCTGAAAGGCAATTGGTCGAAGTAGCTAAGGTTGCCGTTTAGGCCACTCGCATCGGAGATGTTGATGGTGGTGAGGTCAAACAACTTGCCGGCACATGCGCCCGGCACGTCGTTGGTGCTGAGGTTTGGGCTGGGCAAAATGGTAATGGCCGCCGAGGTGCGTTCGTTGGAGACGCAGCCCGTGCCTGTAACTTCTTCGGCAAAATACTGGAGATGCAGCGTGTCCAAGCCATTGTTCACCAACAGCATCGGGTCTGGGAAAATGGTATCGCCAACGGCGACCAAGTTGCCGCCAGTGGGTGCATCGTACCAGCTTATTTGCCCAAAATTGGCGGGAAAGGCAACGGCAAAACCATTTGCTCCACTGCAAATCGTGCTACCCTGCGTGGTCACTGGCGCCACGAAATATTCGTCGTCGTTTCCATTGCAATTTGAGTCAAAACCATCGCAAAGGTACTCAGGCTGGCCGGGGTTTTGGTAGAAATCCTGGTCGTTGCAGTCGTCGTCGTTGTCCACGTAGTTGGGAAAGGCAGCAGGTTGGCAGCTACCGATGTACAGGTCGGGATTGCCGTAGCCATCGCCATCCGCATCGAGGTAGTACACATAGTCAGGGAAGCCGAGGTCAACGGAACCGTAAAATGCGATGTTGTCAAGCGCTAAGTCGGCAAATTGGCCATTGCCACCTCGCCCAACGAATCGGAACTGCACCGTCATGCCGTGGTAAGCATCCAAATCAATAAACTTTTTGTGCCAAACCCTGCCCTTGTTGCCAGTGCCATTCCAGAGCACCGACCAAGTTGCGCCGCCGTTGGTGCTCACTTCCAGCGACATGCCACCAATATGCACCCCGAAAAAATTGTAGTCGAAGGACATATCGCAGGAGTCGGGATTGGCTACGACCTGAACGCAGTTCGAGACCAATACTGCTCGCCTGCCGTTCCGGCAAGCGGTGCCAGAGGCTTCCAGGTAGACGTAGTTGCCGCCACCAGGGTTGTCACCAGCCGGGCCGGTGTTGGCGGTGAGGGTGGTGTCGCTGTTCACCAACCAATCGAAATTGTCGTTGGAGGCATTGCGCCAAAAGCCCGTGATGGGGCAAGTCACCCCGCAAATGGGCTGGCAAACTTGCTGGCTGTTGAAGTCCTCGACGATGGTAGCGGGCGGCGGCGAGCAAGTGGTCATGGCCTGCACGACGCAGGCATTGTCGGAATAATTGCCCGCTCCGCAATTTTCACGAAGGTAAATATCGTAGCTGGTAGTTGGCGAGAGGCCCATGAGCAAAAACGGCGGGCAACTACCAAGCGACACCGTGCCATTTATGCCAGCTGCTCCAGCTGTTCCGGGCACAAAGCCTGTCGGCCCAAATTCTATCACCACATCGTTGCAATTGGAGCCAGTGACCCAGTCGAGCAGCACGGAAGTGGAGTCTTCGTGCAGTACTGCCACTTCTGAAGGAGCCACGCAAGCCGTGCTTTCAAACACCAACTCGACGAACTGCAAATGGCCCAAATTGCTGGCCCCGTCGTCGCAAATCATCAGTGTCCAAAGCCCGATGGGCGAGCTGCCATCGTCGAAGTTGCTAAAATTGCCTTCGGGCAGGTAGGATCCGATAAATGGCGCATCGCCCTCCGTGATGTCAGGGAGGTTGCAAGCACCGAGGGCGGCATGTGCGATAATACTGGTAAACTGGCTGCAAGTCCCATCATTGGGATTGCCGTAGTGGTCGAAGGCATCGCCGTTGTCGGTGGAGATTTCCACGATGACGCCAGCAGGGGATTTCAGGAAAATGTCGAGGTCTGCGGCCCACTCGTGCTCGATGATGAACCGCAGTTCTTTGAGGTAAACGTCATTGCCAAGGCTGGTGCCCGGCGCTGTGGCCACGTTTACCTGAAACTCGTTCGCAGGCCCACAGCCCGCCTCCGTGATGAAAAGGTCGAGCCCACAAGCCGAAGGGTTGGTCAAAACAGGTGGATTGACATCAGCCAGCACGGGGCTGATGCTCGCAAGCAAACATGTCCAGAGGATAAGAAAACTGCGGGTAAAAACAGACATATTGGTGGTTCTGAAGTGTTGGTTCGTCAGTAAAAAAAGTGCGTTCGGGAATATTGGTAGGTTCTAAGTGTGTGTGGTGGTCGGCTCAGCGACTAAACTTCCCGTTCAGCGCTTTGCAAACTCGTTTGATTCCGTTTCTCATAAAAAATGGACTACGTTCACGAAAGAACGTGTCTTGTGTAAAATGTTCAGGTGGGATTGCCGAAGCACAACAATGGCAAAGGTACAAAAAACTGCCTCGCATTTTGGATACCAGTTTGCTGGTATTTCTTTGGTAGTCAGTAAATTGCCAAAACAAAATGCGGTTTTAGAACGGAAAAAAGTTGATTTTTGCAAACTGCCTCAAAAGGGGCATTGCCCTATCAATGAACGACACTCTTACAACTAGACTAAACGTATTCCAATCCATGAACAAGAAATTACTTCAAATGCTGGGCAAATTTGCCTTGCTTTCCATGTTTGTCGTCGTGCTGTTCCCCGCCTGCCAAAACGACGACGACACCCTTCCCAAAGAAGAAAACCTAGCCGCCAACGAAAGCGCCGAAGTGCCGCTCGAATGGATGAAGCTCTACCTCGACCTCGACCGCTATGCGCAGGGGTTCAGACCCGGCCCAAGCCCACGCACCTTAGCCTACATCAACTTGGCTGCCTATGAATCGGCCATGATTAGCATGCCGAAATACAAGTCGCTGGAGTCGTTGTATACGGGCTTGGACATGAAAAAAGACGATAACAAGGAGTACCACTGGCCCACGGTCGTGAATGCCGTTTATGCCACGATGATCAAGCATTTCGTACCGGGCAACATCCTCATGCCCGCACAGCAGGCTGAATTGCAGTTCCGCATCCTCAACTTGGAGAATGGTTTCAACCAAGATTTTGAGGCCAAGGTGGGCACTGAAATCTTCAAGCGCTCACAGGCTAGAGGCATCGAGGTTGCCGAGGCCATCTGGGAATGGTCGCAGACCGATACCTACGGCCACGATGCTTTTCTGAACCCACGCCCTTCGACCTATACGCCGCCGCAAGGGCCCGGCCTTTGGCAGCCTACCGCACCAGATTACGGCAAGGCGCTTTTTCCGTATTGGGGAGAGGCTCGCACCTTCGCCATCAGCAACGACGAAAAACTGTGCAGGCCACCAATCGATTTCGACGAGTCACCCAACTCGCTGTTTTACAACCAAGCGCAGGAAGCTTACCTAATCGTCAACAAAAAAGAATTTGAAGACCAATGGATTGCCCAGTTTTGGAGCGACGACCAAGTGGGTGTGTCTCTTAGCCCACCTGCCCGCTGGATTTCCATTGCCAACCAAGTCCTCGAACTTGAAAACGCCAGCCTCGAACTGGCGCTGTTCACCTACGCCAAAGTCTCCATCGCCCTGCACGATGCAGGTGTGGCCTGCTGGCACTCCAAGTACCACTACAACGTGGAGCGCCCAGTCAGCTATATTCATCGGTTGATAGACCCTGACTGGCAGGTGCATTTCCTCGGTTTCACGCCGAGCTTCCCGGCCTATCCTTCTGGCCACTCCACTTTTGGGGCAGCTGCGGCCGAGGCCCTGTCCGATATTTTCGGCTACAACTATTCAATGACCGACCGCACCCACCAAAATCGTTCTGACTTCTTCGGGATGCCTCGCACCTTTTCCAGTTTTTATGAAATGGCGGAAGAAAACGCCTACTCTCGTATTCCACTTGGCGTTCACTTCCGAATGGACGCCGAAGAGGGTGTGCGCTTGGGCTATGAAATCGGGCGGAAGGTGAATGCAATGCCCTTTAAGAAATGATGGTCTGTTTGGAGGTTGAGAAGGTTTAGAGGGGTTTAGAAAGTTTAGTTCACGCTACTTAAACCCCCTAACCCCCCTAAACCCCCTAAACCTTCTAACACTAATCATGGCCAAGCCTACCAACTACCAGCCCGCCCAACAGCCCGAAGGTGCTCCCGCATCGCCCAACAAGCCCAATTGGCTAATCATCGTCATCGTGGGCATCGTGGTTTTGTTCCTTTTGCAAAAAGTCGGTTGTGGCCCCGTGCAAACGCACGAGGAAATGCAGTGGATTGATAAGTGACATTTTAAAACCCACCAAACCCTCGGCTGTCCTGAATCCCCTTTCGGTAAGGGATGTTCAAGAAATCCAGTTTGCCCGGTTTCACTCGGATGAAGAAACTGTAGGAACCAAACTGCGGCTGCCAAGACACGCCCATTTCCCAACAGTGGAGGTCACGGGCGAAGTAGAAATCGGGGTAGGTGATTTTCTTGGATTGGAAATCGTAGCCAAAGTTTCCGACGTTGATGCTCCAGTTTTGTGTTAGCTTGATGGTGCCTCGACTGGAGATGGTGTGCGCCGTGACGGCGATGGAGTCCTTGCCAATGTTGCTGTAGTAGCGCTGCCCCAGCGTGAAGTTGTGCTGTATGCTGAAGCCTTCGAATAGGCTCAGGAAGTCCTCCTCGCCCCTCACGACCTCACCGACCGTGGGTTCGAGCGCTTCTTCGTCAATTCTGGGTTTGTTGGCCACTTTCTTGTCGGTGTCCTCGCCCCGAATGAGGTCACGCAGGCGTTCCACGGTGAGGTTGGTTCCGAGGTTGACGTTCCAAGAGACGAGGCGCAGCAGCTTGCCGTTTGTATCCAAATTCAGTTGATTGATGCGGGCGCCAGTCTTGCGGTTGAAGTCGTAGGGGTCGAGCACGACGGTAAAGCGGAAGGAGGTGAGGCTGTTGAAAAAGTTGGTGTTGCCACCAATGTTCACGATGCTCCAGTTCATACTGTCGGCGGCGAAGTTGTAGCTGCCGTTGACGGACACGGAGTTGAACAGCTTGACGTTTTTGAGCGTGGAGTCTCGTTTGTTGAAAAGTTTTGCCTCGAACAAGTTGCCGAGGCCGTAGTTGAGCGCCATCTGCTTGCCACTCGTCGAGGGCTGGTCGAAGCCGCTGATGCGGTTGTTTTCGTAGATGCTGTACCGAAGCTCCTCGTCGGAGTTGAGGTCACGCCGCACGGTTTTGAAATAGCCCCAGTCGGGGTTGGTGAAGTCGGGCGTGTAATTGAAGCCAAAGGTGGGCGTCATCACGTGTCGAAGTCCCCTTACTTTTCCCTTTTTCAGCAGCAGCGTACCAAACACTTTGGTGCTCATGCTGATGCCTGCATTGTATTGGCGCAGCGGTTTGAATCCCCACATTTCATCGGTGACGATGTTGCCGAACTTGGTGGTGTCGTTTTCCACGATGAACTCGGTGCTGTCCTCGTTCCAAATGGTGTCCATCACGATGGTCGGTGTGGGGTCAAAGGTTTTGTTCTGGGTTTTGAAGTACCAAACCTCTTTGTAGTTGGCGGTTGGTGAGAAGTTGAAGAACTTGAGCAGGTTGAAACTGGTACTGGCCGTCACATTGTGCCGCAGGCCGAACTTGGCACTGTCCAACGTGCTTCGGTCAAAAATGGTACTGTCCTTGGCAGTAAACTGGTTGCGGGCCTCGGAGGTGTAGCGCATTTGCAGGCGCTCGTACCATTTTTCCCCGCCCGTTTTCACTTTTCTTTTAAAAGGATAAAGCGTTTGCGTCTGGAAGTTGAGCGTCGGGAAGCTGATGGTCACATTTCGGGTGTTGGTGTTCTGTGAGTGGCTGAACGCTGCGCTCAGGTCAAAAGGTTTGTCGAAGCGCTGCCGGAAACTCATGTTGGAGCTGAGCGAGGTGTTCAATCGGGCAGCGGCGTCGGTTCGGTTGTTTCGCTGGTAGTTGCCAGCTTGTAAGTTGATGTTGCCACCCAAGCTGCGGTACGGGTGGGCCTTTGCGTCTTGGTTGTGCGACCACTGCAAAGCACCAGAGGGCGTGTACGTGATATTGCCTTCCGTGTCTTCCGAGCGTTGGTAGGCGAAGTCAATGTTGGCCCTTCCACCGTATTTGTAGCGTTTTTTGTAGTTGGAAATCGCATGGAGCCTCACGGTTCCTTTCAGGTAAATATCGGCGGTGAGTTGGAGGTCCATGTTGTCGTTGACGGGCAGGTAGTAGCCGATGTTTTCGAGGCCAAAGCCCCAAGCCTCGGAGTATTCGTAGTTGCGGGGGAAAATGAGCCCCGTGCGCTTCCCGAGCTTCAGCGGAAAAAAACCAAACGGCAGCCAAAGCGGGGTTGGAATGTCGCCGATGATAAGGTTGCAAGGGCCGACCACTGCCACCTTGTCCTGCACGATTTTTTGCTTGTTGCTCCGGATGCCGAAGTGTGGGTGGTCGAGGGTGCAAGTAGAGAAAATGGCGTTTTTGTTGTAGATAATGTTGCTCTTGGTTGTATCGTTTCCTGTACCAAAAAACTTGCCCTTCTCGCCCACGATGTTCATGCCTTCTTGCTGCGTTTGCCCATCGTAAATAATACCCTTGTACGTCTTGAAATTGTACTTCATCCGACTGGTGGTGAAGTTTTGGGTGCCATCGGTGAAGGTAGGTTTGCCCAACCACTCGCCGTTGGGGAGCCGATTGCCCTCCGCAGACATGGTGTTCTCCTTCCAGTCAATCAAGATATAGTTGGCCTTCATGGTCATGGCCTGGAATTTGACCTCAGCCTGCCCGTAGAGGTGGATTTGCTTGTTTTTGATGTCAAAATACATGGAATCCACCGCCGAATAGTCAATCTGGTCTTCCAAGGCATCGGGCGAGAGGGTGATGCTGTCAAGGTTGGAACTGGGGGAAACAAAGTTGGGCCTACCCGTTGGTGCCTGCGCCAGCGAGTCGGCAGCAGGGCGACCCCGTGGGCCCAACGGCTGTGGGCGCTCGGGCGGTGTCACCTGCCCCAGTGCCATGCTTGCGGCAAGCATTATAAAAGATAGAATTATGACTAACTTTGCGTGCAAATCTTTGGATTGAAGTTTGTTTGTAGGCCGGATTTATGGAATAAAATCCGCTACCTGCTCAAAATCGGTAGCTTAGAAGCCTAGAACCTTACATCACAAATAAAAATGAAGGCTATTATTTCCCTTCCAACGCTGTTGCTGTTGCTCTGTTCCTGGAGTTTGCCAAAACTTAACACCCCCTCGGAAACGGCGGGCAAAATTATCAAAGCAACGCCAAACAGCGCAGACTTTCTGTCGGCACTCTCCTACCCCGACACGACGGGTGCTCCTGAGCTGGTCGTTACCAGAAGAAAAGGCAGCTACGCCGTGAAAACGGTGGTAATAGACCCCGGCCACGGTGGCCACGACCCCGGCTGCCACGGTGCTAGTTCCAAGGAAAAACACGTCTGCTTGGCCGTAGGCAAGTACCTTTCGCAAGCCATCCAAGCCAACTTTCCAGATGTGAAGGTGATTATGACCCGCTCCTCCGATGTATTTATCCCGCTGAATGAACGGGCCGCCATCGCTACCCGCAACAAAGCTGACCTGTTCATTTCCATCCATTGCAATGCCATCTTGAACGCCAACAAGACCATGGGCACCGAAACTTATGTGCTCGGTCTTCATGCCACGGAGGCCAACCTCGCAGTGGCAAAACGGGAAAACGAAGCCATTTTGTTGGAAGAGGATTACCAAAAGAACTACGACGGTTACGACCCCAATTCGCCGGAGGCGCATATCATGTTTTCGATGTTCCAAAATGCGTTTCTGGAGCAGAGCCTCAGCTTCGCCGACAAGGTACAGCAACATTCCTACTCGGAGGCCAAACGCAAAAACCGGGGCGTGAAGCAAGCTGGGTTCATCGTTCTGAAATACGCCACCATGCCCAGCGTACTGGTGGAAACAGGTTTTTTGACCAACGCTACCGAGGAATCTTTCCTTCGCACAAAAAAGGGACAAAAAACAATGGCCAATGCACTACTTCTGGCCTTCAGGGACTACAAGCAAGAAATGGAGGGTGGTGCGCCGTATGCCGTGACTAAGTTGGAGGTGGAGGACGGCACCGACGAGCCTGTCGAATCCGATGCCCCAATGGTGTTGGAAGTCAAAAATGAGGAGCCAGCCGAGGAGATGACGATGGTAAAGCCGGTCAAGCAAGACCCAGAAAACCCACCCACCAATGTCAAACCTGAAATCAAAAAGCAACCCGCTCAGAAGCCTGAGCTGAGGGCTGAGACCAAACCGGAGCACAAACAGCCCGTTGAAACCGCAACCCACAACAAGCAAAAAGCAGAAACGCCTTCAAAAATTTTAGCGATAAAACCAGTGTCGGAGTCAACGCCAAGTGACCAGAAGCCTGTTTCACAAAACACTGATATTCAATTCCGTGTGCAGTTGGCAGCTTCGCCAAAACACTTGGACATCAATCAAGGCAAATGGACCAAAGTGGATTATTTGATACAAGTCATTGAAGAAAAGGGGCTGTATAAGTACCAAGTGGTTAATTTCGCCACCGAATCCGAGGCAGTAGCCGTAAAAACAAAGTTGCGGTCGTTGGGTTTCAGCGATGCTTTTGTTGTTGCTTACCAAAACGGCGAAAGAATTAAATAATTAGCGTAGCAGCCAACAGGTCGGCTACTACAACAAGCCAAAAATGCGCAAAGAAACTAAGATTGCTATTCTGTCCATTATTACGGTGGCGCTTGCCATCTGGGGTTATAAGTACCTCAAAGGCTTCAATATTTTGAGCAAAAGCTTGGTGGTTTATTCCACATTCCAGCGGGTGGATGGCCTACGGGTTTCCACGCCAATCCTCATTCACGGCCTGCAAGTAGGTTTGGTATCCGACATTACCCAGAGTCCAGACGACCCGAACCGCATACGAGTGGAGATGCACCTCGACAATGGCACCAAAGTTCCCAAGACTGCCACAGCCGCTATCTTGTCGGATGGGCCGATGGGCGGTTCGCATATTGACCTCGTTTTTGAAGGTACTTGCGACGGCGATGACTGCGTGAAGGATGGAGAGTCGTTGAACGGAATCACGAAGGGAATGTTGGCTTCGATGGTGACGCCAGAAGAAGTTCGGCTCTACGTGGACCAGCTCAACGGCGGATTGAAAGACATTCTCGACACACTTTCTTACCGCCTCAAAAACAGTCAAGAAATCAACCAGAGCGTTCAGGATGTTCGGGTAACATTGGCCAACCTGCGCAGCACCACTGACCGTTTGGACAAGGTGATGGCCACTTCTGCCGGCTCCGTTGAGCGCAGCATCAAAAACATCGAATCCATCACCAGCAACCTCAAAGAAAGCAACCAGCAAATCAAAAACATTATGGCCAATGCTGAGGATGTGAGCAAGGACCTCAAGGAGGCTAACGTGCAGGAACTTGTCGGTGAGACAAAAGTGACGATGCAAAAGTTGCAGTCTACTTTGGCCAGCAGTGACAAGGCCATCGCCGACTTGAGCGCATTGCTGCAAAGCCTGAAATCGGGCGACGGTGCAATACCGATGCTGCTCAACGACAAGGAGTTTGCTGGCAACCTAGAGGTCACCATGAAAAACCTCGACCTTTTGCTGCGTGACCTGCGCCTGCATCCGGAGCGTTACCGCCGCATTTTGTCCAAAAAGAAAATGGAATACGAGTACGAGCCTGCTGAATCAGACCCAGCGTTCAAAGACAAGAACTGACAACGCTTTCACATCAACAAAAAAGCCTCCTGTTGCACACAGGAGGCTTTTTTGTTGTCGAACTGCCAAGTTTCAATCGGCACTTTGCTAGTAGGACTTCTTGAAGTACAGGTAAAAGGGCGTTCCCAATGCAATGAGGAAAAGTCCGATGCCAGCTTCACGTGGTTGCTCCATGAGCGTGTTCACCAACAAGCCGCCACAGAACAACAAGAACAAAATAGGAACCACGGGATACCCGATGACCTTGTAGGTGCGCTCGGCATTTGGCATTTTTTTGCGAAGCACAAAAACACCGTACACCACGAGGGCATAAAAGATAAACTGTGCGAATACCAGCATGTCGGTCAATTGGTCGAAAGTGCCTGAGAACACAAGGACACACGACCAAATGGCGAAAATTATCAGCGATTTTGTGGGGACTTTGAACTTGGGATGCACGTATGCCGCCGACTTGAAAAACAAGCCTTTTTTCGCCATGGCGTAGTAGATACGGGCTGATGTGAGGATGGTAGAATTGGTGCAACCTGCCGTCGTAATTACGATCAACAAAGAAATGGCCAATGCACCGCCGTTGCCGAGGAACTTGCGAATGACTTCTACCGCTGCTACGCCGTTCTCCGATTTGGCCACGGTCAACATTTCGTCCATGGGCATCACGTAGAGGTAAGTCATGTTCACCAGCACGTAGATGGTCATGATGATGAGCACACCGTAAATCAGGATTTTGGGGATGTTCCGCTGCGGGTCTTTGATTTCATCACCCACAAATCCGATGTTGATCCAACCCTCATAGGCCCAAAACGAAGCGAGCATGGTGAGAAACAACACTTTGAGGAAACCGAAACTTTCACCCATTTTATCGGGTGGGTAGGTGCTGGCATCCGTTGTGATGTTGCTGATGCTACCGCCCCCGATGGATAAGCCAAAAAGGATAATGGCAAAAAGGCTTATCACCACGATGATGGTGATGATGTTGCTAAGCCCCCCACCCTGCCGGACACCTCGATAGTTGACAGCGGTAAGCAGTACGATGAGGCCGACGGCCGTTAGCTTGACCCCCAAGTTGGCGAACGGCGTGAAAATCCAAAAGACCTCCATCGTTTCCCATGCTCCGCCGAGGATGGGAAGCGGCACAATTGCGTTCAGGGATTGGGCAAACACATAGGCAATGGCCGCTGTGGATGCTGACTGGATGCAGGCAAAACTGGCCCAACCATAGTAGTAGCCGTACTTTTCGCCGTAAATCTCTTTCAGGTAAATGAAAGAACCGCCAGACTCAGGTAGCAGCATGGCAATTTCTGCAAGAGAAAGTACCCCCAAGAGTGTGACAATACCCGCCAAAACCCAAGCTAGCAGGATGATTTCAGGCGACTCGGCAATGACGGACATGGCCGCCACCTTTTTGTAAACACCAGAGCCAATGATGGAACTGATGATGAGGATGATGCCCGTGCCCAATCCAAAGTACTTGACCAGTTCCCCAGCGCTAGAATGTTGTTTTTCCATTTTCAATGTGTTGATGAGTTAGTGGCCGAAAGATGCAAAAACTCTTTGATTAATCCCGACATTCATCAACAGCAGCATCCAACCAAGACGGTAATTCAATTCTGCGACAAGGCCACTCTGCGAAACATCCTGTCACCGATTGACACGACATGTGGCCAAACATCTTAATTTTGATTACTTTTGTGCAAAGCGTACAACGTCAGGAATACCAAAATTGCCAACCCATTTATGAATTCGGTTCGATACCCTGATTTTAAAAAATTCAAGTTTCGTGAGCTAAAATTTTACTCCTCTACGGAGTGGCTTGCCGACAACAAGAAAAAATACCGCCAGGTCTTCGACCGCTGGGATACCGCATACGTGTACGCCGAACTTTCCTTTTACAACAAGTATTTCGACATTGACGACTGGGACGTGGAAGTGGAACTACGCTGCTACCACATCAAGAAAACCCGCAAAGAACTGTGCGCCTTGCCCTTCAAGCGCAAGGTGAGCAAGTACGACAACATCGTTTACATCCGAGAAGGTTGGGGCAACAAATCGGACGGTACTTTTTGGAAAAAGGGCACCTACGCTTGGGAAGCATTCATCGAAGGAGAAAAGGTGGCTTCCAAGTATTTTTACATTGAAGATGCTGGTGAAAATGCCCTGAAAAACGGGA
>CAYTZS010000128.1:0-16027 GCA_964442355.1 uncultured Saprospiraceae bacterium | reverse complement strand
TGTACACGAAGCTCCAGGTGGCGGTGTTGCCCTCGCAGTCGGTGTAGGTCCAGGCGTACGTCCTGGTGCCCTCACAGGTGATGGGGTTCGGGTTGTTGGTGACGACCGGGCCTGTCGGCGTGATGGTCTCGCCGCAGTTGCTCAAAACAACGGGCGGCACGGGCTGCGTGGCGTTGGCCGGGCAGTTGACGGTGGCGGCGCCGTTGGCGGGCACCGTGAACGGGTTGCGCTCGATGGTGTACACGAAGCTCCAGGTGGCGGTGTTGCCCTCGCAGTCCGTGTAGGTCCAGGCATAGGTCCTCGTGCCCTCGCAGGTGATGGGGTTCGGCAGGTTGGTCACGATTGGGCCTGTCGGCGTGATGGTCTCGCCGCAGTTGCTCAGCACCACGGGCGGCACGGGCTGTGTGGCGTTGGCCGGGCAAGCCACGGTAGCCGAACCGTTGGCGGGCACCGTGAACGGGTTGCGCTCGATGGTGTACACGAAGCTCCAAGTTTGCGAAGCACCGGTGCAGTCGGTGTAGGTCCATGCATAGGTACGGGTGCCTTCGCAGGTGATGGGGTTCGGAAGGTTGGTGACGACCGGGCCGGTCGGCGTGATGGCGTTGCCGCAGCCGTCCAGCACGGTCGGCGGCGTTGGCTGGGTAGCGCTGGCGGGGCAGGCAACGGTGGCGGCGCCGTTGGCTGGCACGCTGAACGGGGGCTGGGCAGCCACCGTGAAGGTGGCTTGGCAGGTCGTCTCTGGGGTGCCGCAGGTGCTCGTGTAGGTGAAGGTCACGGTCGTCGAGCCGCCGCAGGCCGATGGTGCGCCCGTGTTGTTGTTCGTCAGGACGCCGTTGCAGCCACCAGTGCCGCTGGCGGTTGCCAGCCAGGCTGCAAACTGGCCATCAACGGCAGCTTGCGTCTGGCAGGCGGCTACAGTGGTGGGGATAGGGCAGGTCAGCACTACCGGTGGGTTGGGTACGGTCACGTCAAAGCAGAAGTCGGAGGTTTCGCCAACAAACGCAGAGTGGACGTACACATAATAAGTGGTGCCGTTCACGGTGTTCACCGTAAATGCTGCGCTGAAACCGCCGCCGCTGTCGTCGTCGCCCGTTACGCAAGTAAGCGAGCCACAAGAGCCTGAATAAACGTTCACTTCTGGGTCCCAGCCTCCTGCTGCAGGGAAAAAGAAGTCCCAATCTTGGCCATCGCCCACGAACGTGTACCAGACGCCATCACCTTGGGCATCTGCGCCTGTACCGCAGTCAGCGCCGCCATTCGGGTTGTCGGCACCTGCACCAATGGTTGTACCGCAGATATTGGCGGTGGTTCCGGGCAATGGTTCAGCATTCACGCATAGGTCGTTGGGCGGGCCAGGGAACGCCACCGAGAACGTAGCTTGGCAGGTCGTCGTCAGTGGCGCACAGCTGCTCGTGTAGGTGAAAGTCACCGTGGTTGAACCACCAGTGGCAGGTGGTGCGCCCATGTTATCGTTGGAAAGCACGCCGTTGCAACCGCCGCTGGCACTGGCCGTGGCCAGCCAAGCAGCAAAAGCGTCATCAACATCCTGCTGGGTTTGCCCGCTCGGGGTGGTAGTGCTCATTGGACAGTTTAGCACAATGGTTGGTGGGGGCGAAACCGTAAATGTGTCCTGGCATGTCGTTGTGAACGGTGCACAGGTGCTGGTGTAGGTGAAGGTTACCAACGTAAACCCGCCACATGCAGATGGTGCGCCCGTGTTGTTGTTTGTGAGCACGCCGTTGCAACCACCGCTGCCATTGGCCGTCGCCAACCACGAAGCAAATTGCATGTCAACATCTGCTTGGTCTTGGCAGGCACCGACCGTGGTGCTGCCTGGGCAGTTTAGAACCACAGGTGGTGCGAGGGTTGTGAAATTGTGTGGGCCTACCCAGGCACTGAAGCTGCCTGCGCCACAGTCCTGACGGATGTACCAATCGTAGGATGACGCTGGTGACAGGCCCATCAGGGGGTAGGGATTGGAAGCGGTCATGACGGTAGTACCTGTTCCTTGTACGAAGCCAACCGGCCCGTATTCGATTTCCCAGTTTGAACCAGCGCCCGTCCAGCCGAGGTCGGCTGAAGTCTGGGTGATGCCAGTCGCAGTTTGGGCAGTAGGTGCTGGGCAGTTCAGCGACCAAGCCAAGGTGAACGTTCCAGTATTAGTAGAAGAGCTAAAACCATCCTGAACCCACCATACGGTTTGAGTAGCGCCCGTATTGTTTGTCCATACAATGTTTTGAACATCGGGGTCGTCCCAGCAGGCAATTTGCACGGAACTTACGCTTGTCGTTGTGCTAGGGCAGGTTGGGCCATAGGAGACCACGTTCTCAGAGTCATAAGCGTTGACCGTTTGTCCAATGGTCAATGTCTGGCCGGGGTTTACATTGATGTAATAAACCACGTCGCCAGATGTATTGCCACCAGCACAAGTATTTGTGAAGTCATGGATTGCATTTACTGTGGTACCGGAAAAAGGCGACGTCAAGGTTGCCAAATCCACTGCGGTAGAACAATTATCGCCAGGCGGTGGCGGAGGAGGAGGACCAATGGTAAGGTCAAATGACGGAATACAATTTGGCGATGGCCAAGTGTCCACCACCAGATAGTAAGTCACGCCTGCGGTCAGCGAAGAAGTTAGCGTTTTTGAGCCCGAACTGCTTTGTATGTTGCCTACACAGGTGCCGCCTTGTCCGAGGAAGGGGCAGCCATTGTACAACATCAAACCTATCCATGAACTAGAGCTTGTCAGCGCCATTGAATAGTTGCCACTCGAGGTTGGTGTAAAAATAAAGACAAGGTCCTCACCGCCGTAATAACTGCTACTACCGCAAATAGTAGCATTGGAAGCAGTGATTTCGTTGCCGGCCCCACAGGTAGTTAGGCCAGTACCGCTGTACGGTAATGAAGCGATGTTGACCGTTGTACCAAGGTCGGCAGGACAGGTTTGTGCATGCAAGCCTTGGAACAAAAATAACAAAGCAGCCAAGGTGAATAAGCGGTGGCTATTCACCCGGAATAACTGTTGGGAAATGCTCTCTGCGAGTTTCCGATTTTGCGTGAAAATTTTTGAACTCATAAAAATTGGTTTAGCTATTAAAATAATATTGGACGGAGAAATCTAGCTCCTGATGCAAATCTTTATTCAATTGTTGTTGACCACAACTGTGCAATTTCACATTCGAACCCAATGCTGGCAACCACAAAATAGCATTGCCATTTTTGACTACTCAAAAAGGTTGCAGTTCGTTTAAATCCCTTGTAATTCTCTTCAGGAGGCGAGCAGAATGGATGTGTGAGCATAGCAGTTTTAAATTCAGCTCAATTATTCTACTCTTGGATGCGAATTTACTGCTTTGGTTTTGTTTCGCAAGTTTTCAACGTGATTTAGTCGGAAATGCAATTGGCAAGACCTTTTTCGCCACCAGTTTCAATGGTCGGTGGTTTGCATGGAAGATGCACTTGTGGAACCAATCGGGCCTAAACTGCGGAAAAACGTTCCCAATACTCGCCAATCAACCGCCAGTAGGCTTGTGCCGCTTCTCTGGCGCTGGGGCTGTTTAGCCCTCCCAGCAAGGTCACTTTCAGCCTGACATTGGCACGGTAAGCTTTGAAAAAAAGGAACAGCGACTCGTCAGCTGGGTCAGTCATGCAGGCATGTTCTTCTTGATAATAACGGAGGAAGGCTTCGGCGAGGTCGGGGCGCCCGAAATGGTCGAAGTCCATGCAGAGGAACGCCAGCTCGTTCAGCACGTCGAGGCGGCGCAGGTGCGGGTCGAACTCGATGCAATCGAAAATGACGGGTGGCTCGGTGAGGAAAATGTTTCGGGCGTGGAGGTCGCCGTGGCCATCCACCCAAAGCCCCGCTTGGCTGCGGGCCTTCAACCGTTCGGCATGTTGGGCCACGAAGTGGGGGAGGGCTTCCCGCAGTTTAAGCAGAAGTGGGCGTACACTGGCACCCAGCAGTTCCGTCAATGCCTTTTCATGGTGAAACAAATCGGCAAAGTCAGCTGCCAAGGTTGCCGTGTTGGGTGCTGGCTGGCGCAACACCTGTTGACGGTGAAAAACGGCCAATTTGTGAGCAAGTGGCCGCAGGTCGTCAGGCTTCACACTGCCAGCAAGCAGCAGCCTGTCGAGTTGGCGCTCATCACTTTCCCGGCGCATCCACACGGCAAAGTCTTCGGGTTGCTGCACCTCCCCGCCGATTTGAAGCTGGCCGTCTTTTTTGCCAACGGGCAGCACGTCGAGGTAGGTGTCGGGGGCGAGGCGACGGTTCAGCCGCAGTTCCTCCCGACAAAACTGCTGGCGCAGGGCCAACGTGCTGAAGTCGAGAAAGTCGAACTTGACGGGCTTCTTGATTTTGAAGGCAAAATCGGGCGTCAGGATGACCCACGAGATGTGCGTCTCGACGAGCTTGGCCGACTCCCCGTTGCCTGGGAAAGCACGACGTTGCACGATGTCCTGTACCTGATTCTTATCCATTTCTCGTAGTGAAATATTTTAACTGATTGTCGGGGTTCAAGTTTATAAGGTTTAGAAGGTTTAGTCCACGCTTCTTAAACCTTCTAAACCTCCCTAAACCTTCTAAACACTATCAGAGGAAAGATACCATGACCCATTTTTCAAATGAGCGTAAATATTCTCCGCCAATTTTTCAGCACTGCCGCTGCTGGTGTCAATGGTCAAAAATGGTGGCTCCAGCGGCTCAAACTGCGCCTTGATTTTCTCCAAAACGGCCTCGTTCGCCTCGCTGTCGGCACGGGGTGAAGCCACTCGCTGCCGGAGGGTTTCGTCGGGTGCAGCGGCCAGTACCCACAGGGGTTTTTGCCCTTGTTTTGCTGCCAGTGCTTCAAATCTTTTACGCAGCGCCGCTTGGTAAAAAGTGCTGTCCACCACCACCGTTTCGCCCTTCGCCAGTGCATCTTGAGAACGTGCGAGCAGTTCGTCGTACACACGGGCCTTGTCCTCGGCACGGTAACTACCCCACAGGCCCAGCTCCCGCCGAATTTGGTCAGCGTTGAAGTGCGCAGCGCCGTATTTTTGGGCAAATGCACTCGCCAAAGTCGTCTTGCCGCTGCCGGGCAGACCTGCGATGAGGATTAGCATGGTGTTGCAATTTTTGTTGGAACCCACTGGAAAAAGACGGGTTCCATTCCCGGTGTAAGTTAGGCAAAATGACTCACTTCATTTCTTTGGGCCTCAGCGCCACAACTTCTTTTTGCCCACTGCGGAGCAGGGTCAGTTCCACCATTCGGTTGATGCTGCGCTCGTCGAGGTGCTTGTGCAGGTCGTCAATGGACTGGACGGTCTGGCCTTCGAAAGCGATGATGATGTCGCCGACCAGCAGGCCGCCGCTGGCAGGGCCGGTAGGTTCAACGCCTTGCACGAGGATGCCTGTTTTGTTGGGCAGCTGGTGGTGGCTGACCGAGCGGGGGTTGATGGGCGCAGTTTGTCCGCTGATGCCGATGAAGCCCCGGCGCACCTTCCCTTCGATGATGAGCTTGCCGACCACGTACTGCGCCAAGCTCGACGACACGGCGAAGCAAAGCCCCTGTGCGGGCAAAATCACCGCCGTATTTACGCCGATAACGAGGCCGGAGCTGTCAACCAGCGGGCCGCCGGAGTTGCCGGGGTTCAGGGCTGCGTCTGTCTGAATCACGTCGTCAATTAGCCTGCCGCTTTCGGAGCGCAGGGTACGGCCCAGGGCACTGATGACGCCCGCCGTGACGGAGTACTGGAAGCCGTAGGGGTTGCCGATGGCCACGGCGAGTTGGCCGACTTGCAGGCCCTCACTGTCGCCGAAACGGACGGAGCGGAGGCCGTTACCATTGATTTGAAGCAGGGCAAGGTCGGTGGCGGGGTCGTCGCCGACGAGCTTGCCGTGGTACTCCCGGCCATCTTGCAGCACCACTTCGATTTTCTCGGCACCGTTCACCACATGGCTGTTGGTGACGATAAATCCATCGGAAGAAATGATGAAGCCGCTGCCCGTACCGAAGGGCTGTTGTCCCTGTCGGGCTTGTGGCTTGGGCTTTTTCACCACCTTGATTTGCACCACGGATGGGCTGACCGTCTGCGAGACGCCCACCACCGTTCGGGAATAGGCATCGAGCAAAAGGGCATCGGGGTGAAGAGTCTGATTTGTTTGAAGGGTTTGATTTGTTTGAGGGGTTTGATTCGATGTTGACATATCCGGGCTTTTTGTGCCGGCTTTCTGTTTTGTTTTTGAAGAATGATTGGAGCGTTGAAAATCATTCCAAATGGTTTTTTCGGACAAAATGGCATTCACGCTTGTCCCAGCAGCCACTCCTTCTCCCCCACGTTTTTCGCTGCTTCGATTTCCGCCCGAAGGGCCGACCGAGCCTCCTTGTCGAAGGGGTTGATTTCCAGTAGTTTCCGAGTAAATTGGATGGTATTTAGGTAGTTCTCTCGGTGATAGCCAAGCTCTTTTTTGCGTCGCAGAAAGGTCTTGAATGCAGAAAGATGTGCTTCCAGCAGGTCAATTTCATCCAACTCGAAATAGATTTTCAGTTGCAGGGTCTTGGCAGCGAGGTTGAGCAGCAGGTCTTTGTATTCTGCCAGTTGGAGCAGGGGCAGCGCTTGGTCAAACTGCTTCTTTTCGTAGCACAGCCGTGCGAGGTTGAAGCTAAAAACGCTTTCTTGGTACGGCGCTGCCAATTTGTCACGGTAACTGTGGATGAACTGCTCCACCCAGTCAAATTCCCGCATGACAAGGCCGCTGGTCACGGCGTTCTGGTAGGTGTAGCGGGAGAGCTCGCCGTCTGTGAGGAAATAGCCATGCCGCAGGCCGTCCTTGTAGAAATCAAACTGGTCATGCAGGTACTGCTGGTTGCCCGCATTGTAGCGCCGGATGCAGAAATTGATGGCCAAAATATAAAGGTCACGCACCTCCTCCGCTGGGAACAGCCCACCGTGTCGGAGCACCAGCGCCTTGAAAATCTGGAAAAACGCAGGCGAATCGGGGTTGGTGAGCGCCCGGTAGCAATGGTAGTAAATGGCGATGGCGGGAGTATCAAGCGCACCGCTGCGTTCGGCAAAGCGCAGTGCCTCGTCTAGCAAGCCGAAGTCGTAGCTGGTATTCGACACGGCCTCGTGGGAGAGCAGGAAACATGCTTGCCAGAGCTTTCGGGCGAGGAAAGCCGTATCCAGTTCGTCCGAAAGCGCCTGCAATTGCTGGCTTTCCACTTCCCGCATGTCGTAAGCTGTACGATATTTTTCAAGCGAAGCGAGGTACGTGTTTTGGTAAAAATCGGCGTTGCGGTAGGGCTGATTGTCCAGCTTCTGAGCAAGGTCGGCGGAGGCTTGCGAGAAGAGGGTGGCCAGTTTTCGCTTGCGCAATACCTGTCCCAATTGCATGAGGGGCTGCGCTTCGTCCGCCAAGAAATCCTGTACAGCCAGGAACTGCCCCGCCAACTGGAACAAATGGCTCATCAGCATCCGCAGGCGATGGTCGTCGAACGGCTCACCGGGAAAGATGGCGGCGTAGGCGGCTTCCTTCTCAGGTGCTGGCTTGCTGGCTTTTAGGTGCTTTTCCAGAAGGTCGTAGAGCAGCACGGCCTCAGCCCTTCGGCTGAAAAACGGAGACTGCAAGAAGCGCCTGAAATCCCGTTGCTCCTGCTTGGTGAGGGTGCGAAGTAGCTGTACAAGCCGTGATTTTTCCATTTTTACGATTGAATGGCTTTTTTTGATGTTTAGGGGTCTTCTTTTATCAAAAAAATCGGAGACAAAAGAATGGGCAAAATACAGTAAAAATAACACTTTTTTAAAAAGTAACTCTAAAAATAAAAGACAAAACCCAAAATTTGTTTTTGCTGAAGCCCATCGCTCGCCACAGTTTTGTAGCGTCAAAGATTTTTAACTACTAAAAAAATTATCCCATGCGTCCGAATCTCTTTACAATGCTAAAAATGAAAATGTGCTTTGCGCTCTTGTTGGTGCTCTCGTCGGTTCAAGTTGGCTGGTCACAGTTCACGGTGTCTGGCACCATCATGACAGAAGATGGAGCGCCTGTGAGTGGCGTTAGCGTTGGTACTGACCTGCCAAGCGGTGCTGTTACGGTTACAGATGCCAATGGCTATTACGAATTAGTGGTGCCTGCGGGCAGTGATTTCAACGTCGTACCATACTACAATGCTGATCCGCTTAACGGGGTTAGCACCTTTGATATGGTCAAGATAACGAATCATATTCAGGGTATTGGAGCCTTGGACTCGCCATATAAAATCATCGCAGCAGATGTCAACAGTTCTAGTACTATCTCGGCATTTGATATTGTTGAAATTAGGAACCTTATTTGGGTCATTATTCAGAGCTTTCCGAATAATAGCTCCTGGCGATTTGTGGAAGCCAGTTATGCTTTCCCTGACCCCACAAACCCATTTGCTTCTGCTTTACCTGAAACGGTTGGGGTCAATGATGTTAATGCAGATATACCGGGGCTTGACTTCATCGCTATTAAAGTTGGAGATGTCAACGGCACGGCGATAACTACGCTCAATCCCAACACGGCATTCATGTCCAATATCAATGGGAATATTTTCCATGATGTGGATGCGACATGTACCGAAACCGTTGGCGATACTCCGCTCCAAAACTGGAAAGTGCGGGCAGTAGGCGCCAATGGTACCTATTATGGCTCCACACAGGAAACCGGTGTTTACAATATCTATTTGCCGGAAGGCACTTATGATGTACAGGTCATCCAGCCTAACCTGAACTGGGAAGCTTGCACGGAAACCATCCTTGGCGTGACGGCGGGTTTGTTGCCGGTAAACAATGTGGACTTTGCAGTGCAACCCGTTGCTGAATGCCCAGCAATGGAGGTCGAGCTTTCCACGACGTTTCTTCGGCGCTGCTTCGAGAACGCTTATTTTGTGCAATACTGCAACCAAGGAACCCTACCTGCAACGGATGCTTCTTTAGAAATTACACTGGACTCTT
This sequence comes from uncultured Saprospiraceae bacterium, assembly GCA_964442355.1. Classification (GTDB taxonomy): domain Bacteria; phylum Bacteroidota; class Bacteroidia; order Chitinophagales; family Saprospiraceae; genus UBA6168. Next base: position 7,069 of record CAYTZS010000128.1, on the reverse strand, counting down.
TTTTCACCAATGTGACGAGTACGCTGCCCTGGACTTTGGTTAATGGCAATACTTACACGTTTGAGCTAGGTGACGTTGACGTAAACGAATGTGGTGGTTTCTGGCTCACCTTCTTGTTGAGCTGCGACGCTGAATTGGGCCAGACGCACTGCACCTACGCCCATGTTTACCCTGATAGCTCATGTGTGCCGCCAAGCCCGCTCTGGAGTGGCGCCGATTTGGTAGTAACGGGTGAATGTGTTGGCGACGAAATACTTTTCACCATCACCAATACGGGCGAGGACATGACGGAGCCTGTGGAATATGTGGTCATTGAAGACGTGATGATTCAGATGTCGGTGGATGACCTGCTGCTCGAACAAGGCGAAACCCGCACGGTGACGGTGCCTGCCAACGGCGCTACTTGGCGGCTCGAAGCGGCCGAGGCGGCTTTCCATCCGTTCGAGACCTTTGCCAGTGCTACGGTGGAAGGCTGTGGCACCAACGGCAACGGCACGGTCAGCCTCGGTTTCGTGAACCTCTTCCCGATGGCCGACGGCAAGCCTTACGAGGACTTGGACTGCCAACCAAACATCGGCTCCTACGACCCCAACGACAAGACGGGGCTGCCTTTGGGCGTGGAAGACGAGCATTATATTGAGCGGGGACAGGACATCACCTATACCATCCGTTTCCAGAACACGGGCACCGATACTGCCTTTAACATCGTCATCATTGATGAGCTGCCTGCTTCACTCGACCCGGCAACGCTCCGGCTTTTGGGCAGTAGCCATCCCTTTGAGTTCTTGCTGCACGGTGAGGGCAGGGTAAAGTTCCTGTTTGCTGACATTATGCTGCCCGACAGCAACGTGAACGAGCTGCTGTCGCATGGGTTCGTGAAGTTCAGCATTGCCCAAAAGCCAGACCTGCCACTTGGCACGACCATCGAAAACGAAGCCGCCATCTTCTTCGACTTCAATGAACCCATCATCACCAACCGCACGCTGCACACGCTTGGCGAGAACTTCTTGGTGGAGGTTGCTGCTACCAATATGCTGGCAAATGGCGCTGAAATGGAGGTGTTTCCCAATCCGCTTGAGACTATGACCAATTTCCGATTCAAAGGCGTTGAAATCAGCGATGGCATGTTGACCGTTTTTGACCAACAGGGCCGCCCTGTCAAGTCCATGCGGTTCACTGGCGATATTTGTCGCTTTGATGGTACGGGGCTTTCGAGTGGGGTGTATTACTTCAGGGTGGACAATGCGGGAAGGGGCATCGCTACTGGGAAGGTTGTGGTAAAGTGATTTTACAAGAAAGCGCTAATATTTAACGCAAGGGCGCTAAGCCGCAAAGTGAGTTGACTACTTTGCGGCTTTGCTTTACCCTCTCGCTCACCCCTCCATGATGCGCTGCAACAACTCGTCTTTTTTCTGGTTGGACACCATGATTTCCTGACCATTTTCCATGATGACGGAGCCGCCTTTTCCTTTGATGTAGCGCTTCACGTACTCCAGGTTGACGATGTGCGAGCGGTGGATGCGGCAAAAGCCGAATGGTTCCAGCAGTGGTTCGTAGTATTTCAAATGCCTGCAAATCAACGACTTGCGGCCATCGGTGAAATAAAAGCAGGTGAAGTTGTCTTCGGCCTCGCAGTACAGGATGTCCACCATTTTTACCACGTCGAAGCCCTCCATCAGCGGCAGCACGAGCTTGCGGCTTTGGGTGTTTTGGGCAGCCATGTTTTCGAGCAGAATCTTAGCCCGTACGAGCTGTTCTTTTTGCGAAAGCAGCTGGGCAACGTGCATCACGGCCTTCTCCAGCTCCTCAATGTCCACGGGCTTGAGCAGGTAATGCGCCGCACTGAGGTTGAACGCCTGCACAGCGTACTGGCTGAAGGCAGTGATGAAGATGATTTCGAAGTCAATGTTCTCCCCGAACTGCTCCAACAAGTCGAAAGCTGTGCCGTGCGGCATCTCGATGTCGAGGAAGATTAACTGCGGCTTGTGCTTGAGGATGGCCGCCCGTGCCTCGATGATGTTGTTGCACTCACCTACGAGCGACACTTGAGGGCAGTACCTGCCCACGTAGCTGCGGAGAGTTTCCCGGCTATCTTGTTCGTCGTCGATAATGAGGGCGTTGATTGGAGACATTTGTTTTACGATTTACTCACCACTAGAACTATTTGGCGACCATTGCAGCAAGCACGATTGTTATGGTAAAGTAGTAGTTGCTTATTGATGAAAAAACTGGCTGCTACGAATATACAGCAACAAAAAGATTTTGCAAATGAACGGCTTTTATAGTATTCTACAGTCAGGTGACGCCTGCGCAGTTGCTTTGACTTATCAACCACCGCAAGTGCCGCTGGATTGAACACACAACAAATCCGCTGCTTGTTAAAAAGGCTAGAACCGGAATTTATAGTTTTTTGAACGCCTAATTTAACGTGAGGTTTGGAGATTTTCAAATGCCGATAAAGCCGCTTTCCATCCACCACTTCGTACCTTTGCCCCCGCAAAAACAAAATCACGATGAACATCACTTACTACGGTCATTCGGCCTTTCATATCGAGTTTGGGGGTAAACACTTGGTCTTCGACCCCTTCATCTCGCCCAACCCGGCAGCAGCCAGCATCAACGTGGATGCCATTAAGGCGGACTACGTGCTGCTCTCCCACGGCCACGGCGACCACGTGGCGGATGCCGAGCACATTGCGAAGCAAAACGGCGCCACCATCATCTCTAATTTCGAGATTGCGACCTACTTTGGCAGCAAGGGCATCAACGGCCACGGCATGAATCACGGCGGCAAATGGAAATTTGATTTCGGCTGGGTGAAATACGTGTATGCCACCCACTCCAGCGTGCTGCCCGATGGCACTTACGGCGGCAATCCCGGCGGCTTTGTCATCTGGAACGACGATGCTTGCTTCTACTTTGCCGGCGACACGGCCCTCACGATGGACATGAAGCTCATACCGCTCACCTGCCCAAAACTGGACTTCGCCATCCTGCCCATCGGCGACAATTTCACGATGGGCTACGACGATGCGGCCATCGCCGCCGAGTTCATCGAGTGCGAAACCATCATTGGCTGCCACTTCGATACCTTTCCGCCCGTGCAAATAGACCACGAGGCTGCGAAAAAGGCTTTTGCAGCCAAGCGGAAAAGGCTACTTTTGCCGGCCGTTGGAAAAAGGGTTGAAGAATTGAAGGCGTGAAGGATTGAATATCCTGCCACTGATTCAATCCTCCAGTCCGTCAATCCTTCAACCCTTTCAGAATGGGAAAAATCATTGCGATAGCAAATCAAAAAGGCGGTGTGGGCAAAACCACGACAGCCATCAACTTGGCCGCTTGCTTGGCCATTTTGGAAAAGAAAGTGCTGCTGGTGGACGCCGACCCGCAGGCCAACTCGTCGTCGGGTGTGGGCATTTTTCAGGACGCCATCGAACTCAGCCTCTACGACTGCCTCGTGAACGAGGCCGACCCCGCCGAGGCGATTTACGAGACGGAAACGCCGAACCTGCACCTGTTGCCCTCGCATATTGACCTCGTGGGCGCCGAAATCGAGCTGGTGTCGAGGAACAGGCGGGAATACGTGCTGGAAGGCATCCTCAACCGGGTGCGTGATAGCTACGATTATGTCATCATCGACTGCCTTCCATCGCTGGGCATCATCACGCTGAACGCACTCAGCGCCGCCGATTCGGTGGTCATTCCCGTGCAGTGCGAGTACTTCTCGCTGGAGGGTTTGGGCAAATTGCAGCAAACCATCAACACGGTGAAGCAGAACTTCAATCCGAAGTTGGAAATCGAAGGCATTTTGCTGTCCATGTACGACAGCCGCCTCCGCCTCGCCAACGTGGTCGTGAACGAGGTGCGCAGTTTTTACAAGGACAAAGTGTTCGACACCATCATCCACCGCAACGCTAAAATCAGTGAAGCACCGAACGTTCACCAGCCTGTGGTCATGTACGACGCTGGCAGCCGTGGCACGACGAACTTTTTGAACTTGGCGAAGGAGTTTTTGAAAAGAAACGGAGACGGTTTGAAATAATGTTTGATTTGTTTGAGGAGCTTGAAGGGTTTGATTTGCCCGATACAACTCAAACTATTCAAACCAATCAAACACATCAAACAAAAGACAATGGCAAAACAAGTAGCAAAAAAGGCGGCCCTTGGCCTTGGTGTTCGGGCGTTGCTGACCAACATAGAAGCACAATCGCATGAGAAACAAGCCGAGGTGGTGCGTGAACTCACGCATACGGTGGCGATGATTCCGCTGGCAGAAATCGAGGTTAACCCCTACCAGCCACGGAAGGACTTCGACCCCGATGCACTGGCTGAACTCTCCGAATCGCTGAAAGTACACGGCCTCATCCAGCCCATCACCGTGCGGCGTTTGGCCGACAGGCAGTACCAACTCATCTCCGGTGAGCGCAGGATGCGGGCGTCGAAACTGGCGGGCTTCACGGAAGTGCCAGCGTACATCCGCCTCGCCAACGACCAGGAGATGATTGAGATGGCGCTGGTCGAGAACATCCAGCGGGAAGACCTGAATGCCATCGAGGTTGCCATCACCTACCAGCGCCTGATGGACGAGTGCAGCCTGACCCACGAAAACCTCGGCGATCGGGTGGGTAAAAAGCGCAGCACCGTCACCAACTTCCTTCGACTGCTCAAGCTGCCACCCGATATCCAGAAGGGCCTCAAGGAGGACAGCATCTCAATGGGCCATGCCCGTGCGCTGCTCGGCATCTCGGATTTTGCGATGCAGCATTCCATTTTCAAGAGCATCATCGCCGACCACCTTTCCGTGCGAGAGGCCGAAGACCTTATCCGCCATTACAACGAGGACAAAAAGCCCAAACCTGCCAAGCCCAAGCTCGGTGCCGACTACCAAAACGTGCAGGATACGCTGCGCAGCCGCCTCGGTGCCAAGGTGCAACTGAAGGTGAAAGCCAACGGTGCCGGACAGATTGGCATACCGTTCACTTCCACAAAGGACTTGAACCGTTTGTTGGATTTGCTGGAAAAGAATTGAGGCGTGGAGTGTAGTTAAGACTTGGCAAATGGGTTGGAAGTGACTTTTGGGCTGGCGTTTATTTTCCGATGAAAAACAAGCTATTTTTATCCTCAATCTTTGTGCTCATAGCGCTGGCCAATTGCGTCGCCCAAGTGCCGGACTCCATCCGCTATGTACCCCCGACGGCTGTTTTCAAGATAGATACATTGCCTGCTGACAGTACAAAACTGTCAGCCACCCTCGCCATTGACACCACTGCCCTACCCTCGGCTGACAGCTTAACACCCAAGAGAAAGGGCTTTTTGTACCGAACTTTGAAGGCTGACTACCCCAATCCGAACAAGGCGCTCTACCTCTCGCTGGTAATTCCGGCTGGCGGGCAATTGTACAACAAGCGTTGGTGGAAAGCCCCAATTGTGTGGGGCGGGTACGGTGCGCTGATTTATTCGGTGAACTACAACACCTCTCGATACAAACGGCTACAAACGGCCTACCTCGCCGAGCTGCGCAATGAAGTGCACGAGTTTTCGGGCATTTACGATGCTGGCGACTTGAAGCGGCTGCGAGATGGCTTCGACAAAAACAAGCAACTTTCCTATATCGGCATCTTCGTGCTGCACATTATCCAGAGCGCCGAGGCTTTTGTGGACTGCCACCTCAAGACCTTTGACGTGAGCGACGACCTGAGCCTGCGCATCAAGCCCTCCATGCAGCCAGTTGCTGCTTCGCAATACCCCGCACTTGGCGTGGGCGTGGCGTTCACTTTATCCAGGTAAAAGATTGGTAGGATTTGCCATGCGGATGGGCGTCAGCTTGAAGCCTGCATGTTTCAGCAAACGAAGTACCCCCTTGCCGCCACTGAGGTGTGCAGCACCTATCGCCACAAACATCCGTTGCTCCCGCACCAACCCGCTGATGCGCTCGGCCATGACCTCGTTGCGGCGGTAAAGCATGAGTTGGCGCATGCCCTTGGTGTTGCGTTTTACCAATTTGTAGAGCTGCTGCACTTCGTTAGCCTCGTACAGTTCGGTCAAGCGGAGCAGGTAATGCCGGAACCTGCTAATGTTTTTGCACATGCCGCCCAGCATGTTGAGCTGCTCTTCGAGCGAGATTTTTCGCAGCACTTCCATTTGCTCACGAAAGGTTTCAATGCCGTGCAGCGTTTTGCCCGCCGCTTTTGCGAAGCTCCAAAGATGTTGGTCGAGGGGTTCGGGCATGTCTTGCTGGAGGAGTTGTTCTGTTGCCAAGTTGAGCACCACGAACGGCAGCGCATGGTCGAATTGGGCGATGTCCAAGCCTGTACTTTTGAGCAAGATGCTCCGGTATTTTTTGTATTTTTTTGGGGTATAAAAACTGCTAAGTCTTTGGCCAGCAGGCAGTTGCATCGCACCTGCGTCAAAGTCATGGTCAGTCGACTCCAAGTGGAACTCCGCTGCGAAGCCCCCGCATTCGCCTATTTTTTCGTACACCGTAGCCAGTTGCTGAAAGGCACGCCTGTCTCGCACGTGCATCGTGCCGAACAGGTAAGAGGGGCCGGGAAGCGCGTCTCCCTCTAGTTTCCAGAGCAGGCTACTGTTGCGCAAGGCGATATGTTTTGTGTGAAAAAAAATGACCGGGCGGCAAATATATGCCACTCGGTCATTCCGTTCATGCCCAACTAGGTCAGGACAATCTGGTACAAATACTATTCGTAGTCGTAAGGTAGTATCTTCGAGTTCTTCACCGTTGAAAGCGTCATCAAAGTCTTCAGGCGCTCGATTTCCTCGATTTGCGACAGCGTCTTGAAGAGCAGCTGCTCGTAGGATGGGATGTCCCTGCAAACGATTTTGATGAGGAAATCCGCTTCACCGGTGATGATGTAGCACTCAACGATTTCGTCAATGGCCTTGATCTTCTCTAAAAAGTTGTTCAAAGCGTTCTCCTTTTGCCAAGCAAGCGACACCTGCACGAAAGTTTGTACGTTCAGGCCAATGCTCTGCGGGTTGATCTGAGCATGGTAGCTTTCGATGAAGCCAGCAGTTTCTAGCTTTTTAACCCGCTCAAGCGTGGGCGCTGGAG
>CAYTZS010000127.1:0-16267 GCA_964442355.1 uncultured Saprospiraceae bacterium | reverse complement strand
TTACCGCATTTCCGCCCTTACCTCATCAACGTCACATCCCCTTTGTAAAGGCGTTTTTCCCCATCCACAAACTCAATCTCGGCGTAGTAAACATACACCCCGACGTCCAATTTCTTGCCACGGTGCGTACCCTCCCAACCATAAGCGATATCGTCCGGAGGTATGTTGTAAATTTCAAACACCGACTCGCCCCAGCGGCTGAAAACGAGGAAAGAGTTAATCTGCTTCACGCTGCGCCCATCGCTGAAAATCATGAACACATCGTTGATGCCGTCGTAGTTAGGGCTGAAACTGTTTGGAATATAGATGCCCCTGTTCAGTTCAACCACCACCGTCACCGTGGCATCGTCCGTGCAGCCACCTTGGTCGGTGACGGTGAGCGAGTAGGTCGTCGTGGAGAGGGGCGTAGCGGTTGGCTTGGCACAGTCGAGGCAACTCAATGTCGGGTCGGGTTGCCAAGCGTAGGTCAGACCAACAGGAGGTGTCGCTATTGGGTTCAGCACCACGCTCTCGCCATAGTTGATGGTTGGGTCGGTGGTGAAGCTGACTGACACGTTGTTGACGATAGTCAGCGTAATCGTGTGGGTGGAGTCGCAGCCATTGCTGCCCGTGAAGGTCTGGGAGTAGTCGCCCGGGAGGGAGACAGTTTGCCCAAAAATCGTGGCCGAGCCGCCGTCACATATTTCAATTACCTCGCTGGTGTTAACAGTTGGGATGGGTGGCAAGGCCGTCACCGTTACGATGCTGTCGCAGCCGTTTGTGGAGGTGAAAGTGAAGTCCATGCTGCTGCCCGGTTGGATGGTTTGGCCGTTGTAGGTCAATGGTTCGCCATCGCAACCTTGGATCGTCAGGCTGCTAGTCAAGATGTCCAGTTCCTGTACCGTCACGGTCACCACCGAGTCGCAGCCTTGCCAAGTGTCAAGTGTGAACGGCGTCACGCTGCCCGGTGCAAGCTGTTGGCCACCGTAGGTGACGGTGCTTCCTGTGCAAGCTTGGAGCGTTAGGTTGGAGGATTGCGGCAGTAGTTCAACAACAGTCACTGTCACGGTGCTATCGCAGCCCTGCCAAGTGTTGAACGTGAACGGTGTCACGCTGCCTGGTGCGAGCTGCTGGCCGTTGTAAGTGGCCGTGCTACCCGTGCAAGCCGCTAGCGTCAAACTGGAAGTCGTGTTTTGCAGCGCCTGCACCGTAACGGTCACGATGCTGTCGCAACCTTGCACGGTGAGGAACGAGAAAGGCGTCACGCTACCGGCGGCGAGCTGTTGGCCGTTGTAAGTAACGGTGCTACCGGGGCAGGCTTGGAGCGTCAGGCTAGAAGTCACGTCGTCCACTTCTTGAACCGAAACAGTCACTACCGAGTCGCATCCGTTGGAGGCTGTGAGGGTGAACGGCGTGATGCTGCCCGGCTGCAACTGCTGGCCGTTGTAGGTAGCCGTGCTGCCTGTGCAGGCTTGCAGCGTGAGCGACGAGGCAAAGGTTGGCAAGGCACTGACCGTCACCGTCACAGTGCTGTCGCAACCTTGCGAAGTGACAAAACTGAACGGCGTCACGCTGCCCGGTGCGAGCTGTTGACCGTTGTAGGTCACTGTGGTGCCGGGGCAGGTTTGGAGCGGCAGCAAGGTCTGGAAACCCTGCACCTCCATCACGGTCACGTTCACTACCGAATCGCAACCGTTGGCTGCCGTGAAGGTGAAGTCAATGTCGGTACCTGGCGGCAAATTGAGGCCGTTGTAGGTGGCCGTGTTGCCTTGGCAAGCTTGTAGTGCCACTGACGAGTTGTAGGTTTGAAGCAAAGCCACCGTCACCGTCACTACCGAGTCGCAACCGATAGATGATGTGTAGTTGAAATCCGTGATGCTGCCCGGTTGTAGGTTTTGCCCGCCGTAAAACACTGTGCTGCCCTGACATGCCGACAAGTCAACGCTGGAGGTAAGCACTTGGATTTCGTCAACCGCCACAGTCACGACGCTGTCGCAGCCGTTTTGTGAAATAAGCGTGATAGGTGTCACGCTGCCCGGTTGCAGGGTTTGTCCAGCATAAACAATAGGCGTACCAGCGCAAGTCTGTAAGGTCAGGTTGCTGGCAAAAGTCGGCAGTTCCACCACCGTCACCGTCACGATGCTGTCGCAACCTTGCGTGGAGGTGAAGTTGAAATCAGTGACACTGCCCGGTTGCAGGGTCGTGCCGTCGTAGGTCACGGTCGTGCCCGTGCAGGCGTCAAAGCTGAGGTTTTCCTGAAAGGCCGTTACTTCCGTCACGGTCACGGTCACGATGCTGTCGCATCCGTTGGCAGTGGTAAAACTGAAATCTGTGGTGCTTCCGGGTTGCAGTTGGGTTCCGTTGTAGTTGAAAGTTGTGCCAGTGCAGGCTTCTACGTCAAGCGAAGAAGTGAGCACCGCCAGTTCCTGCACCGTCACCGTCACTACTGAATCGCAGCCGTTTTGGGCGTTGAGGGTAAACGGAGTGGTTGTATTGGGTTGCAACTGTTGGCCATTGTAGTTGACGGTAGTCCCAGTGCAAGTTTGCAGTGTGAGGGTGCTGGTGTAGTTTGGCAGCGTTTGAACAGTCACCGTCACGGTCGAGTCGCAGCCGTTGACGGCATTGAAAACAAACGGTGTGCTGCTGCCCGGTTGGAGCTGCTGCCCGTTGTAGGTGACGGTTTCGCCAGCACATGCCTGAAGTGTCAAATTGCTTGTAAAAGTCGGCAGTGCGGTTACGTTGACGGTCAAGACACTGTCGCAGCCGTTGAAATTGGTGAGCGTGAACTGCGTGCTGCTGCCCGGTGCGAGGTTTTGCCCCATGAAGCTGACCGTCTCGCCTTGGCAGGCGGTGAGGTTCAAAGTGCCTGTGGTGTTGGGCAACGAGGCAACATTCACCGTCACGACCGAGTCGCAGCCAGCGTAGTTTGCGAAAGTAAAGGTGCTGTTGCTGCCTGCCGCCAGCGGTATGCCGTTGTACATGACTGTCTCACCGACACAAGCGGCGAGCTGCACGGTGTTGATGGTGTTGCCTGCTACGGTCACAACGACATCGGCGGTGTCCGCTCCACAAAAGTTGGCGAGGGTTGCGAAGTAGGTCGTAGTCGTGGTTGGGCTTACCGAAATGGTGTTGCCCACGATGTTCCCAGGCTGCCAAGTGGCGGTTGGGCCACCAGTTGGGTTGGCAATCAACTGCACGGTTTCACCTTGGCAAATCGTGACATCGTTGGAGGTAGTGATGGTTGGGAAGGGCAGGGTAGTGACCGTGAATGTTTGGGTGTCCTCGCCACATTCGTTGGTGCCCACAGCCGTGAAGGTGGCTGGCGAGGTAGATGGCACTACGACCAGTACGGGCCCGACGGTGTTTCCGGGCGTCCAGGTTATGAGGTCTGTGTTTTCGGCGTTCACCACCAGTACCGCAGGCGTGCCCTCACAGACCTCCACAAACTCTTCCTGGGGTGTTAGAAAGGGCAAGGGATCAACGATGACGGAGATGGTGGTCGTGCCCTCGCACACGGGGTTGGAGCCAGTGATGGTGAATGTCTCGTCGAAGAACAGGGTGACCGTGATGCTGGTAGTAGTTTGGCCGCCGGGTGACCAGACGATGTCTTCGACGAGGTGGTTTGGAATGACACTGAGAGTGACTTGGTCGCCGGGGCAGATGTGAACCACGTCAGGTGCAGGGGTAAGTTCGGGCTGAAAGCAAGGGAAAACGCCTTCGTAATTGTCGCCAGTGCCGGGGCCACCGGGGCACTGGTTGGCCTCTTGGCCGCCTCCCCACCATTCGGAAGGTATGCCTGAGATGACCATCGTGAAGTTAAACTGCTCGTCGTTGGGCTGTGTGTTGATGTCCAAAAATACCGGGCCAGAACCAGGGGCGGGGTTGCCCCACTGTACATTGCCACCAGCGAATACTGCATTGAGGGTCGTGCCGTTGGTGCTGGTGAAGCTAGCGGGTGAGATGCTCAAGATTGTTGCATCCACATTCAGGTAGAAGCCCCAAGTAGAGCCAACGCCAGTCGTCGTGCCACCTGCCACCAGAGCCGTCCACTCGATGGTAAAAGTGCCGTCACCGTTGTCGGTGATGCTGTTCATGTCAAAGCCAGAAGTGTCGCAGGCCAACAAAAGGCCAGGCAAGGAAAGGAGGGTAAATAAGGTTAGGAGGATTCTCTTCTTTAATGCGTAAGCTTGTTTCATGTGCAAATTTTTAACTAACCAATTGTTTTGTTCGAAAAATCTAGTGTTTGCGAAATCTTTGAAATGGTGAAGTTAGTGCAAAAATATTTTTCAGTAAAATGATAGCAGCCCTCCACTTTCAAAATGCCTGATATTTAGCAGAATTGACCAATTTCTTCTGCCGTTTGAATTTATGCTACCCTCATCGTTTTTTTTGCGATGTTTGCAGAAATACGGGGCCTCTCAGGCAACCGAAGGTGACTTCCCCGCATTTTAGCATCTGAATTTCAACGCAAGGGCGCATCGCCGGACACGTCCGCAACGCCGTTGTGTGATTTCATTTAAACAAAAAACTTTTGACAATGAGACCTGCCGTCATTCTTGGTTTAGTAATCTTTGGTTTAATCGTCGCATTTTCTGGCTGCAACTCCTACAACGGTTTCGTGAACAAGGACACTGCCGTAGAAAAGGCATGGGGCAACGTGCAGAGTGCCTACCAGCGCCGTGCCGACCTCGTGCCCAACCTAGTGGAAACGGTGAAAGGTGCTGCCAATTTCGAGCAATCAACTTTGGCTGGCATCGCTGAGGCCAGGGCCAAGGCCACCAGTATTCAAGTGGACCCGACCAACCTCACACCTGAGAAGCTGGCGGAGTTCCAACAAGCACAATCTGGTCTTTCGCAAGCCATTGGCCGTTTGTTGATGGTCACCGAAAACTACCCTGACTTAAAGGCCACCGCTGCATTCCAAGAACTGCAATCGCAATTGGAGGGTACCGAAAACCGCATCAAAGTAGAGCGGGACAAGTACAACGAGACCGTGGCCGAGTATAATGCTTCGGTGCGTCGCTTCCCTGCCAACTTCTGGGCTGGCATCTTCGGGTTCGACAAAAAAGGGATGTTCGAGGCCGAGCAATCTGCCCAGAACGCTCCGAAAGTTGACTTCAACTCTGGCAAGTAAAATAGGCATGGGGCAATGAGGGATGTTGTGGCATCCCTCATCCCTCGTTCCTCCATCCCATCAAATGATAGATTTCTTCTCAAAAGACGAGGAAGCCCGCATCGTGCAGACCATCTCGGAAGCTGAGCGGCAGACCTCCGGCGAAATCCGGGTGCATTTGGAGCGTGATTACGAGGGGGCCATCCTCGGTGCGGCTACCCGTACTTTCTTCTCGTTGGGCATGGAACGCACCAAAGACCGCAATGGCGTGCTCATCTTCATCGTGCCACCACGCCACGACTTCGCCATCTTTGGCGACCGGGGCATCAATGCCGCAGTTCCACCCCATTTCTGGGAAGAAGTAAGGAACGTGATGCAGCAGCACTTCCGGCAGGGCATGTTCGCCGAGGGCGTTTGCCAAGGTGTGAAAATGGCTGGCGAGAAACTTCAGGCTTTTTTCCCTTGGACAGACGGCGACAAGAACGAGCTGTCGGATGAGATTTCTTACGGGAAGTAGTGCCTGACCGATGTGAGCGGGTGAGAAAAGTGAGCAAAGGCCCATTTCAATATTTACAAATGAAATTTTTCTTCAGAAATATCCTGTATGTTGGCTTGGTCGTATTGCCCTTTTTTGCGGAAGCAAAAGAAATACCACCAGCGCCCAATCCACCCCGGTTGGTCAACGACTTCGTGGGCATCCTGAACAGTGGCGAGGTGCAGGCGTTGGAGCAAAAGCTGGTCGCCTACGACGATTCTACCTCCACGCAAATCGCTGTGGTCATTGAAGAAACGCTGGACGGCGACGATATTTTTGATTATTCCCACCGCCTTGCTACGGCGTGGGGCATCGGTCGAGAGGGCAAAAACAACGGCATCCTCATTTATGTGGCGATAGCCGACCGCAAGCTGCGGATTCAGACAGGCTACGGTGCGGAGGGGTTCTTGCCCGATGCCATGGCCAAGCGCATCATCGAGCGCATCATCACCCCCAACTTTCGCAGCCAGAATTACTATCAGGGCCTCGACCAAGCCGCCGATGCCATCATCCAACTTAGCAAAGGCGAGTACATCAACGAGGACGCCGGGCAAGAAGGCAACCTGCCCTTTCCAGTTATCCTGATTTTCATCATCCTTTTCATCGTCATCGTGATCATCATCAGCAAGGGCGGCGGTGGCGGAGGCTACAATCGTCGTGGCCGCTACGACTCTGGCGGCGGCGGCTGGATAATCTTCGGCCCAGGCAGCGGTGGCGGTTGGAGTGGCGGCGGCGGAAGCAGTGGTTGGGGTGGTGGCGGCGGAGGTTTCGGCGGCTTCGGCGGCGGGGACTTCGGCGGCGGCGGTGCTGGCGGTAGCTGGTGATGAAAGTTGGCAGTTCGACAGTGGGCAGTTTGCAGTTAACCTACCTGTCTATCAGTCAAACCTTCGTAAAAATGAAAAAGCGGTAGCATTTTAAGAAATGCTACCGCTTTTTCATTGCAGATATTCACGGCTAAACTGCTGTCAAACTGACTGCAAACTGCCCACTGTCGAACTGCAAACTCACTTTCGCATCACCGTATCTTCCAGCCTGTTGGCCATCCGCTGAATGGCATCAATGATGTTGTCGAGCTGCGGCGGGTAGTCCACGTACTTTACGCCGAGGTCGTCCTTGCCCCAAATAGCGATGGTCACCATCTTTTTTCGTTCCCCGTAAGTAATGGCGAGTCGCAGCGGGATGGGGGTTGGTTTCTGGCCCTTGCGCTTTTGGCAGCGTTGGTCGGGGCAGTCGTAGGCCCGCTGGAAGTCAAAAAAGCCCTGCTTGAGCACGTAGTCGGCGAACATTTCCAATTCTGCCCGTGGGATGGTTTTCTTCGTCACCAACAGGTCGGTGTTCACGCTCTGGTACTCCTTGATGAGCCGCCCATCGGTTTTTATCTGAATAAAATCCTTTAGCACGGGGTCAATGCCGCCGTAGTAACCGCCACCTATCAGCTCCACGCTGATATAAGTGGGTGGTGGGCCTGTGGGCTTTTCCTGATGCTGCTTGTTTTTCCGTTTGAACCACGCCAGCCAGTCCTTTTTTTGGCGCTTTTTGCCACCTCCCGGCTGCGAGCTATCGCCGTCGGCTTCCACGATGACTTCGGGCAGTTCGTTGGCGGGCTTCACGAAGGGGCCGTCCTTGCCCTCGATGCGCACAAAATGATACTGGTACTTGCCCTTGCTGTTCTTTTGGGTGAACTCAAGCACCAGAATGGATTTGTTCAGTTGCACGATGTCGAACTTGTTGACGTGCTGGAAGCTGTAGAAAAGTGACCGCCCATTGAGGCTCCAGTTGCCACGGGTCAGTTTGCCGTTGAGGTACTCCTGGTAGGTGTAATCGTAGCGGAAGTAGAGGAAAAATTCGTAATTTTTATCGGCTTTGTGGATGATGGTGTTGGACTCGGCGTGAAGGGTGTACGTGTAACGCCATTTTGACTCAACGAAGAGCCGCTCGTCGGGTGCATTGAAGACAACCCCAGCCTCCTGAGCAGCCAGCCGCAGGAAAAAGATGGAGAAAAGGCCCATGACCGCCAGTCGCCACCAATGTGCATTTCTCATGGTAAAATGATTTGTCGGTACGGTGTAGGAGGGTGTCAGGTGTATAGCAAAAACTCAACCACGTTGGACGCCGCAATTTATATTAGAAAAAAATGGGAAGCAAATTTCACAACGATTGACCAAAAAAATACCAAGCCCGCCAGCCGCCGAAAATTGATAGTTTTGCCCGTGATATGGCGCACAAGCTGCCGTTCATCGTTCATCCATCACCGTTCAATATTTTTGAACCTATCACTAAAAATAGCTCGGCGATACCTGTTCGCCAAGAAATCCACGAATGCCATCAACGTCATCACGGGCATCTCGGTGGTTGGCCTTGCCATCGGCACGGCTGCTTTGGTGTTGGTGCTCAGTGTTTTCAACGGTTTTGAAGACCTCATCATCGGGCTGTTCAGCAAGTTCAACCCCGATGTGAAAGTGACCGCCACCGTGGGCAAGACCTTCGAGCCAGACTCGATGCAGGTGCTGCAACTGGAGGCGCTGTCCGGCGTGGAACGAGTCGCCCAAACGCTGGAGGAAATAGCCTTTTTTGAATACGGCCAAAGCCAAGACTTCGGCATCGTGAAGGGCGTTGACGACAACTACCGCAGCGTCAGCGGACTCGATTCTGCCATTTTTGAGGGGCAGTACCGCCTAAGTTCTGGTGACCGAAACCTCGCCATACTCGGCGGTGGCGTGCGGAACAAGCTCCAGGTGGACATGGAAGACCCCTTTGCCACGCTCAACATTTTCATGGCCAAACGGGAAAAAACGGGCAGCCTAGAACAACCATTCAAAAAGCGAATGGCCTACCCGGCCGGGAGTTTCCGTATCCAGCAGGACTTCGACAACCAGTACGTGCTGGTGTCGCTCGAATTTGCCCGTGACCTGCTCGGTGCCTACGACGAGGTGAGTGCATTGGAAATAAAATTCAAGCCCGGTGCCGACCAGCAACAAACCATCGCCGCCATTCAGGGGGTACTGGGTGAGGGCTTTCAGGTCAAGGACCGTTACCAGCAAGAGGAGTCGTTTCTCAAGCTGATGAACATCGAAAAATGGATGAGTTTTGCCCTGCTCAGCCTGACGCTCGTGCTGGTGGCCTTCAACATGATTGGCTCGCTGTGGATGATTGTTTTGGAAAAAAAGGGCGACATCAGCATACTCAAAGGCATGGGAGCGACCAACCTGTTGGTGCGAAATATCTTTCTCGGACAGGGTTTTCTGCTGTGCCTGATGGGTTTGCTTGCTGGGTTTTTACTTGCGGTGATATTGTACGCTTTGCAAAAGATTTTCGGTATTGTGCCCATCCCAGAAGGCTTTGTGGTGGACGCCTATCCCATCAGCATGAGGCTGGTTGACCTTGTGGCCGTAGCAGGGGTTGTCCTTTTCATTGGGCTGGTGGCTTCGGTGCCGGCTGCCCTCCGAGCCGGTAAGATTCCAGCTTTGGTGCGGGAAGAATGAACCGATTTGGAATTCTAACGTCCCTACGATGTCATCGTCGGATTGAGTTAAAAAACTGATTATCAACGATTTGCACAATCTTTAATCGTAAATCCAAAATCGTAAATCTCCTTATCTTTGTCCGCTTTTTTGAAACAACGAAACATGGAAGATTGGGAACTCGAATTTGAATGGCTAAAAGTACGGCACTTGGTCAAAGATGCCCTGCAACGGGACGTGCTGCCCGACATGAACGCCATCCTTTTTTTGATTGGTGTGCAGGAGCTTGGCCGTTGGAAGTCCAATTTTACGAAGGAGGAAAAACAAGACCTGATGCACATCGCCGTCTGCAACCTGATGAGCTACGACGGCTACTACGAGTTCAAAGGCCGGGACGCAGATGGGTGGCCGCATTACGATGCTGTCAAGCCGTTTGTGCAAAAAGGTGTGACCACGCAGGAGGTGTACTTGAAAGAAAAGGTTATTCAATACTTCCGGGAGTGGCAAGCCGCCAATGGCATTCAGGGGGCTTCAAGTACACCATCAATGAACTAGTTTGTTTTTTAAAATTATTATAAAACACTGAAAATCAATTTTTTACAAAAAAAAGAATCGAACATGAAGAAGCTCATACTTTTCTTTTCGCTGGTGCAAATGCTTTTTTTGCTGGGATGCAAGGGAGGCGAAGCAGAGAACACGACAAGCGCCGAGTCAGTGGCCGCTGCCAGTGGTGAGGCAATGGTGCTCATCGAAACTACGATGGGAAACATCAAGGTCAAGCTCTACGACTCCGCACCGGAGCACAAAAAGAACTTCCTTAAACTGGCCAAAGAGGGTTACTTGGACAGCACACTTTTCCACAGGGTCATCCCAGGTTTTATGATTCAGGGTGGCGACCCCGACTCCAAAAAGGCCATGCCTGGCCAACCCCTCGGAATGGGTGGCCCAGGCTACACAATTCCTGCCGAAATCGGAGCGAAGCACTTCCGGGGTGCCCTCTCCGCTGCCCGCCAGCCCGACCAAGTGAACCCTGAAAAACGCTCCAGCGGCTCGCAGTTTTACATTGTGCAAAACGGTCCCGTGCCGCAGGAACAGCTCAACCAAATCATTCAAATGAAGGGCCCCAATTTTTACACTCCCGAAGAAATTGACTACTACCTGAAGGTGGGCGGCTACCCGCCCCTCGATGGCGATTACACGGTCTTCGGCCAGGTGACCGAGGGCCTCGAGGTAGTGGACAAAATCGCCAACGCACAGCGTGACCCCCGTGACCGGCCATTGGAGAACATTTCGATGAAAGTGAAGGTGATCAGCGAGTGATGAGGTTTTGAGTTGGCCTATCGCTTATCATTTATCTTTAACCCATTTATCATTCACGAATGACCCGTTTTTTTCAATTTTTAATCGCCATTGGACTGCTTTCGTTTGCGACATCATGTGGAAAGCCACTTGCCGATTTTACATTTGCTGATGTGGGGCACGTGGCTCCGGCTTCGGTGAAGTTTGAGAATTTTTCCAAAAATGCCGACGAGTTCGAATGGGACTTTGGCGATGGAGGCACCTCGAAATTGGCTGCGCCAAACCATGTTTACAGCACAAGTGGTAATTTTTCCATCAAGTTGAAAGCTGTAAAAGGCAAAAAATCGGTAGTAGCGGAAAAGCGCATTCAAGTGACGGCCCCTGCTGCGTGCCTCGTCGAAATCGAGACGGATTTCGGCACCATGACCGTCGAACTTTCCAGCGCCACGCCGCAGCACCGTGACAATTTCCTAAAATTGGCCGAAGAAGGCTACTTCAACGGGACGTTGTTTCACCGGGTCATTGAAGGATTCATGGTGCAGGGCGGCGACCCCGACTCCAAGAACGCCAAGCCTGACCAAGCGCTCGGCATGGGCGGCCCCAGCTACACCATTCCAGCCGAGTTCGTTGATTCGCTCGTTCACGTCAAGGGCGCTCTCTGCGCAGCCCGGCAAGGCGACCAAGTCAACCCGCAAAAGCGCTCCTCCGGCTCTCAGTTCTACATCGTGCAGGGCAAATCGCTCACCGAGGAAGAACTGGGAATGATAGAGGCGAGGAAAGGGATTCGTTATACAAAAGCGCAGCGTGATGCCTACACCACGCAGGGCGGCACCCCGTTCCTCGACAGAGATTACACGGTTTTTGGGAGAGTGGTAAAAGGGTTTGAAGTCTTGGAAAAAATAGCCGCAGTAGAAACCGACCCCCGTGACCGACCGAAAACGGATGTGAAAATGAAAGTGAGGGTCATTCATTGATGGAGGCGGCGAGTTGAGCATGTCAAGGCCCCCTCAAACTGGTAGCAAACACAGGAAAAAAAAGCTTACACAGTCACAAAATAAAATGGTAAGACATGGAATCAAAAAACATACTCGGCATTGACGTGGGTGCCACTGGCATCAAGGCAGCCATTGTTGACCTCGAAAAGGGAGAACTGCTCAGTGAGCGTATCAAATTGGCTACGCCAAAACCAGCAACGCCAGATGCAGTAGCTGCTGTCATTTCCGAACTGGTCAAAAAGACGGGTTACGATGGCAACCTGATGGGGTGCGGTTTTCCGGCAATCGTCAGCCACGGGGTGGCGTATAGTGCAGCGAACATTGACCCGGCGTGGGTGGGCGCCAACATCGAAACGCTACTCAGCCCAGTTACGGGCCTTGAAGTAATCGCTATGAACGATGCCGATGCTGCCGGTCTTTCCGAAATGCGATATGGCAAGGGCAAGGGCGTAAAAGGCACGGTTATGCTCATCACCATAGGCAGTGGGTTGGGCTCGGCGCTGTTCACCGACGGGCACCTGGTTCGCAACTCCGAACTGGGGCACCTACACCTGAAAGGTTGGGTAGCCGAGCACTACGTTTCCAATACGGCCCGCAAAAAATACGAGATGTCGTGGCCAAGTTTTGGCAAGCGCTTCAACGAGTACCTGATGCACATTGACCGCCTTTTTTCACCTGACCTTGTCATCTTGGGGGGTGGCATCAGCAACGAGTTCAAGGAGTTCAGCCCGCACCTTGACCCCAAACTGAACGTGACCACCGCTGCCATGTTCAACCATGCGGGCATCATAGGTGCTGCGCTTTATGCCTACGAGGCGAAGTTTGGTGAGCTTTAAGTTTTGTTGGCCACAATAGGTCATTGCTTGCATTCGTTTGGTTCACGTGATTTATTAAATCGTTCTACAAAATTTATGCAATGAAAATATTGAAAACATCAATGCTGTTTTGCTGTGTGGTCGTTTTGTTGTCAGCTTGTGGCAAGAAGCCCAAAGCTGGCTACACTACCGTCAAGCTCGATGATTTTTTTGAACTTAAGGTAGGTGCCGCAGTTGTCGTCACCGACAACGACCTGAAGATTACATTTACGAGCGTTCCTGAAGATTCCCGCTGCCCAAAGTTTGTCAACTGCATACAGGAAGGCCACGTGAAGGTCAACCTTTCGGTGGCCATCGCAGGCAAGAGCCAAGTGGTGGAAATCATCAGAAAACCTTCCGACAAGGGAGCCAACACTGTCACTGTCGGCAATTTCAAGGTACAACTTTATGAGGTGATGCCCTACCCGGAGAGCGGCAAGAAAATCAATCCAGAAGATTACAAGGCTCGGTTGGCTGTGCGGAAAGTAGCAGGCAATTGACCACGATTTAGACTTTTGGTTTTAGGAAAAACGAACGTCGGCAGGGTGCAAACCCTGCCGACGTTTTTGTTAATGGTCGAAACTGACGATTCGGGTGAGTTTCCAAGTCCCTTCTTTTTTTTGCCAGATGTGTACGAACTTGAACGTGCCGCAATCCAGCTGTCCGTTTTCCAAGTGGCAGAATCGGTGCGAAGCATACTGCACCGCCCCGTAGCCTGGCACGGGGTATACCTCCATGCTTTCTTTCACCAACTCACGGGTGGGTGCGTTGTCCCTCGCTGCCATTTGCTCCAAAAGCAGCAGGTTGGCCTCATAGCCTGTCAGCCCGGTCTTGTCGTGATAAAACTCAAGGTCTTTGTCGAAGATGTTGCCCATCGCTGCTACGTCCCGTTTGTTGAACGCAGAGAAAAGCAGGCTGTCCATGGTGTAGATTTCTTGGAAAAGGGCCTCTTGGTCTGTCCCTTGCTGTGCTTTGGCTGCATGGAAAGCCACTGCTACGAAGAAAACGGCAAGTGCTATTTTTTGCTTCATAATTGATTGATTGTCAAATAAAAACGGGGGCATCTTTAGTAGAAGATGCCCCCGGAAATTGCGGATTGTCAAATTATTTTTCTATCACTACTGATGTCTTCAGCTTGGAGACCAAGTTGCTCGTTTCGTCAATGTGCTGGTGCAGCGTATCGGCGGCGGAAATCTTCACCCAACTATCATTGGTAGCGGTGATGTCGGCTACCCTGACGGCGAGTTGCTCGGCGTCAAGGCGGGCCTCGCTGTTCAACACAGCGGTTAGGCGGTTGCAGTTGCCGATGAGTTGAGCTTTGTTGGCGCCTGTGAGCACCAGTTCGAGGTTGTTCACATTTGCACGAAAATCAATTTTGCATTCACCATCGTTCACGATCCGCATGTCGGCGAAATCAAAGTCGTGGATGTTTACCTTGTCGGCATTGGTGATGTTGAGTTCGGTCAAGATGGGGGTTGTAATTTCCAGTTCCATCTTGCCGTCAAGGTCGCCGTTCAAGGAGATGTTAAGTTGGTCGCCGTGCTGCGTGATGTCAACCATGTCCGTCTTGTGGGAGCCATCGGCAAATTTCACGCTGTATTCGCCACCTTGGCGGATGTCCAGAATTATGTTGCCATCCACGTTGATTTTGTTAAACCCACTGAAATCAGGGTTCTGCTCATTCTCAGCGTGTGTCTTTGCATACTCGGCATTGAATAGGCCATCTTGGCCCATTTGCCAAGCGTATTGACTGTCCCACCAAGGAAAAGCGTGCTTCTCGTCCACTTGCAGGTCAAGGTTGCTCCAATCAAAGTCGTTGCCTGGGCGCACCCATTTGCCTTGGGGCACTTTGATGGTGATGTTCACCCGTTGGGCCCGCCATTTCTCATTTTTTTGAATCTCAAAGAAGCTGGGCAATACAAGGCGGTTGTCAACAACGTCGTACTTATAGGCAATCTTGCTGGCCAGTTGCTGGCTTTCCATCATGCCCTCACCACGTGAATAGTTGTTTTGAGAAATCTCGAACTTACCGCTCTCCGACTTCTCTACCCGTAAGCGGATGTGTTCGGAAATGAGCTTGTCGTCAGAAATATACAACCCATCGCCAAAGCTTAAGAAGCTCTCGTCGTAAGGATTTTTTGCCATTTCGATGACAAGCGTATCAGCGATAAAAGTGCTCAAAGTGCTACCTGGCTGCGCAATTTCGCCGCCATTCGAAAACTCCTTCGCAGTTTTTGTGCCCACGAACATAAGGCTCACCAAGTTCAGCGCCCAAAACAACCAAAGACCAGCCGCCCATCGGGGCTTGAAATTGGTGCGCATGAACAAGCGCATCACACCAAGTACCAACATGAGCAGCGGTACGCCAAGGAAAATCAGGATGTTGACTACCCCCAGGGTGGTGAGCATGGTGGAGCCAGGGTGCAGGAAGCTTGAGAACGGCAGCCCCATGAACAAGCCGCCCACCGTGAATACCCAAATCAATACCAGCATGGCTACCAGCGCTACTCCGATGATGAAGCCAATGGGTCGGATAATTTTCACCAATGTTTCAAACACTTTGCGGATGATGCCGCCCACAGCGCTGATAATACCGCTCAGAACATTTGCGCCTTCGGCAGCGGCTGCTCTAAACTGATGTCCGCCAGTGGAAGCATTGGCTCTTGTACTCCCCGACGACTCATCGTCAGGCTGCGGCCCGGCACCTTTTTTTTTTGACTTGAACTCGCCCTTGATTTCGTCGCTCAGTTCCACCACTTTTTTCGATACATGGTCGAACTCCTCTTCGATAATCTTGCCGATGTTCGAAGCGTTGATTGGCTCCCCGCGCATGGACAACTTGTCACTGGCACTTTCTGCCTTCGGCAAAATGGCCCAAAGGATGAAGTAAAGCGGAACGGCAAAGCCGCCTGTGAACGTAAATAGCAAGAAGGCCAAGCGCACCCACAGCGGGTCAGCGATGCCGAAATAAGCTGCAATACCAGAGCAAACGCCACCCACGACTTCCTCGTCGGGGTTTCGGAACAAGCGCTTACCTGTCTTAATTTTGAATTTTTTGCCAAAAGCAGACTTGGGTTCGTCGGTTGTGGCTGCATCTTCCATCGGTTCGGCACCGAAATCCTCAGGGGTGCCCATAATGGCGATGACGCCTTGAACATCCTTTAGTGATACGATTTGGCGGCTACCCAGTTTCTCTTGGAACAGCTCGGCCATTCGTGCTTCGATGTCGGTAGTGATTTCTTCGTAGCCCTCTGAGCTACGGAAATGGTTGTGAATTGTCTTCAGGTAGCTGCTGAGTGTCTCGTAGGCATCTTCGTCAATGGTGAAGGGCAAACCGCCGAGATTAATATTGAATACCTTAGTCATTGTAAGATGAATTGATTTCGTTAGTGATTTGGTATTGGGGCATTTGGTAATAGGAATTGGGGATTTTTCATTGGTGCTAACACCCAGTTCCTGATTCCCCAATACCTAATTCGCCGAAAGACTCTGGCTTGAGTTGCTGACCGCATTTACCAATTGATGCCAACTGGTCACGAGGCCGTTGAGAAAATCCCTACCGTCGTCGGTAAGCGTGTAGTACTTGCGGGGTGGGCCGCTGGCCGATTCCCTCCAAGTGTAGTCCAGTAGGCCAGCACTTTTGAGGCGGGCCAACAGTGGGTACATCGTGCCTTCCACCACCATCAGTTCCGACTTTTCGAGCCGTTTGATGATGTCGGTCGGGTAGGCTTCTCCTTCATCGGCGATGATGGAGAGGATGCAGAGTTCCAAAATGCCTTTCCGCATCTGCTGGGTTGTATTGTCTAAGAGTCCTTGAACTTTCATTGTTTTTATAGAAGTTAGACTTTAGATAATAGACTTTAGACACACGACTATTTTGCCATTTGGCTTTGTAATGTCTGAAGTCTTTTGTCTAATGTCTTTTCACGATGCAAACCTACGACATAGCAAGCTACTGTGCAATACAAGGTAGTTTCTTTTGCAAGGATTTTTTGATAAACAGGTAGCTTGCTTCGACGAAGTGATGGGAA